>NZ_CP040812.1:1554886-1865864 GCF_006159205.1 Antarcticibacterium flavum | reverse complement strand
CGTTTCAGGGAACTGTGAAGAGCAGGGAAACGGAAGTCGGACCGAACCATAGTAGTGATGATGTCCTGTGAAAGCAGGAAGGAGCGAAGGGTTCGGGTTATTCAGTTGAATGTTCACTACTACAACCGATAAAAAGGGATGATTAACAAATGAATGTACACGTAAAGAAAACAGTACCAATTGAGTTTTCACAGGTGGTGAAAGCTTACCGCAAGGTGAAAAAAGGGGGTAAAGCCGTTGGGATAGACAACCAGAGCTGGGTTGAGTTTGATAAACAAACTGAGCGCAATCTCTACGTTATCTGGAACCGATTAGCCTCTGGCAGTTACCACCCTCAGGCTGTCCGAGAAGTAGAGATACCTAAAAAGGACGGCAAGGTGCGCAAATTAGGAATCCCAACCCTTAAGGATAGAATAGCCCAACAGGTGTTGAAGGATTATATGGAAAAGCGGATAGACCGGCTCTTTCATGACAACTCGTATGGTTACAGGCCACTAAAGAGTGCACACGATGCCGTTGAACAGGTCAGGCAGAACTGCTTCAAGCAGGACTGGGTGATAGATATGGACATCAGTAAGTTCTTTGATGAAATGGATCACGAGTTGGTGCTAAAAGCGACCCAACACGTTATGGACGAAAAATGGGTGAAACTGTATGTAGAGAGATGGTTAAAGATGCCTGTCCAGAAGAAGGATGGCACCCTGCAACAAAAAGAAGGAAAAGGAACACCTCAGGGAGGTGTGATAAGTCCTTTGCTTGCCAATCTGTATCTACACTTCTCCCTTGATATGTGGCTGAGCAAACACTACCCTCAGGTAAACTTTGTTAGGTATGCAGATGACATCGTCATCCATTGCAACAGCAAGGAAGAAGCGGAAATGGTACTTGAGGCAGTCAAACAAAGACTGACTGAAGTAAAGCTACAGGTCAACGAATCCAAAACACGCATCGCTTACTGTAAGGATTACAAGCGGAAGGAAAAACACGAGACGGTCAAATTTGAATTTCTGGGCTTTAGCTATCAGCCAGGAGCGAGAATAGGAAAATTTGATGGTCAAATTTATACTGCCTTCACAGCAGAAATCAGTCAATCCAATCAAAAGCGGATTAGAGAGATTATTAGAGATAATAAGTTATGGAACAACACAACGTTGGATATAATGGACATAGCCAAAAGTCTCAATATGAAACTTATAGGTTGGATAAACTATTACAGTAAATACAGCAAAAATAAACTAAGACGCTCACTAATAAAGGTAGATTCACGACTGATCAAGTGGATGAAAAACAAATACAAGATCAACACCGGAAAATCTATCATTAAGCTCAAACAGATAAAACAGTTAAAACCCAACCTGTTTTATCATTGGCAAACTGGTTACTGTTGATTTATAAAGAATAACACGAGCCGTATGACGGGAGACTGTCACGTACGGTTCTGTGAGAGGCTTAGGGGTGAAACTCCCCATTGCCTACTCGGCGGTTAAAAAAAATAAGATGGAAAAACACTCTCGAATATACATAGCTGGTCATAAAGGAATGGTCGGCACCGCCATTTGGAAGAAGCTCCAGGCTGAAGGCTATTCAAACTTAAACGGCAAAACATCAAAAGAGCTCGATCTAAGAAATCAAAAGGATGTAAACAATTTTATTAATTCAGAAAGACCTGATGTAATAATTGATGCAGCCGCCAGGGTTGGAGGCATAATGGCTAACAAAGAATACCCCTACCAGTTCTTAATGGAAAACCTTCAGATGCAGAACAACCTAATAGACGCCGCTTACAGGAACGATGTGCAAAAATTCATCTTTCTCGGCAGTTCCTGCATCTATCCCAAGCACGCCCCGCAGCCTATCAAGGAGGAATACCTCCTCACCGGCAGCCTGGAGCCTACGAATGAGTTCTATGCCATCGCCAAGATTGCCGGGGTGAAGGCTTGTGAGGCGATCAACAGGGAGTACGGCAGGGATTTTCATTCCTTGATGCCGACCAATTTATACGGTCCCAACGATAATTTCGATCTGCAGACCTCCCACGTCCTGGCGGCGATGATAAGGAAATTTCACGATGCTAAAATGAAATCTGAAAAAACCGGTCACAGGGAGCCTGTCGAACTCTGGGGCACCGGCACGCCCTTCCGCGAATTTCTGCACGTGGAGGACCTGGCAGATGCCGTGTGCTTCGCGATGGAAAACAATCTGCCGGAAAACCTGTATAACGTCGGCTCCGGAAATGAGCTCAGCATCAAAGACCTCGCAGAACTCATCCAGAAGATAGTTGGCCATCAGGGCGACATCCACTGGGACTCCTCAAAACCCGACGGCACCCCCAGAAAACTAACCAGCATCGATAAGCTGAAACGGGAGGGATGGGAGTCGAGGATTTCTCTCGAGGAGGGAATTCGTAGTACGTATGAGTGGTTTTTGGAGCAGGAAGGTGGGTATAAGGAGGTTAGGATTAATAGTTAAGACTGACATTTGAATGAATGTAACTTTAACATTTAAACATTTGCACATAATCTAAAAATTTTGTTAATTTAAGAAATGCTAATTATTCATCCCTACTTAATATGACAGCACTGGCTTATAAATCTTCGCTCACTTCTTCTTACTACAAGATGGACAATGTTCTCTACGAGATCCGTGATCAAAAAGGATTGTTGAGGAACAATAAATATGAAGCCTGGAAGGAAGAGGTGCTGAACGATCTGTTACAAGCCGGATTTATAAAAGTGGAAGAGGATCTTTACACCATAACCGAAGAGGGCAGGGAAGTGATCAACCAAGATAGTTTTTTATACTATAACAGAAGGATTAATCTTGAGAAACAGTTTTCTGAAGAGGAGGACCGCGAGGGCGGACTTTTTAAGAATTTTTGGTTGCTTCTTTTTGGAGGTAGCCTTTTAGGGGTAGTGATGCTTTGGTTCTTAATGAAATTTGAAATCGCAAGTTTTTTGTTTTAAGTGTTATAATAGTTTTTATTGGTTTTTAATAAAGAGTGCCCCGGGAGGGGCATTTTTTGTTCTAAGAATATTGGGTGGAAGGATTAATAATGGGATGATCTAAGGGGCGGGAGGCTGGAGTCTAGAGACTGGAGACTAGACTTTTTTCTACCCCTAAATCCCCTAAAGGGGACTTTTGATCTTAGTAAAAAGTGGTCTTAAAAAGAAGAACGTTAGCCCCCTTGAGGGGGTTGGGGGTTTTGGGAGCAGGCTTTTTTCATTTTCAGCATGAATCTCTTTTGTACCTCAATAACGGCTCCTTCCCTTTTTTCAAGGGAAGATGGATTGATTGGCTAAGAAGATAATTCTGGTAACGAAAATTCCTTCAGCCAATCAAGACGGAAGGGTTCAATGCGGGGAAGACGGTTCTTAAGGCACGAGAGTCATTCGTGAGGACCTTCTCCGCTTGGTTTAATTGTTTTACAGAGATATATCCCCGTCACGCTGTGCCCACCCCGCCCTGCGGGCACCCCTCCGCAGGAGGGGAAATGTCGTGTTCTAAATTTTCGGGGTAATCCGCCAAAATCCGGGTAATTCTTTGGCACAGGGGTATAATGGAAAAAGAGTTAGTTCAATTTTCTGAATTCTCCTTCCGCAGCTGCTCAAAAGAAAACGACAAGCTCATCCCCCGCCAGAGATCCTTAGTCGCCAGAAAAGCGCTCCTCAGGATGCCAAAAACGACGGCCGCACTCTTCTTGTCATTCTGAGCGCAGTGAAGAATCCCAATTCCCGGTGCAGTGGGAAGGGACAGTAGCAAGTACAGAAATCATTTTAGGTCATCTCACAATTGGCAAATTTGCTTCTCCTCCCGCAGCTGCTCAAAAGAAAACGACAAGCTCATCCCCCGCCAGAGATCCTTAGTCGCCCGAAAAAGGGCTCCGCAGGATGACAAAAAGCGGGGGAAATCCCAACCTTGTTCGAACAAACCTCGCAGGTTTTTTTTAACCTGTGAGGTTTTCTTAGCAAGAAAATCAACCTCGCTATTTATAATTATCAATAAAAGTTTTGAGATCTAAGATACCCCCTCAGCAACACCAACCGTCTTCACCTCACCTGCAATCTCCAAAGCACTCTCTTCCATCTTTCCAACCTCCACATTCTGCTTTTTGATCTTCTTGATCTCACGCGCCATCAAAATAGAAATCACCAACGCCACACCCAGCAATCCAGCAAAGAAATACAGGGTGCTGTTGTAGCTATTGGTAGCTGTTCTCACCCAGGCGGCAAACAGCGGCCCGGCTAAGCCGGCCAGGGCCCAGGAGGTTAGGATATATCCGTGAATGGCACCCAGCTGTTTGGTGCCGAAGACATCTCCAATATATGCCGGGATAGTGGCGAAGCCACCACCGTAACAGGAGAGGATTACAAACAGCACTACCTGGAATAAAAACGCGTCTTTAATTCCCGGCAACAAAGCAAAGGCGATGATCTGGATCGCAAAGAAGGTGCTGTACATGGCGGGCCTTCCAATAATATCAGATAGGGACGCCCAGCCAATCCTGCCCACTCCGTTGAATAATCCCATAATTCCCACCATCGTAGCTGCAGCTATTACGGTTAATCCGACATTTTCCTGTGCCATGGGAGAGGCTACAGAGATGATCGCGATCCCGCAGGAGACGTTGATGAAAAGCATCAACCATAAATACCAGAACCTCCTGGTTTTTACTGCTTCATTCGCGGTGAGCTGGGATAGGTCACCTTGGATCTTCTTTTTTCCGGAATCTATCGTAGCTTTAAAACCTTTTGGCAGCCAATCCTTCGGCGGTGGCGCGAGATACAGGGATGATAAAAAGATCACCACGAAATAGAGGCTGCCCATGATAAAAAAGCTGTTGGCCAGTCCCACAACATCAATCAGATAAACTATCAGCGGACTACTAATTAGAGCCGCGAAGCCGAAGCCCATGATGGCAAGTCCGGTCGCGAGTCCGCGTCTGTCCGGGAACCATTTCACGAGGGTGGAAACCGGGGTGATATATCCCAGGCCGAGTCCAATTCCGCCGAAGATGCCATAGAAGAGGTAGAGCAGATAAATGGACTCCAGGTAAACCGCGAGTCCGGAGCCCGCAATCCCTATTCCGAAGAAAGCAGCGGCAAGCATTCCCGATTTCCGCGGACCTTTTTTCTCCAAATAGTGCCCCAGGAAAGCAGCCGACATCCCCAAAAAGAAGATCGCGAGGCTAAAAGTGAACTGGGTGTCTTTAAGCTCCCAGCCAAATTGTTCAATAAGCGGTTTGGTATAAACGCTCCAGGCATACACCGCCCCTATAGAAATATGAATCCCAACTGCAGAAGCCGCAATAAGCCACCTGTTCTTCACCGGTTGTTCCATGAAATGATCTTTTGTGCAAATTCAAAGTAGTAAAGGAAGGACAGGAGAGGTAAATAAAAAATGACGAAAGTCATATGAGCGAGAACCAAGAGACAAGAACCAAGAGACAAGACGAGAGGGGAAAAGAGGCTGGAGTTTAGAGTCTGGAGGATAGCCTTTTTCCTGGGTTTGAAAAGCCGCTAAAGGGGATTTTTGATTGCACCCGCAAATTGGTCTTGAAAAGGAAAATTTCAGCCCCCTTGAGGGGGTTGGGGGTTTTGGGAGCAGAATACTTTTTCCGCCTCCCTTTAGGGCGGGGCAAAGCGGGAAAAGACTTTTTGGCATGAATATTTTTCCTCCCGCAGATGCTCAAAAGGAAAACGACAACATTCATCCCCCGCCAGAGATCTTTAGTCGCCCGAAAAAGGGTTCCGCAGGATGACAAAAAAAGGGGAGAATCCCAACCTTGTTCGAATAAACCTCACAGGTTTTTTTTAACCTGTGAGGTTTTCTTAGAAAGAAGATCAAACTCGGTAGTCCATTGGAAAGAAAGCGGAGAAATACTAAGTAGGAAAGTTTAGGGCCATGGGCGGGAGTGTTTGTAGGAACGACTCTATTTTTCCACGCCACCACCCCGTCCGCTAAAGCGTCCACCCTCCCGATCCATATCGGGATTGAAAAAAGGAGGGGAGCCCTTTGATTCGTTTTCAAAAGAATTTATTTAGGGAATTGAGTGGCTGGAAATTAAAATTAAATCCGAATTCCGCATTGCTCGCTTTTGCTTCGAGTTTAATCCCGGTCACGAAGGTCCCACCCCGCCCTGCGGCCACCCCTCCGCAGGAGGGGAAACTTAGTGATCTAAATTTTCCGGGAAATCCGCCAAAATCCGCGTAATCCTTTTAACTCCGTGAAACTCCTTTTTCAACTCCTTTGAAACTCTGTGGTTAAACAAAAATTAGCATCGGAAAAAGAAAATTACCCTCCCAAGAAAAAACCAACAGAAAACAGCAAACGGAAAACGGAAAACAACACTAAAACCCAAACAACAAACAACAAACTCCCCTAACGACTAACGACTAAAGACTAACGACTACCTCCACAAACGAAAAAACCCAAGACTTTCGTCTCGGGTTTTTAAGTGGTGCCTCCAGGAATCGAACCAGGGACACAAGGATTTTCAGTCCTTTGCTCTACCAACTGAGCTAAGGCACCAGTTGCTTTGATTGCTGTTATGCTTTCAAGCGGGTGCAAATATAATTTCATTTTTATTAACCCACAAAGGAAAATTTAAAAAAATGCTTTTGTACCTTGGCTTTTTTATTCAAAATCTATGAACCTGGTTATTGATATTGGAAATACGCTCGTGAAAATGGCTGTTTTCCAGGATGCTACCCTCCTCAAAAAGAAAACCTCCCTGCGGCAGGATTTTTTTAAAAATCTTGAAGAAATTTTTCAAAACTATCCAAATATCACTCATTCCCTCTTGTCGGTAGTTGGAAAAACCCCTGCGAAGTTGGAAGAAAAGCTTCGGGAAAAGACCATTCTCATCACCATGGACCGGGAGTTGCCACAGGTGTTTAAAAATAAATACGCCACGCCCAATACGCTGGGGCAGGACAGGATCGCCCTGGTTTCGGCTGCTTCAAAATTATATGCACAGCAAAATGTGCTGATTATCGATGCGGGAACCTGTATCACCTATGATATCCTAAACTCTCAAAATGAATATTATGGCGGTGCTATCTCCCCGGGACTGCACATGCGTTACAAAGCCATGCATACGTTTACTGAAAAATTGCCGTTATTAGAACCGGAGGAGGAAGTGAGCCTCACCGGTAACTCTACCCGCGGCAGTATGCATAGCGGGGTTATTTTTGGCATCACGGCAGAAATTGACGGGATCATTGATGCTTATAGGGCTCAGTATAAAGAATTAACAGTAATTTTGACGGGCGGGGATGCACAATTTTTGTGTAAACGATTAAAAAATAGCATATTTGCCAACTCAAATTTTCTCCTCGAAGGATTGAATAATATTTTAGAATTTAATAAACCTCAATGATCAAACGATTTTTTATAATCGTGGCCTTATTTTCCACAGTGCTAGCGGCTGCGCAAGAGGGTACTTCCTCACCATATTCATACTACGGGATAGGCCTTACTAAATTTAAAGGGACGGTAGAGAACCAATCCATGGGGGGCTGAGCATCTTTTCAGATAGTATACACGTGAACCTTCGCAATCCTGCGGCTTATGGTAAACTTAAGCTTACCACCTACACCGTGGGTGGCAGCCATACCAGGACCAATATGGAAACTTCCAGTGAGAGCGAAAGCGCCCAAAACACTTCGCTTGATTACCTGGCTATAGGTATCCCAACCGGGAAGCTCAATTTTGGGCTTGGACTTATTCCCTTTACCTCTGTGGGTTACAGGATAGAGGATCAAAATAATGATGTGTCCAACCGGTTTACCGGCCGGGGGGGATGAATAAGGTTTTCCTCACCACTTCCTATGCTTTTACTGAAGATTTTAGCCTGGGTGTGGATGTGAACTATAACTTCGGAAATGTTCAAAATTCCCGCACATTCTTCGAAAGGAATATACAGTACGGTACCAGACAGATAAATCGTACAGATCTTAGCGGATTTAACCTGAATTTTGGTGCCGATTACCGAAAGAGAATAGCACCAAACCTGAATCTACATGCTGCAGCCATTTATTCCCCGGCAATGGATATCACTACCAACAGGATGACAAATACGTCCAGAGTGCAGGTGAATAATGCAGGGGACATTGCGGTGCTTCCCGGTTCTACAGATGTGAACCTGCCCGAAAGACAGGTATCCCTACCCGGGCAGTATACCCTGGGTGGTGGAATAGGAAAACCCAATAAGTGGTTTGTTGGAGCAGAATATACCGCAATACAGGCGGCAGAGTTCAATTTAAATGCCGGGCCAAGTACGTTACCCTTTGCTTATGAAGATGCAGCACAATACAGGCTGGGTGGGTTTTATGTGCCCAATTATACCTCTATGACAAATTACCTTAACCGCATCGTATACAGGGCGGGAATACGATTTGAAGAAACCGGTCTAAACCTCAATAATGAGAGCATTAACGAGTTTGGCATATCTTTTGGATTAGGGTTACCAGCAGGATCTAATTTTTCTAATGCGAACCTGGGTTTTGAGTATGGTCAGCGCGGTACAACAAACTCCGGATTAATAAAAGAAAACTTTTTTAAACTATCTTTGAGTTTATCATTAAGCGAAAGATGGTTCCTGCAAAGAAGATTTGATTAACCACATAAACACTAAAAAATGAAAACGAAAATTATCATCGCCTTTTCGGGCTTATTATTAAGTACCAGCGTGCTGCAGGCACAGGATTGTGCTACTAAAGCTGCCCTGGCTTACGACGATGCTAAAGCACAAAGATACGACCAGGCCTACCAGCCACTTATGGAAGTGAAGGAACAATGTCCTACTTATAGTCTGGCAACCTTCCAGTACCTTGATCGTATCCTTAAGCACAAGCTTGAAAACGCACAGGGGGCTGAAAAGAATAAGCTTATTGAAGAAAACATTCAGTTAATGAATGACAGGCTTAAACATTTCCCTAACAAGACCAATGAAGCAGATATCCAGGGAGAAATCGCCTGGTTGAAATACGACAACGGGATTGGAACCAAAGAGGAGCAGTTCAAAGCTTTTGATGATGCTTACAAGGCCAGCCCGGAGAGCTTCACAAGCCCAAAGCGTATCTATGCATATTTCTCTCTTCTTGTAGATCTACAGGATGAAGGTAAAAGAGACCTGCAGGATGTATTTGAGCTGTATGAAGAAGTGATCACCAAGATCGAGGATGAAGAGAACAAGCTTGCACAAATGCTTGCACCTCTTGTGGAGAAGCAGGAAACAGGAGCTACTTTGACTGGAAAGGAAAAGCAGTTGGCAGATAATGCTGAAATTAACCTTAGTGCTTACTCTACTGTAAAAGGGAGTGTAAATGCAAAACTTGGTCAAAGAGCAGATTGTGATAACCTTATCCCTTTATATAAAAAGGACTTCGAGGCAAATAAAACCGATGTTGACTGGTTGAAAATTGCTTCTGAAAGACTTTCTGCAAAGGATTGTACAGATGATCCAATCTTCTTCCAGGTGTCTGAAGCACTTCACAGAGCTGAGCCTTCTGCAAAATCTGCCCTTTATTTAGGACAGCTGGCTGAGGCTGAAGGTAAATCTTCACAGGCTATGAAGTACTATACAGAGAGTGCTGAACTTGAGGAGAATCCAAGAGATAAGGCAAGAGTATATATGAGAATTGCTGATAACTATAGAAAAGGAGGAAACTTCTCCCAGGCAAGAACTTTCTATAGAAGGTCTCTTGACGCACAACCTTCAAACGGTAGAGCTTACCTGCATATCGCAAATATGTATGCTCAAAGTGCAAACAACTGTGGAGAAACCACTTTTGAAAAGAGAGCTGTATACTGGTTGGCTGCAGATTATGCTGCGAGAGCAGGACGTGTAGACCCATCTTTAAGCAGCACTGCAAATGAAACAGTTGCAGCCTACAAAGGTAGAGCTCCACAAAAGTCTGATATTTTCCAGGCCGGGAAGCAGGGCGAAACCATAAGGATTGGATGCTGGATTGGGGAAAGCGTAAAAGTACCTACATTGTAAGAAGATCAATGATCACATATAAGAATATAATTAGAGGCATTGTCACAGTTACCGCTGTGACAATGCTTTTTTCATGCGAAGGCAATCTTAACAGGATTCGGGCTATGGACCTCCCGGGCGATAGTCCGCAGGCAATTGGCACGAACCTGGATCTTAAGTATACAGATTCCGGCAGGGTAGTGGCTACCTTAAAAAGTGAGCGTATGCTGGACTATACCAACCTGGAGTTTCCATACCGCGAATTTCCCGATGGGATAGAACTGGAGTTCTTTGATGAGAACAGGCAAAAGAATACGGTGACCTCCAATTATGCCATCATTTACGATGAAACGGGTCTTATTGACCTGCAGGGCGATGTAGTGTTGGTGACCAGCGACAGTACCAGGCTGGAAGCAACCCAACTTTACTGGGACCAAACCATAGGATGGGTATTCACAGATAAACCAAATACCATACGCCGTCCCAGCGGGGCACGTAACCAGGGGCAGGGCTTTGATAGCGACCTAAATTTCACTAATTTTCGCTCCCGTACCAATGTAGGGGTACAGGTCATAGAAGATAAAAACCAATGATGAGATTTTTTAAATACTTTGAATACGCGTACCTTGTAATTGCTGCGTTTTTCCTGTTCGAGACCATTCGCATTTGGAACGAGGAAAGAAATAGGGCATACCTTTTTGCCGCCTTTGTTGTGGTGGCGATCTTTATGTACTTCTTTAAAAGACGGTTCAGGAAGAAATTGGAAGAAAGGAACCGGTAATCCTGTATGGAAAGTGAAATAATAATTATTGTAGGTGCTTTGATCCTTTCTGCATTCTTTTCAGGAATGGAGATCGCCTATATTTCTTCCAATAAGATCTTTATAGAGATCGAAAAACGACAGGCGGGTTTTCTTGCCAAGGTCCTTAAACGCCTTACTAAAAAACCTTCCAAATTCATCGCCACTATGCTGGTGGGGAATAATATCGCCCTGGTGATCTACGGTTTCTTTATGGGGGATCTTATCATGCAGTGGCTGCAGGGGATGAATGGCACAGAAAGTTCATTTCTCCAGGTGCTTATCACAGATTTTAGCCTGCTCACGCAAACTGTAATTTCCACACTCGTAATACTTTTTACTGCGGAATTTCTTCCCAAGGTTTTCTTTCAGATATACTCCAATTCCCTGCTGAAGTTCTTTGCAGTACCGGCGTATTTGTTCTACCTGCTCTTCAGTTTTGTGTCAGATTTTATTATCTGGATATCAGATTTTATTTTGAAGCGTTTCTTTAAGACTGAAGGGGATGAAGTGCAGCTGGCCTTCAGCAAAATAGAACTGGGGAATTTTATTAGTGAACAAATGGAAACGGTTGAATTGCACGAGGAAGTGGATAGTGAGATACAGATCTTTCAGAATGCCCTGGAATTTTCAGACATTAAAGCAAGGGAAGTGATGATCCCGCGTACAGAGATCGTGGCCGTGGACCTTAATGTTGCGCCCCGCGATTTGGTTCAGACTTTTACCGATACCGGCCTTTCCAAGATCCTGGTGTATAACGAGACGATTGACGATATCATAGGATATATTCATTCCTTTGAACTGTTCAAAAGGCCTTCAACTCTTAAATCTATTTTGCTTCCTGTGGTTTTTGTGCCCGAGACCATGTGGGTTAAAGATGTCCTGAATATCCTTATCAAAAAGCGAAAAAGTATCGCGGTGGTGATCGATGAATATGGGGGTACCAGCGGGATGATCACGGTGGAGGATATCGTGGAGGAACTTTTTGGGGAGATAGAGGATGAACACGACCCGGTGATCCTTATCGAGGAAAAGCTGGAGGAGAACAGGTATAAATTTTCTGCGAGGCTGGAGGTAGATTATCTCAATGAAGCCTATAAGCTGGACATTCCTGAAGGGGAGAACTACGAAACCCTGGGTGGATTTATCACCAATTACACCGAGGAGATCCCGCAGCAGCTGGAGGAGGTGAAGATCGAGAACTTTCACATAAAGATCCTGGAGGTGTCCACTACCAAAATTGAATTGGTGGAGCTGGAGATAAGGGAGAGGGATTGATCAATTTTAGAGGCGGGAGTCTGGAGTCTATAGTCTGGAACCAAGAACCAGGAACCAAGAACCAAGAACCAAGAACCAAGAGCAAAGAATAGAGAGCCAGGAAAAAAGAAGGGGGAACAAGATCCGGGACTGGAGTCTGGAATCTAGAATCTGGCCAAAATAATCCTGACGTCATGCTGAGACCTGCGGTAAAAAATTTACCTAGCGTGAGGTGATGACGTATGAATATCATCAATGAATATACTAATCTTCTTTGCAGAATTTCTCCCGGCCTACGAAAGCTTATCGTAAAATTTGAAATGAGAGGGGCGTTAAAAATTTTAGGCTGTTTGAGCGAAACGGATTGAACTCGCTAGAAAGGATTTGCCCGCGAGTTCCTAAAATTTAGCCACCGAATGAAAAATTTAGAGAAGCTTTCGTAAGCCTAGACTTTTTTGTTTCTTTTTTGGGCGATGCAAAAAAGAAAAGGCGGTCCTATGAAATGGGAATAAACTCCCCTGGATAATAGAAGAAATATAGTACGTCAATGGTAACTTGTTTCAGCATCTAACGTTCTTGAAAAGTACCGCCGCTCTCAACTGCATGACATTTAAACCATAGCCTCCTGTGCAGCCTCTGAAGCTTTGATGAATAACATTCGTCCCTGCCTTGACCACCCTTATAATCCATGAGACCCTGAAAAACTTTGCAGGGCGACTATAGATTAGGAGCTTCCAGGAAGATTTTTTCTTTGGAGTACGAATACTTTTTCCGCCACCCTTTAAGAAGGGGCAAAGTGGGAAAAGAGATAGGAATACAAAAGCGTGAAAAGATTACTATAACCGCTTTGTTCGCTTTTTGTTTTGAAATTATTTAAAGTTCCGAGGAGCCCACCCCGCCTTTCAGGCACCCCTCCGCAGGAGGGGAAACCTCTGTAGCTTAAATCCGTTAAACTTTGTGTTTAGGCCACCATTAACCTCGAAAAAAGGAAAATTAACCTCGACAGAAAGATCCAACACCAAACACCAAACAATAAACACCAAACAACTTCCAAACTCGGAAAAAAAATAAAATGAATCAAACTACTTTTTCCGCCACCCTCGGGAGGGGCAAAGCGGAAAAATACTCGATTATTAAATGATTAATGAAAAGCAGAAGCATTAAGGGTGTGAGGCGGATGAGGGACCTTAGTATAAGATCATATTTTTTCCTAAAATGTACCTGCAGCCATCTTTTAAAGGGGCTGGGAAAACCTTCTGCCGGATACGGACTGAAAACAAGTATCAAAAACTCTTATTCCTTAATAATTTGCAAATATTAAGTTTTATAATTAGGCTAAAAACACTATTTTCGCCCACTATATTAGATTAAACAATAACTAAAAATGGCAGTATTAAATAAAATTAGGCAACGTTCTGTTTTCTTGATTATTATTATTGCATTGGCCCTGTTCTCATTCGTACTGGCCGATGTGATTCGTAACGGGGGGATGAGTTCGCAAAAGTCCCAAAATGTAGTTGCAACCGTGAATGGCGAGGAGATAAGCAGGGAAGAGTTTGCAAGACAGGTTGAGGCCTATCAACAAAATATGGGACAAAACGCCTCTACTACCCAGGCTGTAAACCAGGTATGGGAAATGAAACTTCGTGAGGTAATGCTTCTTGATGAGTTTGATAAGCTGGGAATAGATGTGGGTGAGGCACAGGTGAGACGTGCCCTGCGTCAACAACTTGGTCAAAACCCAAATTTCACCAATGAGGCCGGAATGTTTGATGACAACAGGCTGCAGGAATATGTTGCCAATTTAAGGGCCACTTCTCCACAGGCATACCAGCAATGGGTTGCTTATGAGAATTCTATTGCAGAGAGTGCCCGGGAAAATATATACTACAACCTTGTAAGGGCAGGAGTAGGTGCAACCCTTCTTGAGGGAGAACAGGCTTACCGCCTGGAGAATGACAATGTCGACATTCGTTTTGTACAGGTTCCTTATACGACTGTACCCGACAGTGAGGTTGAGGTTTCCAAAGATGATATTCGCAACTATGTGAAAAAACATCCTAAAAGATTTCAAACTGAAAAAGCACGTGATATCCAGTACATCTTCTTCCAGGAGGAGGCTAGTGCCAGTGATGAAGCTGAAGTTAGAGAGGAACTGGAAAGAGCCATGGAAGGATTCAGGAACACTAACGATGTTGCCAGCTTTGTGAACCAGAATTCAGATATAGAATTCCAGGACAGGTTTGTATTCAGAGACCAATATACCGGTAATAATGCAGCTGCGATCTTCGATATCGAAGAAGGAGAGGTTACTGCACCATACAAGGAAGGCGGATACTGGAGAGTGACCAAAATGCTGGAAAAAAGACAAATGGCCGATTCTGCCAACGCGAGCCACATTATGGTGACCTGGGAAGGACTTCCAACTGCTGAAGGGGCTACCCGTACAAAAGAAGAAGCTAAACAACTAGCCGACAGCCTTGCGCAGGTGGTAAGAAGAGATAAAGAAAAGTTTGCCGACCTGGCAACAGAATTTTCTGCAGACAGGGCTTCGGTTACTCAGGGAGGGGATCTTGGAGATTTTCGTCCGGGGGATATGATCCCTGCATTTGATGAATTCGTTTTTTCAAATTCAGCCGGTACTGTAGGAGTGGTAGAAAGCGACTTTGGATATCACGTGATCAATATTAAGGAAAAAACAGAAGAAAAGCCTGCGGTTAAGATAGCCATGCTTGCAAGAAGGATCGAGCCGTCTGAGCAGTCACTGAATGACCTTTATACAAAGGTTACAAGATTTGAAATGGATGCTAAAAACACCAGCTTTGCAGATGCTGCCAAAGAAGGAAATCATGACATTCGTACAGTAAAAGATGTAAAAGCTTTAGACGAGAACATCCCTGGGGTGGGACAGCAAAGAAGAATTATACAATGGGCCTTTGACAATGAAGTGAAAGCCGGTGATATCAACAGGTTCGAATTGCCAACAGGTTATGTTGTTGCCCAGGTAACTGCAGTGAAAAAAGAGGGATTGATGAGTGCTGAGGATGCATCATCAACAGTGACCCCAATCCTTATGAGAGACAAAAAGGCAGAGGTCATCAAAAACAAGATAAGTGGAAATGACCTGCAGCAAATCGCGCAGAACAATAATACAAGTGTTGAGTCTGCTAATGCTGTAAACCTTAAAAACCCAACTATCGCAGGTGCAGGAAATGAGCCTAAAGTAGTGGGTGCAGCCTTCGCTCTTGAGGCCGGGCAGGTTAGCCAGCCAATCGCAGGGAACAGAGGGGTATATGTAGTGGAGTTAACAGCAAAAAATAGTGCTCCGGCTATGGAGTCCTACAGGTCTTTCGCCACCCAGCAAACCATGCAAAGAAGACAGGGAGTTGAAGATAGAATCTTCAATGCCCTAAGAGAAAAAGCAGAAATCGAAGATAATAGAGCCAATTTCTATTAGTCCTCTTTAGAAAATAACTTAAGCCCCCGCTGTGAGAACAGCGGGGGTTTTTGTTATTAATAGATAATCGTGTAATTTTAATTCCTTGCCCCGGCCCTAAAGGGAGGGAATTAAAATAAGAAGAATTGTAGTATTAAAACTTTTTCCGCCACCCTTTATGCAGGAGCAAAGCGGGAAAAGAGATTGGAGTACAATGTCTAACAAACCTGCAAAGGGAGATAAAGAGTTCTTAGTCTTTTCAAATTTCTTCCTTATATTGAAAATCCTTTGCATTTTAATTCCTTGCCCCGGCCCTAAAGGGAGGCAATTAAAATGAGAGTATTGTAGTGTCAAAACTTTTTCCGCCACTCTTTAGGACGGGGCAGAGCGGAAAAAGAGATTGAAGTACATTCTTCTTTTATCCATATAAGCAGTTATGAAATTATATATTCCACTTTTATGAAAAAAGATCATCCTTATCGGGACAATAGTATGCATAAAGGTGCTCCTTCTGAGAATTTTCGGCTTGCAGAGATTTTAAGACAGAAAATGACAGTTCCTGAGTCACTGCTATGGGAAAGAATCAAAGATAATCAGCTCGGGAAAAAATTTAGAAGACAACATCCGATTCATTTTTTTATAGCTGATTTCTATTGTCATCACAGTAAATTAATAATTGAAATTGATGGTGATTACCACAATAATGAGGAGCAAAAACAACAGGATTCTGAGAGAAGTGAAATATTAAAATTTCAGGATCTTGAAATAATACGATTTACTAATCTAGAAATCCTAAACGACCTTGAAGCAGTCATTGATATAATCAAGAGAAAACTTATTTCCTCTGCAAATGAATAATTAAAGTTCCCATACTTTTTCCGCCACCCTTTAGGGCGGGGCAAAGCGGAAAAAGAGTAGTATAGAAGATTGGACTCTAAATTTCCTCTCAATACCTACCCCACCATCTCCTCATAACCCAAGATCACTCCATACCCCTTCTTCCTAAAATAATCCTTTTCCTCCTCGCCGCCGGTGGCAAGTATAAAATCCCCACCCCAGCCGCCGAGGCTTTTGATGCTTCCGGAGAAATCGGGGAAGAGTTGGGTTTTGATTTTTGGAGTATTGATAATGCCCGAGATAAGGGTTTCGTGGATGTTAAGCAGCAGATTGAATTCTGACAAATTATCACAGGAAATGATAGAAGCGGTAAGTCCGGAGGCCTTTGAAACTGCTCCCTGGATATTCTCCCTGGGCTGTTGCCTGTAGTGTGCAATAGAAGACCGGCTGTTTTGCTTTTGATTAAGGTAAACGAAAAAAAGACGGTCTTTGAATGGAGGGTCGAATTGCACATTTAGCACATTCCGGCCATTTCCCTGAAGTTCATAGGTGATTGGGCCTTCTGCCGCTGCGGCTGCGATGTCATAACCGCTGCCTCCAAATGTCTTTTCCAGCAGTTGGTATGCATCGATCTTAAACCATTGGGCTATGTTGTTTATTAGGGTGGAAGAGCTTCCCAGGCCCCATTGTCGATCGAATTCCAGTTGGGTGACGACTTTGTAAGCCTGCTGGTCTCTGAAGAGTTGCGGATTGAGCTTATGAGCTTCGGTAAGGATCTCCAGGAGTTTATTTGTAAGCCCGGTTTGTGTGGGATCGGCTGTTGTTTCTTCTGCCCGGAAGTCGGTTCCGTCGAAACTTAGCCTGCTTTCAAACCATGTTTCTCCATCTTTATTAAAGGCTTTCCAGGTGGTGAACTCTCCTTCAGCAGGAGTTACTTCTAAAGATTGTCCAAATTTTGTTGGTATGGCAAGGGAAAGTGTCCCATCCAGCACAAGATATTCCCCGGTTAATAATAGCTTTCCCCTGCTGTAGAACTTTTGGCTCATTGGCGAAGTTTTTCCAGTTGTTCCACCACCCCGCTATGGGTGACGGTATGATGCTTAAAATAATTGATCAATTCCTCTTTCTCTCCCGCAGTGGCGTTTTGCTGATTTAAAATATTCATAAGATGCATTTTCATATGTCCCTGCTGTATCCCTGTGGTCACAAGGGATCTTAGGGCTGCAAAATTCTGCGCCAGGCCGGCCACAGCGATGATCTCCATCAATTGAGGGGCAGTTGGTTTTTGAAGGATCTCCAGCGCCACCTTTACCAGCGGATGTAGATTGGTGAGTCCGCCCACGGTACCTACTGCCAGTGGGATCTCCATCCAGAATTTGAAGATGCCGTCTTTCACGCTTGCGTGAGTTAAACTTTTATACTGCCCGTCCCTTGAGGCATAGGCGTGAATGCCGGCTTCTACTGCCCTGAAGTCATTTCCTGTAGCCAGCACCACGGCATCGATCCCGTTCATAATTCCTTTATTATGGGTAACGGCACGGTATGGCTCCACTTCGGCTATCCTGACGGCCGTGATAAATTTTTCAGCAAAGGAATTGGGGTCATAGCTGTTGTCTTCATCCAAATCTTCAACAGGGCAGGAAACTTCAGCTCTTACAAGACATTCAGGAACAAAATTGGAGAGGATGCTCATTATAACCTCAGGATGTTTCTCCTCTTCATTAAAATCCTCAAAACCTTCCGCAGCACTTTTAAAGATCTCGGCAAACCTCTCGAGACAGGAGTTGATGAAATTGGCTCCCATAGAATCTTTCGTCTCAAACTTGCAGTGCAGCTGGTGGTAATGAGGAACAAGACTGGTTTTATCCCTTAGCTCTATGTCCAATACCCCTCCACCACGTTTTTCCATATTCCGGGTGATCCCTGCCACTCCCTCCAGGAGCATAGGTTTTACCTGCCTGAAGAAAGTCTGCAGTTTTGCAGTGTCCCCCTTAAAAAGGAAATGCACCTGGCCAACCTTGGTGGTATTAAGCACCTGCACCTTGAAGCCGCCACGGGTGCCCCAAAATTTTGCAGCTTTACTGGCAGCCGCGATCACAGAACTTTCCTCTATGGCCATGGGAATTGCATAAAGCTTCCCATTGATCTCAAAATTTGGTGCGATGCCAAACGGCAGGTAGAAATTGCTTAATGTATTCTCTGTAAACTCTTCGTGAAGCTGCTGCAATCGCGTATCTGCATTCCAGTATTGGCGAAGGATATCTTCTGAAAGTGGGGAGTCCTTAAGGTATGTTTTTGATAACCAGGCTATTTTTTCTTCCTTACTAAGTTTGGAAAATCCTGTAACGGGTTTGATCATTTCTATAATTAATTGAGAGGCCAAAGATACAATTACTGCCTTTAATCCTGAAAAAGCAGGAGGATTTGAAGTTATTCTTTTCCTTCCCAATATTTCCGGAAGGTAAACGTTAACATAATGTTAGGATTTAACACAGGCAAGGCCGGTTTTTTGCCGAATTTTTAGTAAACTTGGCCTACAAAAATATTTCTGCAATTTATGAGATTATCGAATATGCTGCTTGCCTTTCTTTTGGCAGGTACTTCTGCGGTTTACGCCCAGGAAAAAGAGATCACCCTTGAAGAGATTTGGAACGGAACCTTTAGCCAGGAGAGGCTGGAGTCGCTTCGTTCGCTCAATAACGGGACAGAATATATTGTCCTTAACCAAAACCGCGAACAAGGTTCAACCAGTATTGATGTGTACGATTACAAGAGCGGTTCCAAAAAAAGAAGCCTTGTTGATAGTGAAAAATTGGATGATATCGCTCGATTTGGTTCCTATGAGCTAAGTGATAATGAGAATAAGATCCTGCTGGGAACAGAGAGCGAACAAATTTTCAGGAGATCCTCCCGGGGGATCTATTATGTATATGATGTGAAATCGGGATCACTTACAAAGGTGAGCGATAAAAAGATACAGGAGCCCACTTTTTCTCCAGATGCTTCAAAAGTAGCCTTTGTACACGAGAACAATATTTTTATTAAGGACCTTGCGACCGGGGCAGAAAGCCAGGTAACTGCAGATGGGAAGAAGAACGAGATCATTAACGGGATCACAGACTGGGTATATGAAGAGGAATTCGGGTTTGTGCGTGCATTTCAATGGAATGCAACAGGAGATCACCTTGCCTATATCAAATTTGATGAGATCAACGTGCAGGAATTTTCTATGGATCTCTACGGGGAAGAACTATATCCCGGAGCCTCCACTTTTAAATATCCAAAGGCAGGGGAGGAAAATGCAATAGTTTCCCTCCATTTATACCATTTGCAAGAGGGTAATACCACTGAGATCAACCTTGGGGATTACCAGGATTTCTATATTCCACGTATTAAGTGGACCAATGATCCTGAAATTCTAAGCGTGCAGGTGATGAACCGCCACCAGAACAACCTGGACCTTATTTTTGTGAATGCAAGGACCAATGAGGCAAGGGTTGTTCTCAATGAAACCGATGAAGCCTATGTTGATATAACCGATAATCTCACCTTCCTGAAGGATAACAGCTTCATCTGGACCAGTGAGCAGGATGGTTACAATCACATATACCACTACAATAAAAACGGAAAGCTGCTTAATCAAATAACCCAAGGAGATTGGGAAGTTACACGTTATTACGGTTTCAATGAAGGCAGGAATACCATTTACTACCAAAGCACAGAAAACGGAAGTGTGAACCGCGATGTATATTCCATACGAACCAACGGGAAGAACAAAACAAGACTTACAGATAGGGAAGGAACTAATAGTGCCGATTTTAGTGCAGATTTCACCTACTTCATCAACACCTTCAGCAATACTGAGACCCCTGCAGAGTATACCTTAAGGGATGCAAAGAATGGAAAAGTGGTAAGGGAGATCAAAGATAACAAAAAACTACTTCAGAAGTCTGAAGCATACGGTTTCTCCCCGAAGGAGCTTTCTACAATAGAGATCAATGGGAATGAGCTGAACATGTGGATGATCAAACCTGCCGATTTTGATGAGAACAAGAAATATCCGCTGTTGATGTTCCAGTACTCCGGCCCTGGATCGCAATCTGTTTCCAATACTTATTTTAATTCTAATGACTACTGGTACCAGTTGCTGGCCAATGAAGGTTATATCATCGCAACAGTGGATGGGCGGGGTACAGGATATAAAGGAGCTGCCTTTAAAAAAGTGACCCAGAAGGAACTTGGGAAATTTGAACTCGAAGACCAGATCGCGGCTGCAAAGAAATTTGCCTCTTATGATTATATAGATGAGGACCGTATAGGAATATGGGGATGGAGCTATGGCGGTTTTATGTCTACCAATGCCATTCTTAAAGGCAATGAGGTCTTTTCCCTGGCTATAGCAGTTGCCCCGGTAACCAGCTGGAGGTTCTATGATACTATCTATACTGAAAGATATATGACTACCCCACAGGAAAATCCATCTGGTTATGATGAGAATTCCCCTATTAATCACGTGGAAAAACTTAAAGGAGATTATTTGCTGGTTCACGGTAGTGCAGATGATAATGTGCATGTGCAAAATACTATGAGGCTTATTGAAGCTTTAGTGCAGGCAAACAAACAATTTGACTGGGCGATATATCCAGATAAGAACCACGGGATCTATGGCGGGAATACCAGGCTGCACCTGTACACTAAAATGACGAATTTCATCAAAGAAAAATTATAACAACCTTACCCTAAAAGATATATAATGGCTAATACAGCACCTCCAGTTGATCAAAAAGAATTATTTGGGCACCCTATGGGGTTATACGTTCTGTTCTTCACAGAGATGTGGGAACGTTTTTCCTACTACGGGATGCGGGCCATTCTCGTACTCTATCTTGTAAGTGCCACAACAGAAGGCAATGCAGGACTGGGCTGGACCCAGGGAGAAGCGCTCGCCCTTTATGGATGGTATACCATGCTTGTTTACGTGGTTTCCATTCCCGGCGGTATCCTGGCAGATAAGGTTTTTGGCCAGAAAAAGGCAGTACTCATTGGGGGGATCATCCTGGTAATTGGTCACGGGATCCTGGCAGTAGAGGAAATGTGGGCCTTTTATACAGGTCTTGCCGGGATCATAGCAGGGGTAGGGCTTTTGAAGCCTAACATTTCTACTATGGTAGGTGGACTTTACCGTGAAGGGGACATAAGAAGAGATAAAGGATTTACCATATTTTATATTGGAATTAATCTTGGCGCCTTTCTTTCAAGCTTGATCGTAGGTACGGTTGGTGAAGTTTATGGATGGCATTATGGTTTTGGTCTTGCCGGGATCGCGATGGCATTTGGATTGATCGTTTACCTCTGGGGCCAAAAATACCTTACCAATGTGGGTAACCTGCTTTCAAAAGTAGAACGCGATGAGGGTGCATCCCTTGGCAGCCTTTTCAGCGATTTGTTTAGCTCCCCGCTTCAGCTTACTGTTACCCTTGTTCTGCTTGCAGCATCGCTGTTTGGAATGTACACTATGGGAATAGCATATGGATTATTGTTCATCTTCTTAACCCTCGTGGTGGCAATGATGATGATGGTTTACAAAGACCTTACAAGTCAAATAATGAAGGACAGGTACGTGGTGATGCTGCTTTCCTTTATCCTGGTGATCGTATTCTGGGGTGCATTTGAGCAGGCCGGTGGTCTTATGAACATTTATGCGATGGATAAGACAGACAGGAGTATTCCCTTTGAACTCCCATTTGGAATTGGAGCTGAAGTTCCGGCTTCCTGGTTCCAGTCACTAAATGCGCTCTTCATAATAATGTTTGGGGTATTGGTTGCCAATTTCTGGGCAAGGAGAAAACTTAAAAGCAAGGAGGCTTCTTCTATTTTCAAGATGGCCACAGGTGTTATTATAATGGGCCTTGGATTTGTGTTCATGGTATTTGCGGCAATGGAATTCGAAGCCCAGGGAGCATCAGCTATGTACTGGCTTGTACTGGCATATTTATTACATACCATTGGGGAACTATGTTCTTCTCCCGTGGCACTTTCATTCATTACCAAATTGGCGCCGGTTAAATACGCTTCCCTTATGATGGGGGTGTACTTTGCCGCTACCGGGCTGGGGAATAAGGTTGCCGGTACCCTGGGAGAGTTTGCAAGTGAAGCCGGGGATATTGCGATTTTTGCAGGGATTACAATTTTTACTGTAGCCTTTGCTTCTATTGTTTTGATAATGCTGAAACCACTTAAGAGATTAACCCACGGAGCTGAAGATAACGAACGGGAATTGCCGCAACAGGAGAAATTCGAGTTAAGCGACGAGGAGCTAATCGTGGAAAAAGATGAACGCAACCGAAGATAAGAATACGAACTTTTTTAGTTTAAATCTTGTCTCTCCAAGGTATGAAGTTCCTATTTAAGTAAATTTAAAAACCGCAGGAAGGATAGAGGCTTTCACAAAGAATCTCTATGTCGCTATAATTTTCGTGGTTCTTTATTATCCCGGTATCAGCAGGATTGGTGAATTTCCTATTGAAGCCTGTGCGTGGCAGACTAATGCATGGAATTCATTAAAGTTTTTTATTTTTGGGAAATCAAATTCAGGAATGATAATTGGAATACTCGAAGAAAAGATATTATGATATGAAAGGATTACTGGCCATTTTCACATTCCTTATCGGTTTAAGCTTTACCCAGGCACAGGAAATCAACTGGATGTCCATGAATGAAGCACTGGAAGCTCAGAAAAAGCAGCCCAGGAAGATCCTTATGGATGCCTATACCACCTGGTGTGGCCCGTGTAAATTAATGGATCAAAAGACCTTTACCAATAAAGATGTGGTGAATTATGTGAATAAGCATTTTTATGCGGTAAAATTCAATGCTGAAGGTACCGAGGAGGTACAATATAAAGATTTTAACTATACCAATCCCAATTACGACCCTAACCGGAAGGGGAGAAACAGTCAGCACTTTTTTGCCAACGCACTGAAGATTACCGGTTACCCCAGCCTGGTGTTCTTTGACGAGGAGAGCAATGTGATAGCGCCCATTATGGGTTACCGTACCCCCGAACAACTGGAGATATATTTAAAGATGATCGCAAAAGACGATTATAAAAATCTGACTACAGCAGAAGCCTGGCAAAAATATGAGAAAGGCTTTAAGGGCAGTTTTAAAAATTAAGTGTTAATGATCTTCCTTTTGGAAGGCGAATACAAAAGCTCCTTTTTCCCCAGTAGCGTGAAAAGGGAGTTTTGCTTTTTTAGCAGTTTCTTTCCATCTTTTTACTGCTGAAGGATAGTTGCTCCCATCAGCAATGATCAATGCCGGCTGTAGCTCGTTGATAGCCCTCTCGAGATTGATACGCGGGGATTGGGAAAGAAGTAACACATTTGGTGTAAGCCCGTCGAGTTGATAGATCCCACTGCTGTCAATTCTCAAGAGCCTTTTATTTTCGATTTCATAGATATTGCGTATGGACACTTCTGTAGTTTTATTTATATCCTTTTCTGTAATATAATCCCTGACGAAGCTGTAGGAGAGGGCAGCATCCGGCATATCATGAAATAACAGCAGCTTCCGGTCGCTTTTAAAGCCAATTGCCGAGTTGCGGCTTTTGTGAAAAATAATGGTTTCCCGGTGATTGACCTGGTGTTTTTCAATAAGGAAAACCACCTGGAGCAGGGCGATGCTAACGAGGAAATATATGATCCTGGGATAATTTATCTTTTTGAGGAGCAGGATAAAACCGGCGACCAGCAGGTAAGAAACAAGACACAGCAGCAGGGAAAAACTGATGTTCTCAAAAATAAAATCCTCCCGTGCTGCAATGAATGCCACCACTTCGTTAAGGACACTTATCATCCACCCAAAGGCCCTGGCAAGAAGTTCCGGAAGCCAGCCGGCCGCTGCAAGCAACAGCACCAGGATCCCGGCGCCGAGAATAATTCCCAGGAATGGCAGGATTAGTAAATTGGTAAGGAAGAATAATCCCGGGAACTGATGAAAGTAAAACAGGCTTAAAGGTAATACTCCTATTTGGGCAGCAACAGTGACAGTGAGGATTCCCCAGAAATATTTTATGAGCCGGTTTTCTCCCTTGTAAAGAGCAAAAAGCTGTGGCTGTATAAGTACAATACTAAAAACAGCTGCATAACTTAACTGAAATCCCACCTGCGAAATATAACCGGGATTTATAAGCAGCAAGACCAGCAGGGAGATAAAAAGAGTATTCAGCACACTGGTCCTTCGATTGAGTTGCATTCCAATAGCTACAAAAGAGAACATACTCACAGCTCTAACGATAGAGGGGGAGAGGCCGGCCAGGAGGGCGAAGCTCCAGAGGAGCACGAGTAATAAAATAGCTTTTAAAACCTTTCCTTTTGGAAGCCGGTCCAGGGGTTGCAGCAGCCGGTTCAATAATAGCAGTATAATACCCACATGCAGGCCCGAGACGGCCAGGATATGTATCACTCCCGCAGCAGCATAATTGCTGTAGATCTCCTGGGAGATCTCCTGTCGCTGTCCCAGCAGCAGGGCCTGGATGATCGCAAGTTCATCCTGTTCAAATTTATATTTCTTAATGTTTCCAATTATTCCATCTCGTAAATTGCCCGCAATATTTCTTAACCCCGGCTCTTGTATTCCAGATTGTATTACCGCCTCCGGCTGCACATTGATTTGCCGAAGTACCCCCAGACCTTCCATATAATCTGAGTAATTGAATTGGTAAGGATTCAGCGGAGTGTTGAGCTTTGTGACCATGCCTGCAATATGGATGATCTGGCCCGGCCTTAGGGAGCCCGTGGTACTGTCCCGTGCGACATTCAGCAGGAGTTTTCCTTTGGCGGGATTTTTACTAATCTGCCTTGTTTTGATAATATATTTATCCTGGAAAAAACCCGGTTTCAGGATTTCGTGAACTTCAGCAGTGATTGGTAGGACTTCCTCTTCAGCAATATAGTGTATATAGTGATTGGGATTGTTAGCAGGTTTATGAAGTGTAGCTGCTGTAGTTCCAATGAGAACGAATAAAGCAAGGCTCGAAATTCCGAATAAAAGATCTGGAAGGAAAAGCCGTCGGGCACGGTAGTAATTAAAAATAAACAATAAAAGTCCCAACAGGAGAAATACAGCCACATCCACAATTTTAAATGTGAAGAAGTTTCCCAGCAGGATGCCTGCCAGGACACAAAGGCTAAGTTTTATGATGGTAAAATTCAGCAAGCCGGTTTTGTTGATCTTTCAGCTAATCAATTTACCGAAAAATCTTAAATCACCCGCCGTGCCATCACAAAATGATCAAACCAGTAATTTTCTGAAAGAGAAGAGATGATCACTCCGCGGGAAGAGGAGGAGTGTATGAAAAAGATGTGTCCCGGTTGTATCTCCACTACCAGGCCTACATGATTGATCACCTTCCGGTTCTTGTCTGTCTCAAAGAAGAGCAGGTCGCCTATATTCACATCCTCCAGGGAGAGCCTGTCTCCCAGTTTGGCCATGTCTTTAGAGGAACGTGGCAGGGCGATCTCTTCCTGCAGGAAGGAGGTATATACCAGGCCGGAGCAATCCATGCCATCTTCAGTCGTGCCCCCATATTTATATCTTGTTCCCTCAAAATTGCGGGCATAGGAGGTTATATTGTAAACCCTGTTATCTTCCGGCACCTCTTCTGGCGCGGCGGTTTTGATATCTACCTGTGGTTGTGCTACCCGGGTAATTTTTTTAGAAGGAGTTTCAGGCACATTTTCAGCAGCCATTCGTGCTTTTGAAGTTCCGCAGGAGGTGAGGAATAAGGCAAATAATATCATTCCTGCAATTCTAAAAAAGATGTGTGTCATAAAAACATTATTTATTAAGGTCTTCGAAAATGAGTCTGGCGGTCTTTTCACTTGCCCCGGTACCACCGAGTTTTTGCTCTAACTCATAATACTCCTTAAATATTGCCTCCCTGTGATCTTTTTCAAGGATCTTTTTTAGTTCCCTTTTCAGGTTCTTCTTGTTAAGATCGGACTGGATTAATTCCCTGACTACCTCCCTTTCCATAATAAGGTTGACCAGGGAAATATAATCCAGCTTTACAATTCGTTTTGCAATTTGATAGGAAATTGTGCTGCCCTTATAACAAACCACTTCAGGAACCTTGAAAAGCGCCGTTTCCAATGTAGCAGTGCCAGATGTTACGAGCGCTGCCGTGGCCAGGGTGAGTACATCATAGGTCCTGTTCATCACCAAATTAACGTTCTTCTTCTTGATATACGGACTGTAGAAGTCTGCATCCTGGCTGGGTGCACCTGCTATGACAAACTGGTAATCCCGAAAATCATCTGTGATGCTAAGCATGATCTCCAGCATCTTTGAGATTTCCTGTTTTCGGCTTCCCGGAAGCAGGGCAATGATGGGACGCGAATCCAGGTTGTGTTCTTTTCTGAAGGTTTCTTCATCCCCAAGCTCATATTGGCTTATGGCATCAATGAGCGGATGGCCCACAAAATGTACAGGGAAATTATGCTTCTCCTCGTAGAATTGCTTTTCAAACGGCAAAATAACATACATCTTGTCTATATCCCGTTTAATAGCTGTGATCCTGTTCTCTTTCCAGGCCCATATTTGAGGAGAGATATAAAAATGTGTTGGGATCTTTTCCTCCTTTGCCCATTTCGCGATCCTTAAATTGAAGCCGGGATAATCGATGAAAATAAGGGCATTGGGTTCATAGTCCTTAATATCTTCCTTGCAAAAGGCGATGTTCTTTAAGATCGTGCGCAAATTGAAAATTACTTCTACAAACCCCATAAACGCAAGCTCACGATAATGTTTTACCTGGGTCCCGCCCACTGCCTGCATAAGGTCTCCTCCCCAAAATCTAAATTCAGCTTTTGGATCTGTCTTCTTAAGGGCTTTCATAAGATTTGCAGCGTGAAGGTCTCCTGAAGCTTCACCGGCTATGATATAATATTTCATTTTAGAGGAATTTATAAATTACCAGCACTACCGCGGTTGTAACCATTGCCAACATAACCCCGCGAGCATGATATATAAGGTTCTTTTTCAGAAATAAAAAGAAAGGCAGGAAATTAAGCGCTGCTCCCAGGACGATGATCTTTCCCAGGTAATCATTTTGGATGGCATCCCGTATGGTCTCCTCCAGCTCCATTTGGGAGAAAAGTAAAATATATACTAACATCCCGCTTATAGTAGCCGCAAGCCCGGTTAAGAATCCAACAAGGATATTAATTTTTATCATTGAGGTTCCAGCTGTTTAGATCCTGAATAAAATGATGGGCGGTAAGGTCAAATTGTACGGGAACTACAGATACGTATCCGTTGGTCAGTGCCCATTCATCTGTATCCTCCCCCTTATCTTCATTAACAAATTTTCCCGTGAGCCAGTAATAATCCCGCCCCTGCGGATTCGTCCTTTTGTCAAATTCCTCTACCCAATAGGCTTTTGCCTGCCTGCAAATTTTAATTCCCTTAATTTCCTTTTCAGGAAGTTTTGGAAGGTTCACATTGAGAACCACTCCCTTTGGCAATCCATTCTTAAGCACATTTTGGGTGATGGCCTTTACGAATTTTTTGGTAGGCTCAAAATCTGCAGTCAGGGAATAGTCCGTAAGCGAAAAGCCTATGGCCGGGATGCCTTCTATTCCTGCTTCCACAGCTGCGCTCATGGTGCCCGAGTAGATCACGTTTATAGAGGAATTGGAGCCGTGGTTTATACCGCTCACACAAAGATCTGGTTTGCGGTGCAGGATCTCCTGGGTTGCAATTTTAACACAATCTGCCGGTGTGCCGGAACATTGATACTCCTTATGGTTGAATTTTTCTTTAATGGTGACCGGGTCACAATAGAGGGTGTCGCTCAATGTGATCGCATGTCCCATTGCACTTTGGGGACTGTCTGGCGCCACAACAATTACTTCTCCCAGTTCCTTCATTACCTCAATAAGGGCACGTATTCCCGGGGCAGTGATCCCATCATCATTGGTGACCAGAATGAGCGGTTTTTTTTTCGGCATAAAAGCTTTTTTAAGAGTTGCTAAAATAGTAATTTCCAAAGGAAAGCTTATCTTAGGCGTTTAACAATTTATTGCGCTGCTTTATACTATTGGCATAGTTTTTTATGTTATATATTGAATACTTAATGATGAAACTTACACGGCTTATGAAAAGGAATTATAAAATTTTGATTGTAGTGCTACTTATGGCAGTAGCCTCCTGCAGTTTTACTACCAAAACTTCCAATGATCCAAACAAAGATAAACTTCTTCTGGACCTCATTACCTATGTACTTGATCGCGGCCATTTTGACGCGAAGGATATAGATGATGATTTCTCCAGGGAAGTATATAAGGATTATCTAGGGGGCATTGACCCTCTTAAAAGATTTTTTTATAAAGAAGATATTGAGGAATTTGCCGCTTATGAAGATAGGATCGATGATCTTATTAAGGATAAGGACTTAAGTTTCTTTGACCTTACTCACGAGAGGTTACAACAAAGAATGAAAGAGGTACGCGAGATCTACAAAGAGATCCTGGCAGAGCCTTTTGACTTTACTGAAGAAGAAGAGATCAATACCAACTATGACGAAATTGAATATGTTTCCAGCCGCGAGGAACTAAAGGAACGTTGGAGAAAACAACTTAAGTTCACAACCCTTAGCACCTTTTACGATAAAAAACAGGAGCAGGAAGGTGTGAAAGATGAAGACCTTGAAGATTACACCTATGAGGATCATGACGGGACCCTGGAAAATCCTGTAAAGGAGCCTGGAAAGATAGCTGCAACAGATGAAGACGGTGAGCCACGTGAAAAAAAGACCGATGCTGAACTGGAAAAGGAAGCAAGGGAAGTTACCCTTACTTCTATGGATGAGTATTTTGATTTTACTGAGGAATTAGAGCGCAAAGATTACTTCTCTGTCTATGTGAACGCCATTGTTGAGGAGTTTGATCCACATACCTTTTATTTTGCGCCACAGGATAAAGACAGATTCGATATAGCAATGTCTGGTAAGCTTGAGGGAATAGGAGCCAGGTTGCAAAAGAAGAGTGACAATATTACAATTATGGAGGTGATCTCCGGTGGTCCTGCCTGGATGAGTGACCAGCTAAGTGAAGGGGATGTTATCCTTAAAGTGAAGCAGGAAGATGAAGAGAATCCCGTTAGTATAGTGGGAATGAGACTGGATGATGCCGTGAACCTTATCAAAGGACCAAAGGATTCAAAGGTTACACTTACTGTTAGAAAGAAAGTGCTTGGAAATATTGAGGACGTTACGATTACACGCGATGTGGTGGAATTGGAAGAGACCTATGCAAAATCTGCAAAGGTGAATAAAGACGGAAGGGTCTTTGGATTGATAAATCTTCCAAAGTTCTATTTTGATATGGAAAACTACAGCGCACGTAACGCAGCAGGTGATGTTAAGCAGGAGATCATTAGATTGAAAGAAGAAGGAATGGAAGGCCTTGTGCTTGACCTTAGAAATAACGGAGGAGGATCCTTAAAGACCGTTGTGGATATTGCCGGACTTTTCATTGAAAAAGGTCCTATTGTACAGGTGAAATCCAAAATGGAAGGACAGGAAGTCCTTGAAGATAAAGATCCGAGTATACTTTGGGATGGTCCTTTAGTGATCCTGGTTAACGAACTATCAGCCTCTGCATCTGAGATCCTTGCGGCAGCGATGCAGGATTATAAGCGTGCAATCATAATTGGAAGCAAGCAAACTTATGGAAAGGGAACTGTCCAAAACGTGATAGACCTTAACCAAACTGTACGAAGCAATGAGTATGGGGATCTGGGAGCACTTAAACTTACTACACAGAAGTTTTACCGTGTGAATGGTGGTTCAACTCAATTGGAAGGTGTGAAAAGTGATGTGGTTGTTCCAGACAGGTACAGCTATATAGATATAGGGGAGAAAGATTATGAGAACCCATTGCCCTGGGACCAAATAAAACCGGCCAAGTATAAGATCTGGGATGGTTATATAGATTATGATGATGTGATCGAAAAGAGCAAGGAGAGAATGGCTGCGAGTGAGCAACTAAATCTTATTTCTGAAAATGCAAAATGGGTAAAGACACAAAGAGATGAAGAGATCTACCCATTGAAATACGAGGCTTACCATAAGCAGAGAGCGAGTACCAAAGAAGAAGCAAAAAGGTTCAATGAAATTTCCAAGTATTCTTCAAATCTCACGTATGAATCGCTTCCTTATGAAGTTGCGCAGGCTGAAAAGGATAGTGTTCTAAAAGAGAAAAGGGTAAGATGGCATAAATCCCTGAGCAGCGATGTGTATGTTGAGGAAGCAATCAATGTTCTTGGCGACATACAGGTAAATAACATTAAGAAATCCAAACTGGCCGATATAAGGAAATAACGGTTAGGATATTTATAAGCTAAACACCCCTAAAGATTTTACTTCTGGGGTGTTTTATTTTTGATGAGTTGGTTTGATTTAGGGAAAAATAATATCAACTGAGGTCATTAGACAAAAGGTTTTTGTCCCCTGCAATGTCCAGCTCTAATTAAAAAAAAGCTAATTTTTAGGCTGCGAATGATCCGTTAATGGAAAGGCAAAATGGTCTCAGCCCAGAGGGGGCAGCCTTTCAATAGCACGGCGTACAACCTGCCATACAGATATAAAATTTGGTAAAAGCCCCAGAGGGGCGATATATTTTTAGATGTGTGGGAAACATCATTTAATAGAATATGATTATAAGCCCCAGCGGGGCGAAATATTTATAGATTTGCGCGAAACATCATTTAATAGAATATGATTAGAAGCCCCAGCGGGGCGACATATTTATAGATTTGTGCAAAAAATCATTTATTAGAATATGATTAAAAGCCCCAGCGGCGACCTATTTATAGATTTGTGCAAAAAATCATTTAATAGAATATGATTAGAAGCCCCGGCGGTGCAACATATTTGTAGATTTGTGCAAAAAATCATTTAATAGAATATGATTAGAAGCCCCAGCGGGGCGGCATATTTATAGATCGTTTGCAACCCATATTATAAAATGAATCAAAATTAAAAGCCCTGAAAGGGCGAAATCTAATAGCGATGGGTGCAGCCCATCGGCCAAAAAGAATTATGATGTTTTAGCCCTGAAGGGGCGAAATAAGAAGCAGGTATTTCAATTGCACAAAAATAAACGTCCCCGTAATAATAAAAAGTTCCGGAATCTTCAACAAGTTGCTTTACAGGAAATTCTTCAGCAATAAAAAATATAAGATGAAAAGAAAATATATCTATCCCGCCATTATCCTTCTGGTCGCAGCCATTCTGATCCTGGCTGAACAATGTTCTGGTTAACGGGAGGTACACTACCAGTATGACATTCTTTCCGCATCCAGTTTTATAAAAATAAAGAGCAGGAGGGTGAAGCCCCATAGGCCCGAACCTCCATAGCTGAAGAAAGGTAACGGGATTCCCACTGTAGGGAAGATGCCAATCACCATCCCAATGTTAACCATAAAATGGAAGAAGATGATCCCGGTGATGCTGTATCCATAAACCCTGTTGAAGACAGATCGCTGCCTTTCAGATAAATAAAGCAATCTTATCATAAGCAGGATAAACAGCGTGATTACTACAGAAGTTCCAAAGAAGCCCCATTCCTCACCTACGGTGCTAAAGATATAATCTGTATGTTGTTCAGGGACAAATTGTCCTTTGGTTTGTGTGCCCTCTGTCCAGCCTTTGCCAAACCAGCCGCCGCTGCCAATAGCGATCTCACTTTGGTTAGTGTTGTACCCAATTCCCTTCCTGTCCACCTCCTGGCCAAGGACTATATTAAACCTGTCCCTGTGATGCTGTTTCATCACATTCTCAAATACATAAGTTACAGAGAGGGAAAAGCCAATTGCCATGGCTGTGAAGAAAAGATACTTTATAATGCTTGGCCTTCTTCGGCGGTTATAAAGAAAAATCAATATAGCTACTATCACAATCCCCACTATATTCACTACGGATCCAAAAACAAGGGTGGTAACGAATAAAAGAGCGGCAAAAAAGCCAAGTAAAATATAAGCTATATGCAAGCCTTCACGGTATAAAGGAAACACGAAAGCGAAATATACCAGGGCGCTACCGGGATCGGGCTGGAGAAAAATGAGAAAGATTGGTAGTGCAATGATGACAAACGCCGTTAGCTGGTGCTTTATAAGCTTAAAATTTGTTTGAATACCACTGGCATATTTCGCAATTGCCAGGGCCGTAGCAACCTTTACAAACTCTGCCGGCTGTAAGCTTACTCCTCCTATTACATACCAGGCAGTTTGTCCCGCAATTGTGCGCCCGAAGACAAATAGGCCTGCCAGGGAAAGAAGTGCAAAAATATAGATCACGCTGGAAAACCGTTGATAAAACCTGGAATCTATGGCGAGGGTGACCACGATAAGAAGAAAGCTCAAAATGATCCAGACGGCCTGCTTCCCGTATACTTCGTTAAAATCAAAGATGGAGGAGGGATTATCTCCCAGGGAGGCAGAGTAGATATTTACCCAGCCAAAAAGCACCAGTAAAAGGTATAGCAGGATGGTTATCCAGTCAAAAGCAACTCCGGGTTTGGACATTATTGGTTAATTCTAAAGGATTCCCCGCTGTACGGTTTCATGTATTCATCTTCCAGGCTGTGAGTAAGGATCCATTTTTCCATGTCTGTACGGGTGATGGTTCCCTTCAGGTATTTCTCGATCATAAGACCTGCGATCCTCCCGGCATAGCGTCCTCCCCAATAACCATTTTCCACAAAAACTGCCATGGCAATTTTGGGATCATCAACCGGGGCAAAGGCTATAAAGATAGAATGGTCTGTTAGCTGCACCCTTTTGCCTCCAATCCTGGTAAAATTCTCTGCCGTACCTGTTTTTCCTGCAATCTCTATATCTGGAATACGCAGGGTAGAGGCTGTCCCACTTTTATAAACCTGGTGCATCCCTTCTATCACAGGCTCAAAGTGCCGGGGTTCTATGGTGGTGAATTTCTTCTCAGTAAAAGCCTCGTCTTTAATAGGCTTTCCTTCAATTTTCTTTAAGATATGCGGGGTGTAATACCAGCCCTTGTTTGCAATTGCAGCAGTCATATTCGCCAGCTGTATAGGGGTCATCAAGACTTCTCCCTGTCCAATAGCATTAGATAGGGTTGCTGTTGAGAACCATTTATAGGTTGGATATTGGTAGATCTTATTATAATAATCGGCAGTTGGGATCTTGCCAGGACGTCCCGTAGAGAGGTCGCTTCCCAGGTAATCCCCGAGGCCAAAACTTGCCAGGTGGTTAGCCCAGGTGTCCACGCCTTCCTGGGGAGTAGGATATTTTTCTATTGTTCTTCTATAGACATTTGCGAAATAGGCATTACAGGATTGTGCAATTCCCGGCACCATATTCAGGGGGCTGCTATGTGGGTGACATCCCATTTTTCTACCCCGGCCATAAAAATAGCCGCCGCTGCAGTGAAATCTATCCTCTGTGGTTACCACTCCTTCCTGTAGCCCAATAAGCGCATTTATTGTTTTAAATGGAGAACCGGGTGGGTATTCTGCCAGTAGTCCCCGATCATACAGGGGCCGGGCGATGGAGTCATAATAGAGTTCAGAGAAATTGGGCGACCTTTTACGGCCAACCAACTTTGCGGGGTCGTAACTTGGAGCAGTTATAAGCGCAAGTATCTCCCCTGTGGCAGGTTCAAGTGCTACAATGCCTCCCCATTTATTTTCCATTAATTTCTCGCCGTATGCCTGTAGTTCAGAATCAATAGTTATAGTAAGGTCTTTGCCTTTTTTGGGCAGGGTGTCAAAGATCCCATCTTTAAAGGCGCCTATATCACGGTTAAACCTGTCTTTTTGAATATATTTTACTCCCTTGACCCCACGCAGCAATTCCTCGTAATATCCTTCTATACCTTGTTTTCCAATAAGATCTCCAGAAATGTAGTATGGATTATCTTCAATGATCTTTCTGTTAACCTCTGTAATATATCCTAAAACATTGGCAGCATTTTCTATTTGATAATCACGCTGTGATCGTTTTTGAATATAGAATCCGGGATAGTTACGCATTTTTTCCTGGAAATAAGCGTATTCAGATTTTGATAACTGCGGGACGATTATAGAGGGTAAGCGGGGTGAATAGATCTTTGCCTTATCAAGTTTTTGAGCAAGTTGTTCCGGGGTGATATTAAGGATGCTGCAAAACTCGGCAGTATCAAATGCCTTTACATTTCGAGGAATTGCCATAACATCATAGGAAGGCTGATTTGAAACAAGCAGGTTGCCGTTCCTGTCAAAGATATAACCGCGCTGCGGGTAATCATAAACTACTTTGACAGCATTGTCTTCAGATAATCTTACAAAAGAATCATCCAGTACCTGCAGGTAGAAAAGCCGGGCCAGGAATACGATCCCGGTGGTAAGAATAATGATGTATAGCAGCAATCTTCTCATCGGCGTTTTGGTTTAAATAAGGTTAAGCTGATAAGGATCAATATAATGGTAAATATACCCGAAAAGAAGGTTTTTTTCAATATTAAAAATAAATGTGAAAAGTCAAACATTTCCAGGGTAAATAATACCAAATGATGTACAAATACCAGGAGTGTAATATAACTTATACGGGCCCCATAAGGGGTGTTGGAAAGCTTTACCGTTTGGTAATCATAACTCACTCCAAAGGAAAACCGTAAAAATACTGGCCTTATATATGCCGCAAATAAACTTGCTGCAGCATGTATCCCGCCACTATCCTCGAAGGCATCAATAGTTATACCCAAAAGGAATGCCAGGAATAAAAACAGGGATTGGGAAGTGTTAAAGGGGTAGAGCACCAGGAACAGCAAGTATAGATATGGATTGACATATCCCAAAAAATTAATATTATTAAGCAGGAGCACCTGCAATAATACAAGGAAAATAAAGCGCAGGCTGTTTATGAGTATCGTGTTATTCATTGGCGGTCTCCAGGGCTTTTATCTCTTCCTTATCTTCATTTTCAATAATGTAGACGTGGCCAATATTGGTCATATCGTTGAACAGGCGAATGTTTAAGGTATAGTAACTTTCATTTTGGTCCAGGGAAAATTCCTCAACCTCACCAATTGGAATACCTTGTGGAAAAATAAGTGACCTTCCCCCTGTGACAATGGTATCTCCTACCTGCACTGGTGCCAGGCGCGGCACATCTATAAGTTGTACCAGGTTAGGATCCTTACCATTCCAAACCAGGGATCCAAAATGAAAACTTTTTTTAAGCTGGGCATTTATCCTGGAATTGGAATTGAGGATTGAAATGGCGCGGGAATATTTTTGAGTCACATGATCTATTATCCCCACGATCCCCTGGCTGGTGATTACCCCGTATTCCTTTTGGATGCCAGAGTTTGCTCCCCTGTCCAGGGTAATATAATTATCTACCTTGGAATAATTATTATTTATTACCCTTGCTGTACGAAAGGTATAAATACCTTCTACAAGGCTGGAATCGGTAATTGTCTCCAGAGCTGTTGTGTCTTTCACATTCGCAAGCAGGCTTCGCAGCTGTTTGTTTTCCTCAAGAAGTCGTTTGTTATAATCTTCCAGGTGAAAATAATTCTGAATATTTGCTGCACGGCCATAAATACCGCCCGTTATCGCGTTGGCAGAACTTATGAACTTGCTTTTATGGAATGAATGTGACTGTATAGTTAGGAACAGGGAAAGGCTGAGCAGCAACAGGAATAAAATGTTATTCTTATTGCGGATAAGAAAATTAAATATCTGCTGCATACGTGTGCTCTCCTACTACTTTATCAAGATTCCCTTATAACGGCTAAGATTTTTTAGACATATTCCCGTACCTCTTACCACTGCTCTAAGAGGGTCCTCAGCGATGTAAACCGGAAGATCTGTTTTTAAGGAAAGGCGTTTATCAAGGCCGCGTAGCATAGAACCACCACCTGCAAGATAGATACCGGTATTGTAAATATCGGCAGCAAGCTCGGGCGGGGTTTGAGAAAGGGTTTCCATAACCGCATCTTCAATCCTTAATATGGATTTATCCAGGGCTTTGGCAATTTCCCTGTAGGAGATTTGCACCTGTTTAGGTTTCCCTGTTAAAAGGTCACGGCCCTGTACGCTCATTTCATCTGGCGGCACTTCAAGATCTTCTGTGGCAGCACCAATCTGGATTTTTATTTTCTCTGCAGTACGTTCCCCAACATAAAGGTTGTGCTGGGTACGCATATAATAAACTATATCATTGGTGAAAACATCACCGGCGATCTTGATCGATTTGTCACAAACGATCCCTCCCAGAGCGATCACCGCAATCTCTGTGGTACCACCACCTATATCCACGATCATATTTCCTTTTGGCTGCATGATATCAACTCCAATACCTATAGCGGCGGCCATAGGTTCGTGGATAAGATATACTTCCTTACCATTCACTCTTTCTGCACTTTCCTTTACAGCCCTCATCTCTACTTCTGTAATTCCCGAAGGAATACAAATTACCATTCTTAAGGCAGGTGCAAACATTTTTTTCTTAAGGGCCGGTATTTCCTTGATGAACATAGTGAGCATTTTCTCACTTGCATCAAAATCGGCAATTACGCCATCCTTAAGTGGTCGAATTGTTTTGATATTCTCATGGGTTTTCCCCTGCATCATCGCAGCTTCTTTTCCCACCGCGGTTATTTTTCCCGTAGTGCGGTCCCGGGCGACTATGGAAGGGCTGTCCACAACTACTTTATCGTTATGGATTATAAGTGTATTTGCCGTTCCTAAGTCAATTGCTATTTCTTCAATGAGAAAATCAAAAAATCCCATAGTATGTATGTTGAGGTTAGGTAAATGTAGTAAAATTAATGTTTAAAATGCCTTGTGCCTGTCATCACCATGGCAATATTATTATCATTGCAATAATCTATGCTTAATTGGTCCTTAATTGAACCACCGGGCTGGATAACAGCGGTTATTCCTGCATTTCCTGCTATTTCCACACAATCTGGGAACGGGAAAAAGGCATCACTTGCCATAACAGCGCCTTTAAGGTCAAATTCAAAAGAACCGGCTTTTTCAATACTGTGCCTAAGGGCATCTACCCTGGAGGTTTGCCCGGTACCGCTTGCGAGTAATTGCCTGTTTTTAGCTAAAACGGTGGTATTGGATTTTGTATGCTTGCAAATTTTTGATGCAAAAATCAGGTCATTTAACTCCTTAGCCGTAGGTTTATTATTGGTAGACTGCGTTAATTCATCTGCACGATCGGTTTTATGGTCCCTGTCCTGTACCAGTACCCCGTTTAAACAGGTGCGTACCAGGTGGGTAGGAAGTTCAGTTTCTTTCTGAATAAGAATGATCCTGTTTTTCTTTCCTTTCAATATCTCAATGGCTTCTTCAGAATAAGACGGAGCAATAACTACCTCACAGAATAAGTTGTGGATTTCTTCAGCAGTCGCGGCATCAATTTCCACATTGCTGATCAAAATTCCGCCGAAAGCTGAAACCGGATCCCCGGCCAAAGCATCTTTATAAGCTTCAAGGATCGTGTCCCTTTGAGCGAGTCCGCAGGCATTGTTATGCTTCAGGATAGCGAAAGTAGGTGCTTCCCCTTTAAATTCCTGCATTAGATTCACTGCGGCATCTACATCAAGAAGGTTGTTATAAGAAAGTTCCTTCCCGTGCACCTGGTCAAACATCTCATTGAAATCCCCGTAGAATGTACCTTTTTGATGCGGATTTTCACCATAACGAAGTGGCATCCCTTGAGAAAAGCTCTGCTTGAAAACCTCTTCTTCGGTATTTAGATAATTAAAGATCGCAGTATCGTAATGGGAAGAAACATTGAATGCCTTTGCTGCAAACCGCTTCCTGTCCTCAAAAGTGGTCTCTCCATTTTTTTCTGAAAGAAGATCCAGGAAAGCTGAATAATCCTCAACAGAAGAAACACAGATCACATCCTTAAAATTTTTCGCCGCGGCCCGGATTAGAGATATCCCTCCAATGTCTATTTTTTCAATAATATCAGCTTCAGAAGCACCTGAGGCTACAGTTTTTTCAAAAGGATAAAGATCCACGATCACAATGTCAATTTGCGGGATCTCGTACTTCGCCATTTCAGCTACATCTCCCTTATGATCCTGCCTGTTAAGAATTCCTCCGAATACCTTTGGATGTAAGGTTTTCACCCTTCCTCCAAGGATCGAGGGGTACGAGGTAACATCCTCTACGGGAATTACATCAATACCCAAATCCTTAATAAACTCCTCTGTACCTCCTGTTGAATAAATGCTGATTCCCAGCTCATTAAGCTTTCGGGCTATTGGTTCCAGCCCATCTTTACTAAAAACAGAAATAAGTGCAGATTTCGCAGATTTTAAATCGCTCATTGTGTTGTGTTTGTTAAGGTTGCAAAAGTAATTAAATCACCATAAAATCTAAAGATATCCTGTTTTATTTCTGGAAATTATTGTAACGAAAAACAACTGCCTGCGTCTTATCAATAATTGACGCCAAACACCTGTCATTTCTATGCTTATTTATCTAAGGCTTCTCAAGGAAAGTTTCAATTTCGCCATCAATGCGCTGCGCAATAACAAGCTTCGTACATTTTTATCTTTACTTGGGGTTACTATTGGGATCTTTTCTATAATCGCGGTCCTCGCTGCAGTGGATTCCCTGGAAAGGGAGATCAAGGGGACTATGAGTTCCCTGGATAACAGCACCATCATCCTTATGCGGTTTTCTTTTGGCCCAACAGAGGTGCCAAGGTGGAAAAGGGAGCAGTTTCCAGATATGTCCTATGACGAATACCAGTACCTTAACCGCAGTATGGACGATGTCGAGGCGATAAGCTATGCGATGAACGTGCCAAGGGAGAATATTCGCTATGGTGACATGACTGTTGAAAAGGTAGAAATTGGTGCTATTACTGAAGGTTATTATGATATCGAGGCACTGCAGCTGGAAACCGGAAGGTTCTTTAATGAAGCAGAATCTGTTAGCGGGTCACCGGTAATTGTACTGGGTCATGAAGTTGCCAACAATCTTTTTGGAAGCAGTGATCCCATAGGACAACAGGTTAGGCTCTATGGTAGAAAATTTTCAGTAATTGGAGTGCTGAAAAAGGAGGGCATGAACATCTTCGGGAACTCTAAGGACGAAGCTGCCTTGCTACCGGTAAATGTGGTGCGAAGGATCTACGGCGATAACAACAGGAATACCTTCCCGCAAATAGTGATAAAACCTGAAGCAGGGGTGGATAATGCCGAGTTCATAGCCAAATTAAAACAGCAACTGCGAAGTTACCGCGGACTCAAACCCGACGAGATCGATAATTTCTTTGTGAACCAGCTGCAGGGGTTTGCAGACCTTATTGATAACATCACCAGCCAGATGAATTTCATAGGCCTTATCATTAGCGGATTTTCACTTTTGGTTGGAGGATTTGGAATAGCCAACATCATGTTCGTGAGCGTGAAAGAACGCACAAACCTCATTGGGATACAAAAATCTTTGGGAGCAAAGAACAGGTTTATTTTATTTCAGTTCTTATTTGAAGCCGTTATCCTCGCGGTAATAGGTGGGCTTATTGGTTTATTCCTGGTTTGGCTGGTTTCACTTGCCGCATCGCAGTTCACAGGGGAATTCCAGTTTATTCTTTCCCCCTGGAACATGTTTCTTGGTACCGCAGTATCAGCAGCGATTGGATTGGTTTCGGGAATCATCCCGGCAATCTCTGCATCCAAGTTGGATCCTGTGGAGGCGATACGGACGGGAATGTAACAAAAGACCGCTGTCGCTGCTAGAATCAAGAGTCAAGACCGCTTCGCTGCAAGACCTGCACGAACAACGCCTAAGATTTTGAGAATACTTCTTCCCCGCCTTGAACCCTTCCGTCTTGATTGGCTGGAGCGTTTTTCCTGCCAGAATTTTTTTCTTAGCCAATCAATCCACCTCCCGATCACTATTGAAAGCCTGAAAAAAGGGAATTAGTTTTTTAAGGAATGCTATGTAAGATATGTGGTAAAAACTCTTTTTCCGCTTTGCCCCTCCGATTCCTATTGGAGCTAAAGGGTGGCTGAAAAAGTAGTATTCTTTTCATTCTACAAAGTAAAATTCTAGCCTCTAAATTCAAGACCCTTTTTGGTCGATACTTAGGCTTAGTGCTTGGAATTTGGTGCTTGAAATTTTTTCTCTTCTCTCTTCTCTCTATTCTTTAGTCTTGTCTCTTGGTTCTTGTCTCTTGGTTCTTAGCTGGAAATCTCTTAGAACGTTCCTGCTAAACAAGAAATCCCTCTGCCTCAATAACTTTAGCTACTTCAGCATTCACATATTCCAGAAATTTCTCGTCTTCTTTTGTAAAGGGATCCGGGGTGTTGGAGTCGATATCTATTTGTCCGAAGTTCTCGCCATTCACAAATAAAGGTACTACAATCTCTGCCTTTACATTGATGCTGCAGGCGATGTAGTTGTCCTGTGCTTTCACATCTGGCACCACGAAATTTTGATTTGAGACAGCAACCTGTCCGCAAATTCCTTTTCCGAAGGGGATGATAGTATGGTCTGTAGGCTCACCTACATAAGGTCCCAGTTTTAATTCCTCTTTATCTCCATTCTTGAAGTAAAAACCCACCCAGTTGTAATAGGTGATATTTTTTTCGAGAAGTGCACAAACCTCTTGAAGCCTGTTTTCTACAGAAACATTATTTTGAGCTAATATGGAGGTAACATCCTGTTTTAATTGTTGAAAAGCCATAACAAGTTTATTTTTCGCAAAAGTATTTAATTAATAGGTTTGGGAGGTTGCAATTTTCCATAAATTTGATAAAACCGGCCCCCGTTGCTTCAGTTATTTAAGAAATATAGATCTGTGGTAATCTTCATCCTTACCTTCCTTGGAAGTTACCTGGTGTTTTCTATGATCTATAATGTATACCTGGATCTTTCTGACGGCTCCCGCTATTACCCCGATTTTTTCACGCATCTGGTCTCTGTACAAAGCGAGGCGGTGATCAAAGCAATAGGCTATAGCGCTCATATTTTGCCGCATGGTGAGGAGCCTTCCATGAAACTTTTTATCAATGATGTTTTTCTTGCCAGGGTTGTGGAAGGTTGTAATTCCATAAGTATTGTCATTCTCTTCACTTCCTTTGTGCTTGCGTTTTTTTCAAGGGTGAAAACCACCTTGCTTTTTATCCTGGCAGGGGCAGTGATCATTTATGCTATGAACATCGTGCGTATTGCGCTGCTCACCATCGGGATTTATGAATATCCCCAATATGCCGAATTCCTACATAGCATAGCTTTTCCGCTGGTAATTTACGGGACTGTCTTTATCCTCTGGATCATATGGGTGCGAATATTTTCTAAAACTGGTAGCGATGACGGTAAAAACAAGATATAGGGTTGCCGGGATCTCCCTGCTGGTGGGGTTGTTGGTCCTGATACGTTATTTTGAACATAAGTTATTTTATGATCCTCTAATACATTTCTTTTACTCAGATTATCTCAATGGGGGTGTGCCTAATTTTGAAACTACAAGATTATTGCTGAATGTAGTTTTTCGCTATTTTCTCAATTCACTTATCTCACTAGGGATCATCTACATTGCTTTCTTTGACCGAAATATCCTTAAATTTTCTGTGCTCCTGTATTCCCTGCTGTTTTTTCTCTGTTTCCCGGTTTTCATGTTTTTGGTCTTTACAATAGAAAATGAGAATTTTCTTGCGTTGTTTTACGTGCGCAGGTTTTTGATTCATCCCGTTTTCATCATCATTCTATTGCCGGCTTTTTATTATTACAGGTTGCTGGAAAGGAGAAAGAAGCAGCTGTAAATATTGAAAACACTGTTACAGAGATATTTGGAATGTAGTTTTTCATAGCTTCTGAAAGCTCCAACTTTCACATTTTGCAGCACCAATTGAAAAATTGTATATCTTTGTGCCGTATGGAAAAGCCTTTTCATAAAATAATTGCTTCTTCGATGGCATTTTTAGTGCTGTTGTCCACCTTCTCTTTTGTGGTGGATATGCATTACTGCGGAAGCATTTTAGTAGACAAGGCCGTTTTCTCAAAAGCTGAAACCTGCGGGATGGCGATGCATTCCGGGATTGAAGGTTTAACTGAAGATTCCTGCTGTACCAATGAACAGATCGCTGTTGAAGGACAGGATGAACTCAAGGTTAATTTTGAGAAACTGGACCTGCAGCAACAGGTTTTCCTCGCATCATTTACTTATTCTTATATAAATCTCTTTGAAGGTGTTCCACAGGCAACAGAACCTTATAGAGATTATTCCCCACCCTTGCTGGTCACAGACATACAGTTGCTGGACCAGGTCTTTTTAATTTGATTTAAATAATTTTTCAGGTTATCTGCACTTTCATTTTGATATGAGTAAGCAGATGGGACTGTTTTGTTTATGCGTTGTGCCGAATTTCAAGCCTTCAGCAAGACTAGAAAAAATTATTTAAATCAAGTACATGTTTAATAAAGTAATTAAATATTTCCTCTACAACAGGCTGGTCACCATTCTATTATTGGCTGCCTTTATAGGCTGGGGAATGGTTACCGCTCCCTTTGACTGGGATACAGGTTTTCTGCCAAAAGATTCTGTTCCCGTTGATGCCATTCCTGATATTGGTGAGAATCAGCAAATAGTTTTTACCGACTGGCCCGGGCGTTCCCCGCAGGATATTGAGGACCAGATCACGTATCCGCTTACATCTTCCCTTTTGGGGATAAGCGGGGTAAAATCAATACGGAGTACTTCCATGTTCGGTTTCTCCAGTATTTATATCATTTTTGAGGAAGGGGTAGAATTCTATTGGTCCCGTTCCCGGGTACTTGAAAAACTAAATTCCCTGCCCGGCGGCCTCCTGCCGGACGGGGTGCAGCCCGCGCTGGGGCCAGATGCTACTGCCCTGGGACAGGTGTACTGGTACACCCTGGAAGGCCGTGATCCCGATGGGAATGTAACCGGTGGCTGGGACCTGCATGAGCTGCGGCGTATACAGGATTATTATGTGAAGTTGGGGTTAAGCGGAGCCTCCGGAGTCTCTGAGGTAGCCTCTGTTGGCGGCTTTGTGCAGGAATATCAAATAGATGTGGACCCGGATGCCTTGCGTGCATACGGTGTAGGAATTGATATGGTGATGATGGCGGTGCAGAATTCCAACAGGGATATTGGCGCTAAGACTCTTGAGATAAATAAGGTGGAGTACATGGTACGCGGCCTTGGATATATTAAATCGATTGAGGATATAGAAAATACGGTTGTCACCGTCAATGACAACACCCCAGTTCTGGTACGTGACCTGGGCAGGGTTAGCCTTGGTCCGGAAGAGCGAAGAGGAGTGCTGGACAAAGGCGGGGCAGAGGTTGTTGGAGGGGTAGTGGTTGCCAGGTATGGGTCGAACCCGCTGGAGGTCATTGAAAATACCAAGGCAAAAATACAGGAGATCTCTGCCGGTCTTCCTCAAAAAACCCTGGCAGATGGCACTATAAGTAAACTTACCATTGTCCCGTTCTATGACAGGACGCAACTTATACAGGAAACAATTGGCACCCTGGAGGAAGCTCTTTCCCACGAGATCCTTATCAGTATTTTGGTGATCATAGTGCTCGTGCTCAATCTACGGGCCTCCCTGCTTATTTCCAGTTTGCTCCCTGTAGCGGTGCTAATGACTTTTATAGTCATGCGTTATTTTGGGGTGGACGCCAATGTGGTTGCACTTTCCGGGATAGCGATCGCCATTGGGGTGATGGTGGATGTTGGAATTGTGTTCGTCGAGAATACCATAAGGCACCTCGAGATGAAGAAGAACCATGGGGCTAGTGGTGCCCGGTTACTGGAGGTTATAAATAAAGCCACCATCGAAGTAGCTCCTGCAGTGACTACGGCACTTGCCACTACGATCGTGAGTTTCCTGCCGGTATTCTTTATGGAAAATGCTGAAGGAAAATTGTTCAGGCCGCTGGCTTTTACCAAGACCTTTGCGTTGGCAGCTTCCTTCTTTTTAGGTATCCTTATCCTTCCGATGCTTTCTTATTATGCATTTAATTTAAGATTACATAAGGAGAAGGCAGTAAGGATTTGGAATATCGCTCTTATTGTGCTGGGGCTTTTCCTCGCCATTTATTTCTGGTTCTGGTTGCCTCTTGCACTTGTGATAATTGGGATTGTAAGGTTACTGGAAGACCGTAATCCCGACTTCCTGGGAAGATACTCCAATAAGATCACGTTGTTTATTATCCTGGCAACGACTTTATTTTTCCTTACCCAGGAGTGGTTGCCATTAGGGTACCATAACTCATTGGTTGAGAATTACCTTTTTGTGATTGTCCTGCTGGCAATTACTCTTTTGGTTCTCCTGGGTATAGTAAGGTATTACAAGCCAATTCTTAGCTGGTGCCTGGAGAACAAGGGAACTTTCCTATTGGTGCCGCTTATCACCATTCTTTTTGGAGCTATAATATGGCTCGGTTTTCCTAATATCTTCGGATTTGTGGCCAATGGTTTTGATAAAGTGGGGGTAAACGTTCGAACTACCAAAGTCTGGAGCGGGATGGCTCACACCTTCCCGGGAGTGGGAAAAGAATTTATGCCCACACTTAATGAGGGTAGTTTCCTTTTGATGCCCACGGCCATGCCACATGCGGGAATAGAAGCCTCCCAGCAAACCCTGCGGCAACTGGATATCGCGGTAACTGCAATCCCTGAAGTGGAGATCGCGGTTGGAAAAATGGGAAGGATTGAAAGCGCACTGGATCCCGCTCCCATTTCTATGTATGAGAATGTGATCAATTATAAATCTGAATACATATTATCAGATGCCGGAAGACCGGTGTCTTTCAAAGTCGATCGCGATCGCAGGTTTATCCTAAAATCGGGGGATACTTTGGAGCATTCTGTTGCAGTGGAACGAGGTGTGAGCAGGGAAGAACTTATAGAGGACAAAGACGGAAGATATTTCAGAAACTGGAGAGATCATATCAATAGTCCGGATGATATCTGGGATGAGATCGTGCAAAGGACAAGGCTACCGGGGGTGACTTCAGCTCCAAAACTTCAGCCTATAGAAACAAGACTGGTGATGCTGCAAACCGGAATGCGGGCACCAATGGGAATTAAGGTGTACGGACCCGATCTGGAGACAATTCAGGAATTCGGGATACAACTGGAGGGGCTTCTTAAGGAGGTGCCATCGGTCAAGGCCGGGGCAGTGTTTGCCGACAGGATCGTTGGGAAGCCCTATTTGGAAATAGATATTGATCGAAATGCCATAGCGAGATATGGACTCAGTATAGAAAACGTGCAGCAAACCCTGGAAACCGCGGTGGGTGGAATGGAGATCACCAGCACCGTAGAAGGCCGGGAGCGTTTCCCGGTGAGAGTACGGTATCCGCGGGAGTTAAGGGATGATCCTGAAAGTATAAAAAGGATCCTTGTTCCCACTCCTTCCGGTCCGCAGATCCCGCTGGGGGAACTTGCAAAAATCACCTATGTGCGCGGTCCGCAAATGATCAAAAGTGAGGATACCTTTTTGGTAGGTTATGTGTTGTTCGATAAAATGGAAGATTTTGCTGAGGTGAATGTAGTCAACGATGCGCAACAATATTTACAGGATAAAATTGACAGCGGCGAATTGAGTGTTCCCGCTGGAGTAAGCTATAAGTTCAGTGGAAACTATGAGAACCAGGTACGGGCGGTAAAAAGGCTGTCCATAGTTATACCTATAAGTTTGATCATTATTTTCCTGCTGTTGTACTTTCAGTTCAAGACCATTATTGCTTCTACCATTCACTTCTCAGGGGTGTTTGTAGCCTTTGCCGGCGGATTCATTATGATCTGGCTCTACGGGCAACCCTGGTTTATGGATTTCTCAATTTCAGGAATGAATATGAGGGATCTGTTCCAAATGGGGAATATTAACCTTAGTGTCGCGGTATGGGTAGGTTTCATCGCTTTGTTCGGGATTGCGACAGATGATGGGGTACTTATGGGAACTTATATCCACCAGGTGTTTGAGAAAAGGGATCCGCAAACGGTACCCGAAGTTCGGGCAGCAGTAATGGAAGCCGGTCTTAAAAGAGTGCGTCCTGCGATGATGACCACCGCGGTGACGATAATCGCCCTCTTTCCTGTACTTACCTCCAGGGGTAAGGGAGCAGATATCATGGTGCCTATGGCGATACCAATAGTTGGAGGAATGATCATTCAGATCATGACCATTTTCGTAGTTCCAATTTTACAAGCCTACTGGAGAGAAACAGTTGTTTCGCGCACCAACTCCCCACAAGCGGGAGAGACTAACCTTCAGGTTAATAACTCCAAAAAATTTGATGATGAGAAATAAGATTATAAAAGGTATAGGAGCTATTCTCCCCCTTTGGGGGTTGGGGGGATTATTCTTCCTTAGTAGTATGTTCTCCTATTCCCAAACCCTTGAGAACTACCTTCAAATGGCGGCAGAGAATAATCCGAAGGTTAAATCGGCTTACTCGCAGTTCGAGGCAGCCATGCAGCAGGCGCCGCAGGTTGCCAGTCTTCCCGATCCCACGCTCACGATGAGCGCCTTTGGAAGGATGATAGAGACCCGTCTTGGTGCACAGGAAGCCAGGTTTTCCTTTATGCAGATGTTCCCCTGGTTTGGAACACTAAAGGCAAAAGAAGATGCTGCGGTATTGCGGGCAGAGGCGAGATTTCAGCAATACCTGGATGCACGAAATGAGGTTTTCTTCGGAATAAAATCTGTTTATGCAGAGCTCTATGCCCTTGAGGAGAGTATAAAGATCAGGAAAGAGAACCTGGAGATCCTGGATTCTTACAGGGAGCTTGCTCTTAGCCGGTTCAAAAGTGGGAGTTCTCCGATGGTAAATGTGGTTAAAACCGACATACAGAGAGAGGCTGCCAAAACAGAAATTGAATTGATGGAAGACCAGCGACGGCCACTAATTATTCGGTTGAACCTAATGCTGTCCCGGGAGCCGGGGGCAGTTGTGAAGGTAGAAGATACACTTACTTTCCCTGCAGCTGTTGTGGGCGGAAGGAACGAGGTGCTTTTTGGCAATCATCCTACCGTAGCTGCACTTGAAAAACAACAGCAGGCGTATGAGATGGAAAAGGTTATAGCAGATAAGGAAGGAATGCCCATGGTGGGGCTTGGAGTAGATTATTCCATCATTTCCAAAAGAACAGATGCCAACCCTCCAATGAACGGGCAGGACGCGATTATGCCAATGGTATCGGTTACGCTACCCATTTTTAGAAAAAGGATAAAAGCAGCAAAAAGGGAAGCTGAACTTATGGCTGAAGGCATGGAGTATGAGCAGGAAGCAGCAATCAACGAATTGCAGGGGAGATTATCCGGGGCTCAGTTTCGGTTATCAAGAGCGAACAAGCTTTTAGACCTGTATGAACGGCAATTGGAAAGTAGTGCTCAGGCAAACACGCTATTGATCTCGGCCTTTAGTAATGCAACGGTGGATTACGAAGAAGTGCTGCAAATGAATCAGGATATTTTAAACCTGGAAACTCAAAGGATAGAGGCTATTAAGGAAGGCTTTACTGCGCAGGCAGAAATAGAATATTTATTCTCAATAACAGAGTAATTATGAAAACAGAAACCAAAAAATATTTAAAATGGGTAGGGATCCTGGTCCTGGGAATTTTCCTGGGCTGGGTAATATTTGGTGGCTACAGTGATGATCACGCAGAGCATAGTGATGTAGCAGCCGGGCAGGAACAGGTATGGACCTGCTCCATGCACCCGCAGATAAGACAGGAGGAACCCGGGGATTGCCCAATTTGCGGGATGGATCTTATTCCCCTGGAAGCAGATGAAATGGGAGATGCCACAACCGGTTATAGCATGAGCGAGAATGCAATGCGACTTGCTAATGTGGAAACGATGATAGTGGGAAGCAGAAGTGCCAACAGGGAGATAAGGTTAAACGGAAAAGTGCAAATAGATGAAAGAAATTCCTACTCCCAGTCTACTCATATCCCCGGAAGGATAGAACGGCTGAATATCAACTTTACCGGAGAAAGGGTGCAGCGGGGACAAACCCTGGCCACTGTATATTCGCCGGAAATGGTCACGGCCCAGGAAGAATTACTGCAGGCAGCCCGGATAAGGGAAAGTCAGCCGGAATTATTCCAGGCCGCGAGGGAAAAATTGAGAAACTGGAGGATTGGAGATGCGCAAATAGACCGCATCCTCTCCAATAACACCCCTATACAACGTTTTCCAATTACTGCAGATGTTGCAGGAGTGGTAACAGAAAAAATGGTGAACCTGGGAGATTATGTGGAACGCGGAATGCCACTTTACCAAATAGCCGATCTTTCGAGGGTATGGGTGTTGTTTGATCTCTATGAAAGCGATCTGGCCGCGGTGAGGGAAGGAGACGAGATCGAATTTAGGATCAACTCCCTGCCCGGGGAAACCTTTGAAGGATCGATAAGCTTTATAGATCCGCTTTTGGGCGGACAAACAAGGGTGGCTACCGCAAGGGTTGAGGTAGAGAATAAGGCTGGCAGGCTTAAACCTGAAATGTTCGCAACAGGAATTGTAGAAGCAGGAGGGACAGTTGAGTCTCCGCAGCAACTAACCATTCCGAATTCGGCAGTTCTCTGGACCGGGAAACGTTCCGTAGTCTATGTTAAGGAACAGGCAAATGGAAGAGCTGTGTTTAATATGAGAGAAGTAACCTTGGGGAATTCCCTTGGAAATTCCTATGTAGTTCTTGATGGTCTTGAAGAGGGAGAGGAAATTGTCACTAACGGAACCTTTACCATTGACGCCGCGGTTCAACTTTCCGGCAGGGCCAGCATGATGAATCCGGAGCAGGCGCCAATGTCCACAGGACATGATCACGGGGACGGCACCCGTGTGATGGAAGATCACGTAGAAGTTGAGGTGGGAGAGCCGGTGAAGAATGAATTACGAAAGGTCCTTAATAAATACCTGGAATTAAAAGATGCCCTGGTGAGTGATAATTCGGCGCTGGCGGGAGAAAAGGCAAAAGAGCTGGAGAAATCCTTGTCTACTCTTACACTGCCATCATTAAGTACTGAGGAAAAGAAAATCTATGATAGTTTTCATAAGGAGATGACAACAGCTGTAAAGAAGATTATCGGTGCAGGTAACATCGAAGCTCAAAGGGAACATTTTATTGAATTATCCACCACCACAATTGGTTTAGTGAAAACCTTTCAGCTTTCGGGGGATGGGTTATATGTACAGCGATGTCCTATGGCCAACAGCGATAGGGGAGCGAACTGGCTAAGCAGGTCCAACGAGATTAGAAATCCATATTTTGGTAGTTCCATGCTTACCTGTGGGGAGGTAATAGAAACCATAAATTAAGAAGTAAAGATGAAGAAATTATTGATTATAGCAGCCCTGAGCTTAATAAGCTGTGGAGAAGATAAAAAGAAGGAGGAGCACCATCATACCCCTGTACAAAATGAGAATAAAGCGGCCTCCCTGAGTCCTCATACAAGCGAAATGGAAGTGATAGGAGGTGCGCATATTCACATAGATTATTCGGCACCCAGTGTAAGGGATAGAATAATCTTTGGAGGCTTGGTTGGATATAATACGGTGTGGCAGGCAGGAGCCCATAATGCAACCTGGATAGAGACAGACAAAGATCTGTTAATCAATGGTGAAACCCTTCCGGCTGGTAAATACGGTTTCTTTGTAATTCCGGGAAAAGAAAATTGGGAAGTGATCTTCAATTCACGCTGGGAACAACACGGGAAGGATGATTATGATGAGGCGGAGGATGTGCTTAGGATGGAAGTGACCCCGGATACCCTTAGTGAAACTCAGGAGCAGCTGAGGTATGAGATAGAAAAGAAATCCGACAAAGAGGGAGTTATAAGCCTGGCGTGGGAGAAGATTAAAATAGAACTGCCGTTTGAGGTGCAGGATTGAGAGAAATTGTGGAATTTTGAGTTGTCTAGATTGGCAGGAGAGAACGGGCGCAGTGTGAGGATGATCGTTAGTTTAAAACCTTAGATGCTGAACCTTTAAACCAGGTACCTTTGATGAACGTTTTTTGTCCCTTTAGGGACCAAATATGGGTAGATATGAAAAAAAGGAAGACCACCGTGCCTTTAGGTACGGCATATAATAAGCCTGATTTATATTCTGTACCTACGGCACAGGTAGCTTCTGATTATTTTTTCTACCAATAGATAGTCCCTATGGGACAGGAATAAAATAATGAAGATCAAATCCTGAGGCAGGTAATGGAAAGCCGAATTCACCATGAAGAGTCGAGGCTAATTAGAGAAAGAGAAAAGAGATATATAAAGTAGTAACAACCAAAAACAAACAATATGAACAACTATCTAAAATTCGGTTTAATGATGTTGACCTCCTTCATCATAATGTATGCGGTCATGTTCTTCAATGTGGACGTGTTTGGCCACGTGATGCTTAGCACTATGCGCACCTATATGACAATTTTAATGATAGCCCCAATGGCCATCACTATGATGTTGTACATGTGGGGAATGTATAAGAACAAAAAGACCAATTATGTTATTATAGGGGTGGCTGCAGTGGTTTTTGTAGTTACATTTTATATGATGAGAGCCCAGACAGGTATAGGGGATGTGCAGTATATGAAGGGTATGATCCCTCACCATTCCTCTGCCATACTTACCAGCCAGGAAGCCAATATCCAGGATCCTGAGGTGAAGAAGCTGGCAGAAGAGATCATCAAGGCCCAAAAAGAGGAGATCGCCCAAATGAAAGCTTTGATAGAAAGACTGGAACAACAATAGAGGAAACGCTGCGAAAGATAGAAAATTCAATAAATTTGCAGATAATTTTAGAAAGATATAAAATTGGCTAACCGAAAGACCATCCTCAAATACAGAAAGGTTCACCGCTATCTTGGGATCTTTATCGGCCTACAATTTATTATGTGGACTGTAAGTGGATTGTATTTTAGCTGGACCAACCTTGATGAGATACACGGCGATCATTTCAAGAAGCACCACCCTGAGGTTATCGGTTTTAATAACTTAGGCCTGCCGGGAGATGCATTGGAAAAAATAGAGGTGGAAAGCCTTGAGTTAAAGGAAATAGCCGGGCAGCCGTATTACCTTGTCAATGGGAAGATTCTAATCAACGCTCAAACCGGAAAAGAAAAAACAGAATTGTCCAAAGAGGAGGCCCTGGATATTGCGGGAAGACATATGGCAGAAGGATTGGAAATTGCAGGAATTGAAAGGATTGAAGAAACCGGGAAACATCATGAATACAGGAGTGGCTCCCTCCCTGCATATGTGATCTCCTATAAAACTCCTGAAAATTTGAAAGCCTATGTTTCAATAAAAGATGCCAGCTTTAAAAGTGTTCGGCACCGGGACTGGAGATGGTTTGACTTCCTGTGGATGACCCATACTATGGATTATGAGGGAAGGGATGATTTTAATAACACGATCCTGCGGGTTTTCTCGCTGTTAGGTTTAATAACTGTCCTTAGCGGATTCCTATTATGGTATCTCACCTCTCCTTCTATTTACAGGATCAAAGAATTTATAACACGAAAATAATTTTTAACTATAATCTGAATTTTAAACAAGCACAAAATGAAAAAAACTCTTAGAAATTTAATGATGTTAAGCCTTGTGGCAGGAACTTTATCAATGACCTCCTGCAGGGAAACAAAAGAAGATGAAGCTGCAGAGCCAATGCAACACGAAATGCGCGAGGGAGAGGACATGGAGCATGATATGGACCACACCACTGGAGATGACGTGGTGCTAAACGATGAGATCACGGCAGAATTCCAGGATGAGGAGATCGCATCTGTATACCAGCATTACATAGATATCAAGCAGGCCCTTGTTCAAACCGATGCAGAAATGGCCCAGGACCGGGCAAAAGGGATGATCGCAGATCTGGAAACAGAGGAAGGTTTTGAAGACCTTGCAGCATCGGCCAGAAGGATCTCCACTTCCACTAATGTGAATGAGCAAAGAGAAGCCTTCTCAGACCTTACCAAAGCTATGGAAACAAAACTTGAAGGAGCACTTGCTTCGGGAGAGATATATAAGCAGTACTGTCCTATGGCTTTTGAGGGAAAAGGTGATGCCTGGTTCTCAAATGTAAAGGAGATAAGAAATCCCTATTACGGAGATAAAATGCTTAAATGTGGTAGGGTAGAAGCTACCATACAATAGTACTATTAAACCCGGCAAGTTTTTGCCGGGTTTATATTTTCTCAAATTCAAAATCGTTATTCACCGGGTAAAGAATCAAGAATCAAAAGCCACGACAAAATGAGGAATGACTAGTAATGATGTTCTTTTTGAAGAAGCTAAACATTTTTACCAGACAATAATGATCCCAAATCTCAATTCTCATATCTCAATTCTCATATCTCAATTCTCATATCTCATATCTCAAATCTCATATCTCAAATCTCAAATCTATTCCGGATAAATCAATATGAACAAAAACGTCCTTTACATTAAGAACATGGTTTGTGACCGCTGCATCCTTGCGGTAAAGGAGGTGATGGAGAAAAACCATATTCCTTTGCATAATATAACTCTGGGGGAGGTTGAAATTGAAAGGAAACTTTCTCCCGATGAGGAAAATATCCTTAATCAGCATTTGGATAAGCTGGGATTTCAGCTTATTGGCGACAGGGAGAGCAGGCTGGTGAACAGGGTAAAATCGCTTATAATTAAAAGCGTATATGAAGACAAGGCCTTCAGAAATAAAAATCTTTCAGAAATATTAAAGGAAGACCTGCACCTTGATTACAGCCATTTAAGTTCTGTATTTACCCGCAGTGAAGGAAAAAGCATCCAGCATTATCAACAGGAGGTAAAGACTGAAAGAATCAAGGAACTTCTGGAATATGATGAGCTTAGCATCCAGGAAATTGCTATGGACATGGGTTACAGCAGCCCCGCTTATCTTTCTACCCAATTCAAAAAAACTACCGGGATCACTCCATCCCAATATCGCGCAAAGCATTTAAGGTCCAGAAATTCTTTGGATTCAATATAAAATCCCGGGATTTTATAAAATTTTACCATAATATTAAAAGTCATTACGGTTTCTTCTGCTTAACTTTAATGTAAACCATTAAAAACCAATATTATGAGAAATGAAAAATTGATCCATGCATTAGGTAAATGCATCAATGCGTGTAACTATTGTGCAGATGCGTGCCTTGATGAAGACAATGTAAAAATGATGGCTACCTGTATAAGAACAGACCGGGTATGTGCAGAGGTTTGCTCTACACTTAACCAGGTATTATCTACTAAGTATAAAGATGTACAGGGACTTATTGATTACTGTATAAAAGTGTGCGAAGCCTGTGCAAATGAGTGTGAGAAACACGAACACCAGCATTGCAAGGATTGCGCAAAAGCCTGCCGTGAATGCGTAGAGGCTTGCAGAAGCTATGCTGCTTAAGAAATCAAATTAACCCCGGAACCTCCGGGGTTTTTTAATGGCCAATTCTCCTTCAAACACATAAAATCACAATTTATTTCTCTAAAACTGAAAGTACGGCAGGATAGGATATCTTAATTTTGTTTAATTAATTCTGAAGCTATGAAACATACATATCGAATATCAGGAATGACCTGCAACGGCTGCCGGACGCATGTGGAGAAGGTTTTGAAAGAAGTTCCCGGAGTGAAAAATGCTTCGGTCAATCTTGAAAAAGCTGAAGCGGAGGTGGAGATGGGAAGACATATCAAAACTGAGGAATTTCAGCAGGCATTAAAGAAACATGGCGGGAATTATAGCATTTCAGATCTTTCTGATGCAGAGCCTTCAGCAGGGAATTCAGAGAAGAATAAAGTTAGGGTCCATAAATATTCAGTCTCAGGGATGACCTGTAACGGCTGCCGGACGCATGTGGAGAAGGTTTTGAAAGAAGTTCCCGGAGTGAAAAATGCTTCGGTCAATCTTGAAAAAGCTGAGGCTGAGGTGGAGATGGAAAGACATATCAAAACTGAGGAATTTCAGCAGGCATTAAAGAAACATGGCGGGAATTATAGCATTTCAGATCTTTCTGATGCAGAGCCTTCAGCAGGGAATTCGCAGGATAATAAAGTGATGGTACATAAATATTCAGTCTCAGGGATGACCTGTAACGGCTGCCGGACGCATGTGGAGAAGGTTCTTAATGAAGTTCCCGGAGTGAAAAATGCTTCGGTTGATCTTGAAAAGGCTGAAGCTGAGGTGCAGATGGAGAGGCATATTAAAACTGAAAAATTTCAGCAGGCCCTGGCGAAAGATGGCGGTAGCTATGGAATAACAGACAAGACTTCCACCGGAGTACGGCAGGAATATAAGATAACCGGGATGACCTGTAAAGGCTGTCGGCAACATGTGGAGGATCTTTTAAACAAGGTTGAAGGTGTGGAATCTGTGGCTGTAGACCTTGAAAAAGAAGTGGCGGTTGTAACTATGGATCGCTCTATTCCCGTTGAGGAATTCAGAAAAATATTTGAGAAGGATGGCGGGACTTATAATATCTATCTGCCCTGGGAGGACCGGGAGCAGATGAAAAAGGAAGCTGCCAAACCAAAGGGAACGGGCACCGGCACCTTTTACTGTCCTATGCATTGTGAGGGAGAGAAAACTTATGACAAGCCGGGCGACTGTCCCGTTTGCGGAATGGACCTGGTGGAGGAGATGAGTTTCAAGAGTGCCGGGACAACTTATACCTGCCCAATGCATCCTGAGATTGAGCGGGATGAACCGGGGGATTGCCCAATTTGCGGGATGGATTTGGTTCCCGTTGAGCCGGAACCTTCAGCAGAGGAAAAGGGCTATCAAAAGCTTCTGAGGAAATTAAAGATCGCCACTGCATTTACCCTGCCTATTTTCATCATCGCTATGTCTGAGATGATCCCGGGTAATCCACTATATGATATCATGGATATGTACTACTGGAACTGGGTGCAGTTTGTACTTTCAATCCCTGTAGTTTTCTATGCCACGTGGATGTTCTTTGAACGGGCGTACAAATCTATTCTCACCTGGAATTTGAATATGTTTACTCTTATTGGGATAGGTGCAGGGATTGCGTGGATCTTTAGTGTCTTCGGTCTTCTTGTACCCGGTTTTTTTCCGGAACAGTTTTTAACACACCACGGCACTGTACATGTATATTTCGAAGCAGCCACCGTGATCCTAACGCTGGTCCTGCTGGGACAGGTGATGGAAGCCAGGGCTCATTCCAGGACCAATTCCGCGATCAAGGAGTTGCTTAAACTTTCCCCAAACACCGCAATAAGGGTTGTAAACGGGCAGGAGGAAACAGTGCCTACAGACCAAATTATGGTTGGTGACATCCTGCGGGTTAAGCCCGGCGGAAAGATTCCGGTGGATGGGATTATTGAGACCGGTAGTACCAGCATAGATGAATCGATGATCACCGGGGAGCCAATTCCGGTTGATAAAGCTGAAGGTGAAAAAGTAACATCGGGAACCATCAATGGGAACCAGTCCTTTACAATGAAGGCAGAGAAGGTTGGGAATGAAACCCTTCTTGCACAGATCATCAAAATGGTAAATGATGCCAGCCGTTCCCAGGCGCCCATTCAAAAACTGGCAGACAGGATCTCGGCCTATTTTGTGCCCGTAGTGGTGATCATTTCTATCATTACTTATATCGTATGGGCTATTTATGGCCCGGAACCTTCTTATGTCTATGCTCTTATTAATGCCATTGCGGTATTGATCATCGCCTGTCCATGTGCGCTGGGGCTTGCCACCCCAATGTCTGTTATGGTAGGAGTTGGGAAGGGAGCGCAAAACGGGGTGCTTATCAAGAATGCCAGGGCGCTGGAACAAATGGATAAAGTAGATGTGCTCATTATTGATAAAACCGGAACAATTACAGAAGGCCGTCCAAGTGTGGAAAAAGTAGTGTCTGCAGGAAATCTTTCCGAAGAAAAACTCACAGCTATTATAGCCGGAGTAAACAGTATGAGTGAACATCCACTTGCCGAGGCAACGGTTAAATATGCCCGGGAGAAGAAGATCACCCTTCCTGAAGCCTCTTCCTTTATCGCGGTTACCGGAAAAGGGGTAACAGGAAATGTGCAGGATAAAAAAATAGCCCTGGGTAATGAGAAGCTCATGAAGGAAGTGAATGCCGGGATTACAGCTAATTTAAGAAGCCAGGTGGAAGCAGAGCAGGAGCTGGGAAAAACTGTTTCTTATCTCGCGGTAGGAGGCAAGGTTGAAGGTTATATTACTATTACAGATCCTATTAAGCAAACCAGTAAAGCTGCCCTTAAGGAGTTGCTCGACGAAGGCCTGGAGGTGATCATGCTCACAGGAGATAATGAAAAAACAGCAGGAGCTGTTGCCGGGGATCTACATCTTACCAGCTTTAAAGCAGGGATGCTTCCCGGGGATAAATTACAGGAGGTGGAGCGCCTGCAGCAAAGTGGAAAGAAAGTAGCAATGGCAGGAGACGGCATTAATGATGCTCCGGCACTTGCGAAAGCCGATATTGGTATCGCTATGGGCACAGGGGCCGATGTTGCTATAGAAAGTGCGGAGATCACACTGGTGAAGGGAGACCTGCAGGGGGTTGTGAAAGCAAAAAAGCTGAGTAAGAAGGTGATGAGGAATATAAAAGAAAATCTCTTCTTTGCGCTTATTTACAACACCCTGGGAGTGCCAATTGCTGCAGGGGTTTTATATCCTGTATTTGGGATCCTGCTGTCACCAATGATCGCTGCTCTTGCAATGAGTTTTAGTTCTGTTTCTGTAATAGCAAATGCGCTGAGGTTGAGAGGAGCAAGCTTGAAATAAATTGAAAAAAGATCCCGCCGGGTGGCGGGATCTGGTAGGGGAAAATTTTTCCTATCTGTATAGTGGCTTAATTCAAACAGATTGGTGCAATGAAAACTCAATACTTTTCCCTTTGGGAATAACCTGGGGTTGTTTATTATTTCAAATATTCATTCTCTTAGATTTATACTCGCCAGTATAAAACAAAACTGATTTTTTAAGTAACTTTCTGGTTCTGTAATATTTAGACTTCATTTCCCGAAAAAGGTTTAAGAGGGATATAATATTTAATCATAAAAAAAGGAACTGCTGAAAAACAGTTCCTTTTTTATGATTTCAATTTCAATTCTGGTTTACAAGCTCTTAATAAATTTTATTTGACTATTGAATTGTAAATCCTCCGGTAGTACTTCTATTCCAAACAAATCTACCTTCACCTGTAGTAGTGTCAAAACCATATCTTTCAGGAAGGTCTTCTGTACCTCCAGGGGTGTAGGTGAATTCCTGGTCGGCAGGATCATCATTGTAAAGCCTTGGATATATTGTGTATCCTGAATAGTCAAAGTCTGGATCATCAAATGCCACGGTGAAATCATCCCAGGTTCCGGCTTCTACAAAACCACTACCAAGGATCTCATCTTCGTTAATAGTTCCATCTTCATTTTCTCCATAGAGTACGATCCATCCATCATTGAGTGTATTCACATTGCTAAAGGTTACTTCATTATTTTCAGTAACCATCTGGTTGTCAGCAGCCATAAGGCTTGGAGCCAAAACATTTACCGTTTCACTCACATTTTCTCCTGCTGCATTTTGAATAGGACTATCAGGTCCGCTTGTAGTTTCATATTCAAATGTACCGGCAACTCCCGCATCCCGGTGAAGCATGATTACAATATCATCTCCCTCTTCATCCCCGGTTAGGTTAGCATCACTGGTTAATTCAAGTTCCACATTGGTGTGAGTTCCTTCTTCCAGCCAAACAGATTCAGAAACTATTCCTGCCTCGGTTTCTTCCCCGGCATTTCTGGCAACAAGCCAGCTGTCCTGGCCTACGGTTACGCTCTGTACAATAATAGTGTTTTGAGAAATTGTTTGCTGGTCCTGGACTGTGATCGAACCTGTTGGATCTGGATCAGGATCAATAATCACGTCATCAATGTCATCATCATTACTACAGCTTGTAAAGCCCACTGCGAAAATTGAAAAAGCAAAGTACGTAAGATACTTTGCAAAATTGTTACTTAAGGTTCTCATAGTTAATATATTAGGTTAATAAATCAATAGCGCAATGTGAAAAAAAATATTCCATCGTGGAAATTTTTAAGACTGCAAGGCCTCATATTTATTACCTTTTTAACTACTTTCTTAAGGTCTACTAAATGTATCTGCCGGTTGGGAGGTTATTTGTGAAAAACCGTTAACTGCTTCCTATTCGGGTGTTTTTTTGACATAAAATCAAAAAAAATCTACCGCTTTTGGCGGTAGATTTTACATTGTCAAATAATTTATATGTTATTTGATGGGATTGAGTATAAGATCAATTCTTTCAGCGGCATCCATCAAGTGGTACCGGGTAAGTTGATCGCCAGATCTATTTGCTGCATTTCTAATACTGCGCTGCAGGGAAACCAGTTCTCCTCTTACTACAGGACGTATATCACTTTGAGCTACATTGATGTTACTGCGTGAAACAAATCTTCTAAACCTTGCAGGAAGTTCATCCTGGTCTTCAGTCATAAGATGTTCCATTCTTTCAATGTAAGCGCGTTGCAGGTTTCTTCTGTAGCGGTCAATTTTTTGACCCCGGTTAAGTTCGCTCCAAATGCCGTTTCTTAGTTCGGTCATCATATCTAACAAAGAATAAGCATCATTGCCGTTTATCTCCTCATTTTCCATAAGCCTTGCCATTCTTCCGAAGTCAAGAAGGTTGTTGAGGGTTCTCTCCTGGGTACCACGAAGCCTTTCCACATTTCCATCGAATTCAATCCTGCTGAAAATGTCCTGATCAATTAACCACTCTGGTGTGGTAAACAGTTCATCCTGAAGGAACTTCATTGCCTTCTTCTGCTTATCTTTAGGAACGTGCGTATAAACCGGACCTTCCTGGTCGTAAGTCTTGTAATATTGATATACACCACCTACATTGGCAGCAACGTGCCCCATATAACGGTTGTATTGTCCAAGGACCTGCCCGTACATAGTATCAAGGTCATCGTATTCCTTACCATCTTCAGCCGTCCACTCAATTAGATTAGGTACGATACGCTTAAGGTTGGCGATACCATACTCGCTGGCAAGAACTGCATCATCACCAAGATCCTCTGTTTGTGAACTTGGATCTATCACGCCACCACTCTGCTGGCTTCCGAAGCGATACATAGGATCATCCTGATGTTTAAGGATCCATTGGTCAAGTATCTCCTTCTCCTCTGTAGCCGATTTATCCAGGATTGGCCTGTAACCCCACTCTACAGAGTATTTATCGTAAATTCCAATGTTTGGCATTAAAGCAACATCCCCATCTCCAGGTTGTGCGATATAATTAAATCGTGCATAATCCATTATAGAAGGGGCCGTTCCAAATTCTTTTGTAAACTCAGGATCCCGTAATTTTTCTACAGGGTAAGCGACACTGCTTCCCATGTTATGAGGAAGTCCAATTGTATGACCTACTTCGTGAGAAGACACAAAACGAATTAATCTTCCCATAACTTCGTCCTTAAATTGTACGCCACGTGCATCTTCATTAATAGCAGCAGTTTGTACAAAGAACCAGTTCCTTAATAAGGTCATTACATTGTGGTACCAGTTGATATCACTTTCCAGGATCTCCCCGCTACGTGGGTCACTTACGTGTGGCCCGTTTGCATTTGGAATTGGAGAAGCAAGATATCTTACAACACTGTATCTAACATCCTCCGGGCTCCAGTCTGGATCTTCCTCATATGTAGGAGGGTCTTTGGCTATAATGGCATTTTTAAATCCTGCAGCTTCAAAAGCAACCTGCCAGTCTTCTATTCCCTGTTTAATATAAGGTACCCATTTCTTAGGAGTAGCCCTGTCTACATAATAAACAATTTGTTTCTTAGGTTCTACAAGTTCCCCTCTTTTGAATTTTTCAATGTCCTCATCTTTAACCTCAAGTCTCCAACGATCCAGGTAGCGTACTGTTTTGGATTCCTGGTTTGGAAGGCCGTAATCTGTTTGTCCACGTGCGAACCAACCTACACGCTGGTCAAAATAACGGCGCTTCATTGGTTCCTTTGGAAGCAGGATCATAGAGTTGCTCAATTCTATAGAAATTGAACCTGTACTGGCATTCGAAGGAGGGTCTCCCGCATTGTATGTTTTTACGTGCCTAACCTCGAGATTTTCAGGATAGCTGCGAATAGTGTCTATATAAGACCTGCTCTCATCCAGCCTGCTCACCTTGTATTGTTTTCTATCCCTGTCTGGAAGGCCAAGTGCCATGATATCCTTTGTGTAAAGGTCTGTCACCTCAATTACATAATTGTTGTTTACAGAATCCTTGGAGATCGCTTTTATTGGGAAGGTGTGAAGTACCGGTTCAAAATTGGAATTCACAACAGCTTCGTGGATTGGCAAAGAATCTGCCGCATAGATCTCGTGAGATACTACTCTAAGAAGGATGTGGTTATTCTTCTTGTTCCAGCGGTGTACCTGTGTGTTTTGTTTACCTCCACCAAAACCAATTCCGGTAGCAGTTTTTGCAATACGGGTCACAGTTAGCATCTCGCGGTTCAAGAGACTGTCTGGTATTTCATAGAAATACTTCTCATCAATTTTGTGAACAGTGAAAAGACCTTTGTCTGATTTTGCATTTTTGGTAATTACTTTGTCATACGGCTTTAAACCGTTTTTATCCTGGGATTCCGGTTTCTCGGATGCTGCTGCCGTGCTTTTCTTATCATTTTTTTGAAAAACGGCACAACCGGAAACAGATAAGGATAGGGCTACTACCAATAGCCTGAACGTGAATTGTTTGGTCATGAAAACTTTTTTTTAATTTAATAGTATTTAGATACTGAAGAGTGATATAGCACGGGAAGTGCAGGTATAAGACGATCCAGCGGTTAATAATTTGACGGCTAAATATATAAAAGGTTTAAAGAGAAGTTAAAAAAACCTGGAATTTAACACTTGTTGATTGTGAAGTGGGAAACTTTTAGTGCCTGGCTTTCCGGTCATTTAAATGAATATGCTCTATGAGTCACTCTTTCTTCCGCCGCAAAAAAAAACAGCTAGAGCCTGTAGGTTAATTATATGTTAATCAAATTCATGGCCCCGGGTAGACCTCTGGAATTTTGTATCTTATAGCATAAAATTTAAAAATACATAATTATGGAGCAAGTTGTAAAAATGGTAGCAGAAAAGGCCGGAATATCAGAATCACAGGCGAAAACTGCAGTAAATACTGTAGCCTCTTTCTTAAAAGATAAAATGCCGGCAGGTATGGCTTCGCAGGTAGATGCTTATTTGAGTGGAAGCGGTGATTCTTCTTCAGGTATTGGGGGAATGGCAGACAAAGTTGGCGGAATGTTCGGAAAGAAATAGTTATCAAAGATAAAGATATTATACAAGAACCTTCAGGCTTGAAATGGCTGAAGGTTTTTTTATTATAGCGGGATGAAGTCTGTAATTGGTTTTAGAAAATAAATGTTTTTATCAGGAAAAGTATAAGAATAACAAGAAGTTTAAATATTTTTGGTACATTCTTTGAAACGATTTAATAAATACAAGAAAATATTATGAGAAAGATCTTTGTTCTGTTTATTGGAGGTTTGTTGATAAGTTCAGGTAATATGTTTGCCCAGATCCCCCAGGATGGCGGGCTTCACACCGATATGCTTATTCAAACCAGGGCTACTAATGAATTTGTTACTTATGAAGGTACACCTTACCTGGAAGATAATTTCAAACCCGGTACCTTTACTATCGAGGGAAAAGAACCTACAAATGCCTTTTTGAGGTATAATGTGGTCACCGAGGAGATGGAGATTAAAACCGATTATAATGGAGAGGTCACGTATTTGCTTCCCACGAATAAAAATATTAGGTACCAACTTGGTCCCAATGAATATGTGTTCAGGAATTTACGGGTTGATGGCAATTTACTTAAGGGCTATTTTGTGGAGCATTATGTGGGAGAAAAAGTGAGCCTGGTTGAAAAACTTATTGCGAGTACAACAGAGCCTATGAAAGCTCAAACTGCCTATCAAAAGGATAAGCCTGCTCAAATTGTAATGGAGGAAAAATATTTTCTTATTCTGGAGAATGGGGAAGTACAGGAGGTAAAACTTAAAACGAAGGATTTTACAAAAGCCTTACCAAATTCCAGGGCGGTAAAAAATTACCTGTCCAATAATAAAGTCAAGACTATTGAAGATTACAAAAAGCTGCTTCAATGGTATGAAGAGCAAGCCTAAAAGGTTTTTTCGATAATATAAAAAAAGAGGTTGCCATTCCCGGCAACCTCTTTTTTATATTGGACCATCTGCACCAATGGCAGACTGTGCTTTAGGCACTTTTAAACCACTGTTCTACTTCTTCCAGCTGCAGTGCAGCAACCGGTAATTTATTCTTCTTTCTTAGACCATTTAGTTTTTGATGGACCTGGGTCGCTTTATTCTCCTGTAATTTTGCCACACTTCCAAATTCGTGCATAACAGTATCCACCCATTCATGAGGAACTCCCAGTTTTATAAAATCTTCTGGTTTTGGAACTGCTGCTTTCTTTTCCGGTTTCATTTGAGGAAAGAATAGTACTTCCTGTATCGACGCATTATTAGTAAGGAACATTATCAACCTGTCCATTCCAATTCCAAGGCCTGAGGTTGGAGGCATTCCATATTCTAAAGCTCTTATAAAATCATTGTCGATGAACATGGCTTCATCATCTCCTTTTTCAGATAATTTAAGCTGCTCTTCAAATCGCTCTCTTTGATCTATAGGATCATTAAGCTCTGAATATGCATTGGCCACTTCTTTCCCGCAAACCATAAGTTCAAAACGTTCTGTCAATTCAGGATTCTTCCGGTGCTCTTTGCATAATGGGCTCATCTCTTTAGGATAATCTGTTATAAATGTTGGCTGTATGAAGTTGCCTTCACATTTTTCCCCAAAGATTTCATCGATAAGTTTTCCCTTACCCATAGTCTCGTCAACATCAATGCCCATGCCTTTTGCCGCCTCAAAGAGTTCCTTTTCACTTTTGCCGGTAATATCAAATCCTGTATATTCTTTTATGGCATCGGTCATTGTCACCCTCTTATAAGGTGCTTTAAAATCTATATTATACTTGCCAAAGGTGGCTTCTGTTTTTCCGTTCACTTCCATAGCACAATGCTCCAGTAGATTTTCAGTGAACTCCATCATCCAGTTATAATCCTTGTAGGCCACATATATCTCCATGGCAGTAAATTCAGGATTATGGGTGCGATCCATACCTTCATTCCTGAAATTTTTGGAGAATTCATAAACCCCATCAAAGCCACCCACAATAAGTCTCTTAAGATAGAGCTCATTAGCGATCCTTAGATATAAAGGCATATCCAGGGCGTTATGATGTGTTATGAACGGGCGGGCCGCTGCACCACCTGGAATGGACTGCAGGATAGGGGTCTCCACCTCAAAATAACCCTTTTCATTAAAGAAATTACGCATCGCATTAAAAAGCCTGGTGCGCTTCACAAAAATATCCTTAACCCTTGGATTCACCACCAGGTCGGCATAACGCTGCCTGTACCTTTGTTCGGGATCGTTGAATTCATCGAAGGTCTTTCCTTCCTTATCTGTTTTTGGAAGTGGTAATGGTCGCAGGGATTTGCTTAGGATAGAGAAATCTTTCACCATAATGGTCTTTTCGCCTACCTGTGTAGTAAAAAGCTCTCCTTCAATACCTATAAAATCACCTATATCCAGTAATTTTTTATATACGTCGTTATATTTGGATTTATCCTCCCCGGCACATATCTCATCACGGTTAAAATATACCTGTATCCTTCCGGCGGCATCCTGGATCTCGGCAAAGGAAGCCTTTCCCTGTATTCTGCGTGACATTAAACGGCCGGCAACTACCACCTTTTCACCTTCATTAAAATTATTCTTAATTTGGCCAGAGGTGTGCGATACGGGAAATAAAGCTGCCGGATATGGGTCTATTCCCAGTTTCCTTAGGGATTGTAATTTCTCCCTTCGTACTATTTCTTGTTCAGATAACTGCATTTTCGTCTTTTAAAATATGAAACTAAGCCATTACGGCAAAGCAGTTGCAAATATAGGGACATTCACACAATCAATCAATTAGATTTTATCCTGAATATGAGCTAAGGCAGAGGTTTGTTTTAAGACCTATAATATTTGGTATCTTTGCTGAAATCCTATAAAATTCATCAAATATGAGCGTGTGGCGCGTTATCCTTTCAATTCTCTTTCCACCCCTGGCAGTCTACGACCGCGGGTGTGGCTCTATCCTCATTGTTTTGATCCTTACCCTGCTTGGATGGGTGCCGGGAGTGATCGCGGCATTGATAATCTTGAATAAACAAGGGAAGTAGGAGGGGGAAGAGGATCCTGGAATCTAAAATTTGGAGTCTGGGTAGGAGCCAGGAATAAAGAACCAGCACAGATGTAGAGACGCGATTCATCGCGTCTGGAGGGAAACAAGAAACAAGAAACAAGAAACAAGAAACAAGAAACAAGAAACAAGAAACAAGAAACAAGAAACAAGAAACAAGAAACAAGAAACAAGAAACAAGAAACAAGAAACAAGAAACAAGAAACAAGAACCAAGAACCAAGAACCAAGAACCAAGAACCAAGAACCAAGAACCAAGAACCAAGAAAAGAGAAAAGAGAGAAGAGAGAAGAGACGGGATTCGAGAGTCAAGGGACGTGGTATATGCGCCTGCTAAGTGAAATGGGCAACACTCAACCCCATTAGATCCTGAAACAAATTCAGGATGGCGGTACGAGAATAGGAGAAAACAAAAAAAGAACATTCGTGCATTCGTCGCCAACTTAAGAACCAGGAATTAGGGAACAAGTCAAAATCGTAGAAACCCAATAAAATGCTTCTGGCGTAGGAATAGATTGGTGAAGAAAAACAGGGAACAGAAAACAGAAAACAGAAAACGAACTTGAACAAAAAAATACACATACAGGAACTGGGTTTAAAGGATTATAAGGAGGTGTGGGATTATCAGGAAAGATTATTTAAGGAGATCCTCGATAAAAAGATTAGGAACCGAAGGGAAGATCTTTCAGAAGAAACCCCCAATTACCTGCTTATGGTAGAGCATCCACATGTGTATACTCTTGGAAAAAGCGGAAAACCTGAACACTTCCTGTTGAATGATTCCCAGTTAAAGGAGAAAAATGCCTCATTTTATAAGATAAACAGGGGAGGGGATATAACCTATCACGGGCCGGGGCAACTAGTGGGATATCCTATTCTGGATCTTGAGAATTTTTTTACAGATATCCATAAATACCTTAGGTTGCTGGAGGAGGCTATCATTCTTACATTAAAGGAATATGGGTTAAAACCTGAGCGTAGCAAGGGTGAAACCGGGGTCTGGCTTGACGTGGACACCCCATATGCCCGCAAGATATGTGCGATGGGTGTTAGAGCCAGCCGGTGGGTAACTATGCATGGTTTCGCTCTCAATGTGAATGCCGATCTTGGATATTTTGATCATATTATCCCCTGTGGGATTCGTGGAAAGGCAGTAACATCTCTCAATGTTGAACTGGGACGCAGGGAAGTGTCTATGAAGGAGGTCGAAGAACGATTGCTTAAACATTTTTCTTCATTGTTCCAGGCAGAATTCATCTCACTTTCTACGTGATTTGAACAATTATTACAGAAGAAGGGAATTACTAAAATTCGTACAATAATAAGGTGTTGTCCTCTGCCTTTACTGTAAGGATTCTGTCCCCGGCTGCGTTTTGCCGTAGGTCAATAGCAGATGTTCCATAAACGGGAAATCCCGGGATAAGTTCCCCTTCTTCATCAAGCAGATACACTTTTTGGGCCTGGGTATCAATAATCCCTATAAAAGTTTTCTTTCCTATTTCAAAAATTTGAGGTTTGGTATACAAGCCATAGTCAAGGATAACCTCCCTGCCGTTGATCCTAAGGTTGTTTTCAGATTGGATCACCCTTACCTTATTTGTTGCAGTAAATATTGGATTAACAGCATTGGGAATAGCTTCCCTCGATACTTTGGCTGCTTCAGTAATACGTATTAATTGATCATTGGAATCAACAGAAGCGAAGGTGTTCTCATGAAGATACCATTCGCTATTGGAAAAACTGAAGTTTTCAGAGACCGTGACCCTGGAATTTCCCTGGCGGCTTAAAATGTGCAGCTTTCCAGAGGCCTCCGGAATTACAATGTAGTCCTTATTTCTAATCCTTATATGTTTTGGAGCCTCAACTATTTCAGAACCTGTACTTTTAAAATCAAAGCCCTTTACCCGCCTTCCCCTGGAATCATACATAAGGACGTCTTTGCCCTGGGTGATCACAAATCTATAAGTGCGGTTGTTGTCATAATCAAATACCGAAAGGGGCCTGGTAATTTCATCCTTAAAATCGAGTGGAAATGGTTTTACATTATTACCATTGCGGTCCAAAACATAAAGGGAATTTGGGGAGGAAAAGGCCAGTTGCAAATTTCCGTTCTTAAACAGGTCCACCTGGTAGAGGGGGCTGTTTATCCTGGCATCCAGTTCCTTCTTCCACAGCTGTTCCCCGGTAGAAGAGTACAGGTAAAGAATATTTTCTTCATTCTGGAAAGCTACCTCTGTCTCATTATTAATATGATTTCTTAAAAGGGCGGGAGCAGTGGCAATGGGACTTTCAATTTCAATGCTGGCAGTTTGGCTTATACCATTACGCCTGGAGGCTGTGGTTGTATTAAAGATCCCGTGGATATGTGCAAAATTCCTTTCCTGTACAAATTGCAGGGCAAGTATGGGATATTGCGATAGGTCGAGACTCTTGCTTGATTCCTCCATTTTCCCAGCACTTAATTGGATGAGCCTGGGTTTGAAGTTTTCGGTGTTAGCAACCATCAGTAGGGTGGAGGCACCTGCAAGATTCTGCATAGCATCCTTATAATACTCCTGTTCCCCTAAAGTAGACCCATTCAAATAGTTTGTGATAATATGCTCCAGCACTTCAACATCTTCAGCCATTAAAATATAATTATCAAGATATGCAAAGTAGGTGTTCGTCATTGAAGGGATCAATTGGTCCAGATAATCTGTGAGTTTGGGGTTGGTGGTAAATTTTAGTATTTCCACATTTCTATAGATCTTGACTTCTTCTCTTGCAAAAGTGTTGGCCTCCCTGGCTAGGCTGGGATCTGTAGCGGTAAGTACCAGGGCCCGGGAAGATGGCGTAAAGATCATCCCCGCCTCCCGGGTATAGCTAAGAAAATGGTTTTCAGGCAAGGTACGGTTCCCTGTCCTTAGGTTTTGAAACAGTTCTTCGAAACTATTATAGGAGTAGGAATAAAAGCCTGCAGCATCCATGGGAGTTATCAAGGCCAATTCATTTTGAACAGGAGTGACATTGTGAAATGCGGCTAGCAGAACCTTATCATTCTCCTGCCAGGTGGCGATCCCGTTAAAAAGGACTTTTTGATCTGCTATATCGATATCCAATAGACTACCGGTTGCAAGATTTTCAATTGGTAAATTGTTGCCGGGAAAATTTTGAGTGAGAAGGGTGTCAAGGAGCCTATGATTGATAAATAAAGAAAATTTTGAAGCATCTGCAGCAGCATATTCCTTGCTGAAAGGGTTTGGTACTCCTGCGCTATTTTCCTTTAAAAGTGTTTCAAGCTGCTTCCTGGAATTGCTGGCCAGGAATATCCCATTTTTTGTAACAGTAAAAAACCCGGCTTCCTCGAGCTTGTATTTCTTAATGCTGAAATTTTCATAATTGAAAGTTTCAATAGATTTGTTTACCACAGAATCTGTTACTATAGTTATGTTTTCCTCCCTGCTTATTATGGTATAGTCGTAACCTCCCGCTGTTGCACCGGTAAGGCTTATCAAGGATACTCCGCCCTCACTATGCCTGGCTAAGTATTCTAATTGTTCCCTGTGGGAGGGCTCAATTATGAACCTGTTTTTTTGAAGGAATTCCAGACTGTCCATCATTTTAAGCATCGTAACAAGCTCTGGGGCCTGAAACATATAAATACTTTCTGAAGGAATGAAATCATCTATTTCTGCTGTGCTGCTATCATTGGTGCTGCATGAAATTATGGTAAGGAATATGGCAAGTTTTAGCAGAAATCTTTTCCGGGTCAACGTATGGGGTTTTTTATTTAGAACAAAGGTAGTAATCAAAGCGCAAGTTCCAACTGTTCCGGCAGCAACCTGAAGCTTTTTCTGTGATATTTGGTAACTCCATATTTCCTTATCGCCTCCCTGTGTTCCCTGGTAGGATATCCCTTGTTCTTTCTCCAGTTGTACATGGGATATTCCACATGTATCTCTTCCATATAGGCATCTCTGTATGTTTTTGCCAGGATGGATGCAGCTGCAATATTCATATATTTTGCGTCTCCTTTTATCATACACAGGTGCGGGATTTGGGGATAGGGCTTGAAGCGGTTGCCGTCAACCAGGATGTGCTGGGGCCGGATGGATAAATTTTCTATACAATGGTGCATAGCTAAAATTGAGGCATTCAATATATTGATTTCGTCCACCTTATTATTATCCAGGTGAGCAACAGAAAAGCAAATGGCTTTTTTTTCTATTATGTCTCTTAAAATTAATCTTTGCGAAATTTTAAGAATTTTAGAATCATTCAAAATAGCGTTTCTAAACCGGGGAGGAAGAATGACTGCTGCAGCGGTTACAGGTCCCGCCAGGCAGCCTCTGCCGGCCTCATCTGTGCCGCATTCTAATTTATCTTTTAAAAAGGAATTTGCTAACATGTGAATGTTTTTGCGAAAATAATTTAAAATTCTACGCAACCCTTTGAAAGTTTATGCATCTAAGGGGCAGCGTAGTGTTAAAGATTTAACACATCAAATTTTGTAATCGATTTGTTATATTAAGAAATTATTATGATTTTTGGCGCAGGCTAATTCAAATTAACAAAATAATGAAAAAAAGTTTAAATGGAATTCTAACGCTATTATTCGCGTTAGTCGTGCAAATTTCTTTTGCGCAGGACATTCAGATTACCGGGACGGTGTCTGATACGGACGGAATGCCCCTACCGGGTGTAAACGTAATTTTGAGAGGTACCAACACAGGTACTACTACAGATTTTGATGGTAACTACCAGATCAATGCCAGCCAGAACCAGGTTTTGGTGTTCAGTTTCGTAGGTTACCAAACATTAACCAGAACCATTGGAACTAGTAATGTTATCAATGTGTCTCTGGAAGAGGATTCTGCTGTTCTTGACGAGGTTGTTGTACTTGGATACAGCACAAGAGGTGTGGAGGAAGTAACAGGATCTTCAGTTCAAATTGGAGGTGAAGATGTTGCTGAGGTGCCATTGGTATCTGTTGACCAGGCTTTACAGGGTAAAGTTGCCGGTTTACAGGTTACAACTTCTTCGGGTACTCCGGGTTCTGCCCAGGATATCCGTATTCGTGGTCAAAGTTCCCTTACTGCCGGGAATGAGCCGTTATATGTAATTGACGGTGTGCCGGTTAGTAACGATAACCAGGCAGGTAGTGCTAACGTGAGTACCTTAAACCCATTGGCTGCCATTAACAGTCAGGATATCGCAAGTATTACGGTTCTTAAAGATGCTTCGGCTACTGCTGCCTATGGAGCAAGAGGTTCTAACGGTGTAATTGTTGTTACAACTAAAAGAGGTAAGACTGGTGAGACTCAATTCACTTTTACCTCTCAGGTAGGTATTCAAAATGACGCTTATAATAAAAGAGATGTATTAACAGGTGCTCAAAGACTTGAGCTTTTAGGTGAGGCTCTTGTAAATTCTTATGGTGCTAATGGTACATCAGGTGATTTTGGTTTTACCCCTGAAAATGCTATCCCCCTTGCAGTTGACTTTGGAGTTTTACCTGCGGGAACAGAAGATTATGATGGGACAGATTATAACTGGACTGGATTAATTAAGAATGAGGATGCACTATTGCAAAACTATACTTTCTCTGCTACAGGTGGTGATGAGTTAAGTTCTTTCTATGCGTCTGTAGGTTATAACAAGACTGAAGCTACTGTAATTGGAGCTGCTTTTGAAAGAATAAATGGTTCTTTCAACTTTTCAAGAAAAATGAGAGAGAACATGAATTTCACAACTTCTGTGAATGTTTCCAATACTACTCAAAACCCAATTTTAGAGCAGGGATCTTTCTTCTCAAACCCTTTCATCACAAGATACTTGATGAACCCTTTCAACAATCCTTATGATGCTGATGGTAATTTAAGAAGAGGTGGGCTGCAGTTTGGTTCATTACACAACACATTGTATGTAACTGAAAATAACATTGCCAGAAACATGTTAACTCGTGCGCTTTCTAACACACGTTTCGACTGGGAGCTTTTTGAAAATCTTACTTTCAGAAATACTTTAAGCTTAGACTGGCAGGTTACAGATTACAAGAACTACCAGAACAGGTATGAAGGAGATTCAAGATTTGTAAATGGATCTATCTCTGCAAGTGATAATAAAGCCTTAAACCTTGTTTACCAGGGTGGTTTAAATTATAACTTCAAAATAGGACAGGATCACAATTTTGATGTAACCGGTCTTTTTGAATATCAGAAAAACCAAAATCAGTACTTGTTCGGTTTTGGAAACAACTTTCCTGCAGACGGGTTAACGAACATTGCTTCTGCCAGTGCAGAGTTTGATGCTTTCTCATCTTTTACAGATTGGTATAACGTATCTTACCTTGGTCTTTTGAACTATAACTTCGCAGGTAAGTATGTTCTTGATGCTACTATAAGAAGAGAAGGTTCTTCAAGATTTGGACCAGGAAACAGATTTGGTACTTTTGGATCTGTAGGTACAGCCTGGAATGTTCACAGGGAAGAATTTATGAGAGGCTCAGTATTCAATACATTACGTCTTAGAGCTTCTTATGGTATTACAGGTAACAACGCTGTTGGGCTTAATGCTTACCAGGCACTATTAGGATACGGAGCAGATTACTCAAACAATGGTGGGGCTACTCCTACTCAATTTGGTAATGCCGATCTTACCTGGGAAAAAGGTGAGACCTTTGATGTTGGTTTTACTTTTGGAGTATTTGACAACAGGTTAACAGGATCTTTTGCTTACTATAACAGAAGAACTTACGACCTTTTACAGGAAGTTCCATTATCAAGAACCACAGGTTTCTCAAGCCAGGACCAAAACCTTGGTGAGATGACCAACAAGGGTGTGGAAGTTGAATTGGCTTTCGACGTAATTAGAACTGCAGATTTCTCCTGGAATATCTCTGGTAACGTTGCTACTGTAGAGAATGAAGTTACCGCTTTAGCTGTTGGAGCTGATGGTAATGATATCGATCCTTTAGCCGGAAGTGTTTATAAGACAACAAGAGTTGGTTTGCCAGCAGGAACCTGGTACATGAGAACATGGGCAGGTGTAGATCCACAAACTGGAGCTCCTACCTGGTATGTGAACGGTAGAGATGGAGAAGTTACTTCAAACTACAATAATGCTGAAAGAGTTGACCAGGGTGTTGGTGCTTTACCAACTTACTCAGGAGGTTTAGGAACCAGAGTTCAATTCAAAGGTTTCTTTGCTGAGGCTGATATTTATTTCCAGGGTGGTCATAAAATTTATGAGCAATTTGCACAATTTTACCTAAGAACTAACAGTTTTACATTAGGAACTTACAATGGTGCTGCAGAACTTATGGATAGATGGCAACAGCCAGGGGACGTTACGAATGTACCTGTGGTAAACTATGCAAGAAATGACAATTTCCACGCGACTTCTAGCCGTCACTTATATGATGGAGATTTTGTAAGACTTAGAAATGTTGCTTTAGGTTATAACCTGCCATCTCAATTTGCACAGTCTGTTGGTCTTGATGGTCTAACATTAACATTAAGAGGTACGAATCTTGCTACATGGGTAAAAGATGATGGATTATTATTGGATCCTGAAGTAAGAGCAAATGGTTATACAACACTAACAACACCTCCAGTAGAAACTTATACTTTAGGTATTAACGTAAAATTCTAGAAAATGAAAAGAACATTTAAATATTTATTACTATTCGTCCTGAGCATAGGTACTCTTACCTCTTGCTCTGAGGAGGACCTGGAGCCAACACTGGCTCAATCAAAAAGTATTGAGACCAGTATTAATTCTCTGAATGACCTTGAAGCTCTTTTAATTGGAGCAATGGAAAGAATGTCTACAACAGCTTATTATAACAGGGATGTCATAATCCTGGGTGAGGTGTTTTCAGACAATGCAACATCCAATGCAAACTCTAACCGTTTCGTGGTAGAGGCTCAAATGGACTTAAACGCTCAGTCTGCTATTGCGAGTTCTCTATGGTCACAGATCTACGGGGTAATAGCATCTGCCAATATTATTATTGGTGCAGAAGGTATTGAAGGTGATGAAGCAAGAATAAATCACATTAAAGGTCAGGCTTATGCAATAAGAGCACTAGCGCATTTTGACCTTGTGAAGTTCTACGGTCAGCAACACGTAAATAATGGAGGTTTAAGTGCTTCGGGAGTACCTTACGTAACTGCCTTTAGAGACAATGACAACTTATTTCCTTCAAGAAATACTGTACAGGAAGTAAAGGATCTTGCTTATGCAGATCTTGAGAGAGCTCAGGACCTAATGTCTGAAAGCCTTAATGATGTAAGTAAAGAATTCATAACTACTTATGCGGCGTATGCAATCGAAGCAAGGATCGCTAATTATTTTGGAGATCACCCACGTGCTTTAAATGCAGCTGAAACTGTAATCAATTCTGGTAATTATACAATTGCCAGCGAAGGTGAATTCCTTAGTAACTTTAGAAGCCGTGGATCTGCAAACTCTATTTTTGAGATCGCAAACACACCTACAGATAATGCCGGGATAAATGGTCTTGCCAATATCTACCAGGTAGGTTCTTATGGTGATGTTGTTGCGCTTCCAAATCTTGCAGCTATCTATGATGAAGGAGACGTAAGAGGTGTTTCTCCTTATGACCCAACAGCAGGTGTACAACCATCTACTGTAATTGGAGTGAGTGAAAACGGTACTTTAAGAAACGTTGGGAAATACCCAAGAACAGCTCCTTTTGAAGATAACGTTCCTGTTATTCGTTATGAGGAAATAGTGTTGATCTATGCTGAGGCTTTAATGGAAACCGGTGGAGCTGATGCTCTAACCTGGTTAAACCGAATCCCTGAAAACAGAGGAGGAGATACCTATGATGCTGCAACTTTCGAAAACATCTTATTAGAAAGAAGAAAGGAACTTGCATTTGAAGGGTTTAGATTCCATGACCTGGCTCGTGCAGGTATGGATATTCAAAGTGTAGATGTTATTCAATTACATAATGGAGTTGACTATGGTGCTTATAACTTTGCACTTCCAATTCCAACTTCTGAAGTTGATGTAAATGCTAATATTGATCAAAACACAGGATATTAATATCCAATCATAATTGATGAAAAGGCTGCCTGCAAGGGCAGCCTTTTTTTTTTTGATAACATTTCAGAAATTTTTGTCATATTATGTATAGAGCGAAAGCAACAATTGAATTTTTAAAATACTTCCGTTTATAGCCTTTATCGTTGCATTGGGATGGTTTGTTCTGCTAAAAACTAAAATTTGTTTGGTTAATTATTTTACATTTGCAGGAGGTGATTTCCCTATGAAGCAATTATTAATAGTTTTCTTTATTCTGGGTGGTATAATGCTTTCTTACGGGCAGCGGCCGGCAGGGGCTGGCGGTGGCAATAGATTGGAACAAAAGGATTCCCTTCAAAAGCCTCCTATTACTGCGTATAAGATCATTTCCCATCGTGGTGATACTACCTTTGTAGATACATCGCTTACTATACACAAGGATTACAGGTTCAATTATCTGCGAAAGGATAATTTTGAATTGTTGCCCTTTGCCAATGTGGGTCAAACCTATAACAGGCTCGCATATTATTTTAAAGAGGAAAACCTGATTCCTGAATTTGGGGCGCAGGCGCGTCATTTCAATTTTATGGAGGCCGAAGATATTTCCTATTACGAAGTGCCCACCCCATTAACCGATCTTTATTTCAAAACAGTTCCTGAACAGGGACAAAACCTGGATGCCTTTTTCACCATAAATACTTCCTCCAGGTTAAATTTTTCTATAGCGTATAAAGGTTTACGTTCTTTAGGAAAATATCAAAATTCCCTCACCAGTACGGGCAATTTCAGGTCTACCCTTAATTATCAAACTTTGAATAACAGGTACAGGATGAAGGCCCACTTTGTAGCACAGGATCTACTCAATCGTGAGAACGGTGGATTAAATGACCTGGCTACGGAGCAATACATTAATAAAGAGGAGGAGTTTGAGGACAGGTCCCTTTTGGAGGTTAGATTCGAAAATGCTGAAAATGTCCTGTTTGGAAAAAGGTTTTACCTGGATCACGAGTACGACCTTGTAAGTGGAGACAATAATAGAATAGCTCTTACCCACATTCTGAATTTTAGCGATAAAAAGTACATCTTCAGGCAGACCAATCCCGTGGAAATATTTGGTCCAACTTTAAGAGCCACTGCACTCAATGATGAGAGCAAATTAAGACATATCAACAATGTGCTTGGTGTAACTTATGAGAATAACACATTGGGAAAACTGGCTTTTAAAGCAGGGCAATCCTATTATAATTATGGATATAATTCTATAATAGTCCTCGGCGACCAGGTGGTTACCAACAGGCTCGTAGGAGAGAACTATTCTGCCGGGGCAGAGTATGCCAATCAATTTGGTCCCTTTGCTTTGTATGGAGATGCTATGGTCAACCTTGCCGGAGATTTTACCGGCCATTTTCTTACTGCTGGCTTAAATTTCCAGATTACGCCCTTAAATTTTCTGAATGTCGAAGTAAATAGTAATGAAAGGGCGCCGAATTTTAATTTCCTGCTTCATCAAAGCGATTACTTAAATTATAACTGGCAAACAAATTTCTCGAACGAAAGTACCCAGGTGCTTAATGCAAGGTTTATTTCCCCCAAACTGTTGAATCTTGAAGGAGGTTATACACTTATTAATAACTACGCCTATTTTTCCCAAACTGAAGAAGGTTTTACACGGCCCTTCCAGCACGATGGCAGCATAAGTTATTTGAGGATTAAGGCCCAACGTGAATTTCATTACGGAAAATTCTCCCTTGACAATACCATTATGTATCAACGCGTAACAGAAGGAGGGGGTGTTTTTAACGTGCCTGAACTTATAACCAGGAACTCACTATACTTTAGCGATCGCTGGTTTAGGAGGGCGCTATTTGTACAGACCGGGTTTACACTGAACTATTTTACTTCCTATAATATGAACGGCTATGATCCTGTGCTAGCAGAGTTCTATGTTCAAAATGAAGCTTCCTTCGGGGATTATCCTGTTGTAGATTTCTTTTTTAATGGGAGAGTGCAGCAAACCAGGATCTTTTTTAAGCTGGAGCATGTGAATTCGCTAATTACCGGGAACAATAATTTTGCTGCTCCCGGCTATCCCTACAGGGATTTCATTATAAGATTCGGCCTGGTTTGGAATTTCTTTCTTTAAGGAACATCAAAATATCTGGCTGTTTGTCTCTTATGGCTGCCTAATCTTTCCAATTATTTTTTGGTTTAAAGAATGGTGGTTCAACCTGTTAAGAACTTCTTAAATTTTTTTCCTAAAAAAACCTCAAATAATATTTGCGGGAAAGGAAAAAAGCGGTGTATATTTGCAGCCGCTTAGCGAGGGAGTAACATCTTAAGAGTAGCGGAGTTCATTGAGCAGAGACTGGGATTGCGAAGAGAGGGGGAGGTTACTTCCTTGTTGGAGCAGCTTCTTAAAAAAACTTTAAAAAAGGTTTTGGCAGGAACAAAATAGGGTGTATATTTGCACCCCGCTAAATGAGAAAAAGGCGGTTGTTCTTCAAAAGAAATTCCCTCGAAAAAAACTTCAAAAAAAGTTTTGCCGGTAATTAAAATTGGTTGTACATTTGCAGCCGCTTTAAAAACGAGTGGGTGGTCTTTAAGAGTTATTGAAATAAAGAAATAAAATCCCGGGTGGGTGAGAAGAGGTTCGACTCCTTTTATTTTAACAAAGTCGCGGTGCGACATATGTTCTTTGATATATTGAATTGACAGCGCGTTTTACTACTTAGGTAGTAAAGCAAAGAAATTAAATTAAGACTAGAAAGTCATTTTGAGTGTCTCTTATATATAAGAGACAGATACGAACCTTGGTAATTGTAAATTTATTTAAAGATTAACGATGAAGAGTTTGATCCTGGCTCAGGATGAACGCTAGCGGCAGGCTTAACACATGCAAGTCGAGGGGCAGCACGTCTTCGGATGGTGGCGACCGGCGCACGGGTGCGTAACGCGTATACAATCTACCTTATAGAGGGGGATAGCCCAGAGAAATTTGGATTAATACCCCATAGTATTAGAGAATAGCATTATTTTCTGATTAAACATTTATGGCTATAAGATGAGTATGCGTCCTATTAGTTAGTTGGTAAGGTAACGGCTTACCAAGACCGCGATAGGTAGGGGTCCTGAGAGGGAGATCCCCCACACTGGTACTGAGACACGGACCAGACTCCTACGGGAGGCAGCAGTGAGGAATATTGGACAATGGGCGAGAGCCTGATCCAGCCATGCCGCGTGCAGGAAGACGGCCCTATGGGTTGTAAACTGCTTTTATACGGGAAGAAACACCTCTTCGTGAAGAGGCTTGACGGTACCGTAAGAATAAGGATCGGCTAACTCCGTGCCAGCAGCCGCGGTAATACGGAGGATCCAAGCGTTATCCGGAATCATTGGGTTTAAAGGGTCCGTAGGCGGGATAATAAGTCAGCGGTGAAAGTCTGTGGCTCAACCATAGAATTGCCATTGATACTGTTGTTCTTGAGTGCTTATGAAGTGGTTAGAATATGTAGTGTAGCGGTGAAATGCATAGATATTACATAGAATACCGATTGCGAAGGCAGATCACTAATAAGATACTGACGCTGATGGACGAAAGCGTAGGTAGCGAACAGGATTAGATACCCTGGTAGTCTACGCCGTAAACGATGGTTACTAGCTGTTTGGTCTTCGGACTGAGTGGCTAAGCGAAAGTGATAAGTAACCCACCTGGGGAGTACGTTCGCAAGAATGAAACTCAAAGGAATTGACGGGGGCCCGCACAAGCGGTGGAGCATGTGGTTTAATTCGATGATACGCGAGGAACCTTACCAGGGCTTAAATGTAGTCTGACAGGGCTGGAAACAGCTTTTTCTTCGGACAGATTACAAGGTGCTGCATGGTTGTCGTCAGCTCGTGCCGTGAGGTGTCAGGTTAAGTCCTATAACGAGCGCAACCCCTGTTGTTAGTTGCCAGCGAGTAATGTCGGGAACTCTAACAAGACTGCCGGTGCAAACCGTGAGGAAGGTGGGGATGACGTCAAATCATCACGGCCCTTACGTCCTGGGCCACACACGTGCTACAATGGTAGGGACAGAGAGCAGCCACTGCGCAAGCAGGAGCGAATCTATAAACCCTATCTCAGTTCGGATCGGAGTCTGCAACTCGACTCCGTGAAGCTGGAATCGCTAGTAATCGCATATCAGCCATGATGCGGTGAATACGTTCCCGGGCCTTGTACACACCGCCCGTCAAGCCATGGAAGCTGGGGGTACCTGAAGTCGGTCACCGCAAGGAGCCGCCTAGGGTAAAACTGGTAACTGGGGCTAAGTCGTAACAAGGTAGCCGTACCGGAAGGTGCGGCTGGAACACCTCCTTTCTAGAGCATTGCTTATTAAAGAGCAATCGCAATTACCACTCAAGGTTCTCAAAAGGAACTCTTTGGTCTTAATTTAGCTGTCAATTTCGATATATTATATTATAAAAGATATGAGATATTAGATTTGAGATATGAGATGAGTGAGAGAATAAGTCTCACGTCTAAAATCTAAAGTCTAAGATCTAATATTAGATGTGAGATATCAGATATGAGATGTGAGATAAAGAGAGGGATGAAAAGAAATCTCAAGTCTCAGATCTAAAATCTAGTATCTATTTGCAGTCTCATAGCTCAGCTGGTTAGAGCGCTACACTGATAATGTAGAGGTCGGCAGTTCGAGTCTGCCTGAGACTACAGGCCCCCAACCCCCGAAGGGGGAGTAAAAAAAGGGGATTAAGTTCATTACAATTATTGAAAGGAAATTTTAGAAGTTGGGATACCTATCCTTTTTGGAATTTGGAATTTTGGTTTTTTTGGAATTTCAATTTAAAAAATGGGGGATTAGCTCAGCTGGCTAGAGCGCCTGCCTTGCACGCAGGAGGTCATCGGTTCGACTCCGATATTCTCCACTATTTTTAGTATTGAGTACTGAGAATTGAGTATTGAGATTTTTGTCTCACTACTCACTACTCACTACTAACTACTCACTACTAAGAGAAACGTTCATTGACATATTGGGAAATAAAGAATACGAGAAAAATCGAATTTGTAGAAATACAAGTAGATAGAATAATAGAATAAAAATCGTTTCTATAGACATGCTGCACGGCTGTTTATAGAGACAAGAGCATATTAGGTAAAAGCACATAAGCTAAATAAGGGCGTATGGGGAATGCCTAGGCTCTCAGAGGCGATGAAGGACGTGATAAGCTGCGAAAAGCTGCGGGGACTGGCACATACAGGTTGATCCGCAGATATCCGAATGGGGCAACCCACTATATTGAAGATATAGTATACCGTAAGGTAGGCGAACCCGGGGAACTGAAACATCTAAGTACCCGGAGGAGAAGAAAACAACAGTGATTGCGCAAGTAGTGGCGAGCGAACGCGCATTAGCCCAAACCAGCTAGTTTACGGATTAGTTGGGGTTGTAGGACCACGAGATTGGTTGTGTTATGAATTAGAACACTTTGGAAAGAGTGACCATAGAGGGTGATAGTCCCGTATAAGTAAAGATCATAAACCATAGTGGTATCCTGAGTAGTGCGGGGCACGTGAAACCCTGTATGAATTTGGCGGGACCATCCGCTAAGGCTAAATACTCCTGAGAGACCGATAGTGAACCAGTACCGTGAGGGAAAGGTGAAAAGAACCGTGAATAACGGAGTGAAATAGATCCTGAAACCATACGCTTACAAGCGGTCGGAGCCCTTAGGGGTGACGGCGTGCCTTTTGCATAATGAGCCTACGAGTTAACGTTGCCAGCAAGGTTAAGCATTTAAGATGTGGAGCCGTAGCGAAAGCGAGTCTTAATAGGGCGCTATAGTTGGTAGTGTTAGACGCGAAACCGTGTGATCTACCCTTGGGCAGGTTGAAGCTGTGGTAACACATAGTGGAGGACCGAACCCGTTGACGTTGAAAAGTCTTGGGATGACCTGAGGGTAGGGGTGAAAGGCCAATCAAACTCGGAAATAGCTCGTACTCCCCGAAATGCATTTAGGTGCAGCGATATATTAGTTTTATAGAGGTAGAGCTACTGATTGGATGCGGGGGCTTCACCGCCTACCAATTCCTGACAAACTCCGAATGCTATAAAATGATGTATATCAGTGAGGGCATGGGTGCTAAGGTCCATGTCCGAGAGGGAAAGAACCCAGACCATCAGCTAAGGTCCCCAAATGTATATTAAGTTGAAGAAACGCGGTTGAACTGCCCAGACAGCTAGGATGTTGGCTTGGAAGCAGCCATTCATTTAAAGAGTGCGTAACAGCTCACTAGTCGAGCGGTTCGGCATGGATAATAATCGGGCATAAATATACTACCGAAGCTATGGATTTCATATTTAGATATGGAGTGGTAGGGGAGCATTGTAATAGGGTTGAAGGTGAGCTGTAAGGCTTGCTGGACTAATTACAAAAGAAAATGTAGGCATAAGTAACGATAATGCGGGCGAGAAACCCGCACACCGAAAGACTAAGGTTTCCTCAGCTATGCTAATCAGCTGAGGGTTAGTCGGGACCTAAGGCGACCCCGAATGGGTTAGTCGATGGACAACAGATTAATATTTCTGTACCTGCCCCACGATAAAAGTGACGGAGGCGAAAAGTTAGTGCGCACTGACGGAATAGTGCGTTGAAGGGAGTGGTAACACCCCGATAGTACACAAAGGCTTCGGCTGGCGTGATAATCTAGCGAATCGACTTCCAAGAAAAGCGAGTGGTGGCAGCCCGTACCGCAAACCGACACAGGTAGTTGGGATGAGAATTCTAAGGTGCTCGAGAGATTCATGGCTAAGGAACTAGGCAAAATAGACCCGTAACTTCGGGAGAAGGGTCGCCCATCTTCGGATGGGCCGCAGTGAAGAGGTCCAGGCGACTGTTTATCAAAAACACAGGACTCTGCTAAATCGAAAGATGACGTATAGGGTCTGACACCTGCCCGGTGCTGGAAGGTTAAGAGGAGATGTTAGCTTTGGCGAAGCATTGAATTGAAGCCCCAGTAAACGGCGGCCGTAACTATAACGGTCCTAAGGTAGCGAAATTCCTTGTCGGGTAAGTTCCGACCTGCACGAATGGTGCAACGATCTGGACACTGTCTCAGCCATGAGCTCGGTGAAATTGTAGTATCGGTGAAGATGCCGATTACCCGCTGTGGGACGAAAAGACCCCGTGCACCTTTACTATAGCTTAGTATTGACTTTGGACAAGTGATGTGTAGGATAGGTGGGAGACTTTGAAGCTGCATCGCCAGGTGTGGTGGAGTCATTGTTGAAATACCACCCTTTACTTGTTTGAAGCCTAACCCCTGCAAATGGGGGACAATGCTTGGTGGGTAGTTTGACTGGGGTGGTCGCCTCCAAAAGAGTAACGGAGGCTTCTAAAGGTTCCCTCAGCACGCTTGGTAACCGTGCGTAGAGTGCAATGGCAAAAGGGAGCTTGACTGAGAGACATACAGGTCGATCAGGTACGAAAGTAGAGCATAGTGATCCGGTGGTTCCGCATGGAAGGGCCATCGCTCAAAGGATAAAAGGTACGCCGGGGATAACAGGCTGATCTCCCCCAAGAGCTCACATCGACGGGGGGGTTTGGCACCTCGATGTCGGCTCGTCACATCCTGGGGCTGGAGAAGGTCCCAAGGGTTGGGCTGTTCGCCCATTAAAGTGGCACGCGAGCTGGGTTCAGAACGTCGTGAGACAGTTCGGTCTCTATCTACAGTGGGCGTTAGAAATTTGAGTGGATCTGACTCTAGTACGAGAGGACCGAGTTGGACAAACCTCTGGTGCACCAGTTGTTCCGCCAGGAGCATTGCTGGGTAGCTACGTTTGGAAGGGATAAGCGCTGAAAGCATATAAGCGCGAAACCCACCACAAGATGAGATTTCTTTAAAGGATCGTGGAAGACTACCACGTTGATAGGCCATAGGTGTAAAGGCAGTAATGTCATAGCCGAGTGGTACTAATAATCCGTAAAGCTTAGTGCACCCGTCCTCCGGAGCCTTCGGGCGAAGGAGGACAGGATAACCTAGTACTCATTTTATTTTATTAAAATATCAATGATATCTTCTATTGTTTATTTCCTTATATGTTAACTTATTAGAAGTTAGTATTGAGAATTGAGTATTGAGTATTGAGATGTTGTCTCACTACTCACTACTAATATCTCACTACTACTTTAAGATTTAAGGTGGCTATAGCATCGGGGCTCACCTCTTCCCATTCCGAACAGAGAAGTTAAGCCCGTTAGCGCAGATGGTACTGCTGTATTGTGGGAGAGTATGTCGCCGCCTTGTTTTTGAAAAGCACTTATCGAAAGATAGGTGCTTTTTTTGTTTATAACATCAGCAAATGCTGACTTCAAAACCCTTCATCATACCGATAGAGGGTTTTTTTATGGAATAAAGTCAACGTGGGAGGGTGAAAGATGGTATAAGTACAGACATCGGGTATTGAGTACTCGTCACGGATTGCAAATCCGCGCCATTGGGTCCTTATGTATAATTCAGCTTGTAAGAATTAACCACAAGAGTGGCCACGGAGTTAATAAGAGGAGTTACACGGAGTAGAACTCTGTGATACTCCGTACCGTACTCCGTTTACTCCGTGGTTAAATAGTGCCCGGTTGGAGTCCTGTTCTCTACATCTACTCGCTCACTCGCGCGTGGGATCCTAACAGGATGACAAACTGGGAGGCTAAGGATAAAGAGGGGGTATAGAGGGAATAACGAAAATCCAGGCTCTAGATTCCAGATTCTTCTCTCTCTTCTCTCTTCTCTAGTTTCTTGTTTCTTCATTGCCCACCCTATGTCCCGTTAGGGACCTCATATGGGTAGAAAAAATAAACGAAATGATTTTATCGTGCCTTTGGGTACGACATATAAAATGCGAGACGTAGCTATATGCTGTACCTAAAGGCACAGGAATTAATTACCCCTTTTTTCTACCCATATATAGTCCCTACGGGACAAAAAAACCAGGGCTTGCCCTCGTCTCCTGATTCTCCACAACAGGCCACTCTTGTTCACTCACTCGGGAGTGGGATCCTTACAGGATGACAAACGCAGAGGGGGTTGATGGGATTGGTGAGACTGGAAAGCATAAGTCGTCGGGTGTGGAGTACTCGTCACGGATTGCAAATCCGCGCCATCGGGTAGTGGGGAGCACAGAGGTTTAGATTCCAGACTCTTTTTCTCTTCTCTCTTTTCTTGGTTCTTCATTGCCCACACTATGTCCCGTTAGGGACCTTATATGAGTAGAAATTTCAATCGCAAAGGTATTATCGTGCCGTTAGGTACGAAATATAAAATGCCAGACGTAGCTATATGCTGTACCTAAAGGCACAGGAATTAATGCCCCCTTTTTTTTACCCATATATAGTCCCTACGGGACAAAAAAACCAGGCTTTGCTCTTGTCTCCTGACTCTCTACAACAGGCCACTCTTGTTCGCTCACTCGGGAGTGGGATCCTTACAGGATGACAAACCGGGAAGGTAAGGAAAGCACGGGGTAGAGGGAATGAAGAAAGTCCAGACTCTATTCTCTTTTTCTTGTTTCTTGTTTCTTGACTCTTGTTTCCTAATAATCCAAATGGCCACTCTTGCCCACTCACTCGGTAGTGTGATCCTTACAGGATGACAAACGCAGGGGGGTGTATGGGATTGGTTAGGCTGGAAAGTACAAATCGTCGGGTGTTGAGTGTTCGTCACGGATTGCAAATCCGCGCCATCGGGTGAAAGCTGCAGGGGTGGTATCGTACTTTCTAAAACATTTATAATCCTGCTGTCTTGGTTTAACCACAGAGTGGCCACGGAGTTTAAAAAAGGAGTTTCACGAAGTTAATTGGGGAACTGGAAAGACATTAGGAAAGTAAAGAAGTCCTGGCTCTAGATTCCAGACTCTAGACTCTTTTTTCTCTTCTCTTGCCTCTTGTCCCCCGTTTCTCAAAAATGCTCACGCTGCAGGTAAATCCCCCGCACCCTTCGTTGGTAAGGAAGTTTTCCCCATTAGATATTCATCCACACTCCTGGCGGCTTCCCGACCTTCAGAAATAGCCCATACTATAAGGGATTGCCCACGGCGCATATCCCCTGCCGTGAAGATGTTAGGAACATTGGTTTGATAATTATGGTCTCCTTTTATATTGGTCCTGTTGTCCACCTCCAGTCCCAGCTTTTGACTCAGATTATTTTCTGGTCCGGTAAAACCAAGTGCCAGCAGGGCAAGGTCGCAGGGCCATTCTTTCCCGGTTCCTTCGATCTCCTTTAACTGTGGCCTGCCTTCCCCGGTTTTTACCCACTCGATCTCCACAGTTTTCAGGCCTTTTAATTTTCCTTCCCCGTCTATAACAAATTCCCTGGTGGAGATGCTCCAGTTTCGCTCCACACCCTCTTCATGGGAAGAAGTGGTTTTCAAAGTAAAGGGCCAGTACGGCCAGGGGCTGGCTTCTGTTCTGTTTTCTGAAGGCATGGGCATGATCTCAAAATTGGTGACAGACTTTGCTCCGTGACGGTTTGAAGTCCCAACACAATCTGAACCTGTGTCACCACCCCCTATTACTATCACATGCTTGCCTTTCGCGTGTAATTCCTCTGTTGGTTCTGCAATCCCGTCTACAACCTGATTGTTTCGTTTTAAAAAATCCATAGCCTGCACCACCCCTTCAGCATCGGCCCCTGGTATGGGAAGGGGCCTTTTCTGCGTTGCCCCGCCACAAAGAAGGATAGCGTCGAATTCCTTCAGCTTTTCAATGTTATAATTTACACCCACATTGGCGTTGGTTATAAACTCAATTCCTTCTTCTTCCAATACTGCAAGCCTGCGATCTATTACCCATTTTTCCAGCTTAAAGTCGGGAATTCCATAGCGTAATAATCCGCCTGGTTTGTGGTCTCTTTCAAGTACAGTGACATTGTGACCCGCCCGGTTAAGTTGCTGTGCTGCTGCGAGGCCGGCCGGACCGGAACCTACCACTGCAACTCTTTTCCCGGTGCGGATTTTTGGAGGGTTCGCGGTAATCCAGCCTTCCTTAAAGCCTCTTTCCGGAATATATTTCTCAATGAGTTCTATGGCAACAGGAGGTTTTATTATACCCAGGACACAGGCCGATTCACAGGGTGCGGGACAGAGCCTGCCCGTGAACTCAGGAAAATTATTAGTGGAGTGTAATATGTCCAAAGCTCTTTTCCAGTCATTCTTATAGACAGCATTATTAAAATCTGGAATTAAATTTCCAAGGGGGCAGCCGCTATGACAAAATGGTATTCCGCAATCCATACAGCGTGCTCCCTGCTCATTCATTTCCTCATTGCTCAATTCCTGTGTGAATTCTTTGTAATTCTGAACCCTTTCTGGAACAGCAACGGTATCTTCATCTCTTCTGTTATATTCTAAAAATCCTTTTAATTTACTCATCTCAGGCTGTTTTTAATTCTATTTCGGCGTTTCTCATTTTCTCATCCTCCAAAAGCTTTAGCGCCTTCTTATATTCCACGGGCATCACTTTAATAAAGTTTCCGGAGTTCACGTCCCAGTTACCAAGGATCTCTTTTGCCACATCGCTTTCTGTATAGCGGTGGTGATTTTCTATGAGGTCTTTTACCTCGGTTAGATCTTCTTCTGAAGGTTTTTCAAGACCTATCATTTCCATATTGAAATTATGGCTGTCGATCTTATTTTCGGGGTCATAGATATAGGCAATTCCTCCGCTCATTCCTGCAGCAAAATTTCTTCCTATACTGCCCAGGATCACGGCTACCCCACCGGTCATATATTCACAACCATGGTCTCCAATTCCTTCAATGACTGCTTTGGCTCCCGAATTCCTTACACAAAACCGTTCCCCGCCAATACCATTGATATAGGCTTCCCCATTTGTGGCGCCATAGAGTGCAACATTTCCTATAATGACATTTTCATTGGATTTAAATGTTGCTTTCGCTGGTTTCCTGACAGATAGGGTAGCCCCACTTAAACCTTTACCAAAGTAATCGTTGGTGTTTCCCTCTACATTAAGAGTGAGTCCTTTCGTGGAGAAAGCCCCGAAGCTTTGTCCTGCCGCTCCTGTGAAATTTAGGGTAAGTGTGTCTTTTGGCAGTCCCTTGGCACCATGTATCTTTGAGATCTCATTACTTATTATTGCGCCGGTAGTCCTGTTGATATTGGAAATGGGGTACTCCAAACTCATTTTCTCTTTCCTGTAAATGGCAGGATGCGCTTTTTTTAGGATCTTGAAATCAAGCACGTCCTCCAGCCTGTGATCCTGTTTGGTGGTATTGTATAGCGGCATATCTTGATCTATCTTAGGTTTATAAAGAATGCCACTAAGATCTACCCCATTAGCCTTGTAATGATCTATAGCCTTATTCATATCAAGTTTCTGGCTTTGTCCTACCATTTCATCAATGGTTTTAAACCCAAGATTGGCCATGATCTCTCTTAATTCCTGGGCAACGAAGTACATGTAATTGATCACATGCTCCGGTGTTCCCTTGAAATTCTTCCTTAGTTCCGGGTCCTGTGTTGCGATACCAACAGGACAGGTATTTAAATGGCAGGCCCGCATCATAATACAACCTGAAGCCACTAACGGGGCGGTCGAAAAACCAAATTCTTCCGCTCCCAGTAAACATGCGACGGCTACATCTCTTCCTGTCTTAAGCTGTCCATCACATTCAACTACGATCCTGCTTCTTAGATCATTCAGCAATAAAGTTTGTTGCACTTCAGCAATTCCTAATTCCCAGGGAAGCCCTGCGTGCCTAAGGGAAGTGAGGGGGGCAGCACCCGTGCCGCCATCAAAACCCGACACCAATACCACATCTGCCTTGGCCTTTGCAACGCCTGCTGCAATTGTGCCAACCCCAATTTTCGAAACAAGTTTTACATTTATACGTGCTTCCCTGTTGGCATTTTTAAGATCAAAAATTAACTGTGCAAGATCTTCTATAGAATAAATATCGTGATGCGGTGGCGGGGAGATCAATCCAACATAAGGTGTGGAGTTCCTGGTCTTGGCAATCTCCGGGTTTACTTTAGGTCCCGGTAAATGCCCTCCTTCTCCCGGTTTGGCTCCTTGTGCCATCTTAATCTGAATTTCCAGGGCATTGGTTAAGTAATCAATGGATACCCCAAACCTTCCTGAAGCAACCTGTTTAATGGCAGAATTTCTCCAATCGCCGTCTGGACTCATATGAAATCGTTTCTCGTCTTCACCACCTTCGCCCGAGTTGCTTTTTCCTTTGATCCTGTTCATAGCAATAGCGAGATTTTCGTGGGCCTCCCGGCTTATGGATCCAAAAGACATCGCTCCTGTTTTAAACCTTTTTACAATTTCTGTCCAGGGTTCCACCTCGTCGAGTGAAACAGGATCAAGGTCCTTAAATTTGAACATACCCCTCAAGGTCATCAGGTTTTTAGACTGCTCATTTATGAGGTTTGAATATTCCCTGTAGCTTTCAGGATTATTTTGCTTTACAGCCTGCTGAAGCTTTGCAACACTTGCAGGATTGAACATATGTCTTTCCCCATTCCTTCTCCAGCGATAGTCCCCGCCTAATTCCAGTCCGGCTGAAGTATTATCGGTAAAAGGGGCAAAGGCCCTTTTAACCCTTTGCTGGATCTCTCGCTCGATTTCGTACAGCCCGATCCCTTCAATACGGGTGGGGGTATTGGTGAAATATTTATTAACGAATTTCCTGTTCAAACCAAGGATCTCAAATATCTGGGCGCCACGGTAGGAATGTAAAGTGGAGATACCAATCTTATTCATGATCTTCACGATACCTTTTCCAATTGCAGTATTAAAATTTTGTATTGCCTCTTCAGGATCGTGAACTTCAATCTCTTTCTTATTTGCCAGGTCATAGATGATCTCGTTCACCATATATGGGTTAATTGCACTGGCGCCATATCCAAACAATAAAGCAAAATGATGTGCCTCCCGTGGTTCTGCCGACTCTATAACTATCCCAAAAGAAGATCTTCTTTTATGTTTTTTAACTGTATGATGTACATAAGAACACGCAAGGAGGGATGGTATAGGTGCGAGATCTGAATTTGCATTACGGTCTGAAAGGATGATAATATTACAGCCCTTGTCAACAGCCCTGTTAATCTCCAGGATAATTTTATCCAACCGTTCTTCCAGCCCGTTCATACCCTCATTAGCCTTATAGAGTATGGAGACAGAGGCTGCTTTAAATCCCGGCAGGTCAATATTTCGTATTTTGTCCAGGTCCTCATTGGAGATCACAGGATTTTGTATTCTTAGCTTTTTCACATGTTCTGGGATGATATCGAATAAGTTCTTATCCTCCCCAATAGAAAGGCTAATGTCTGTAACTATCTCCTCTCTTATTCCATCCAGGGGCGGATTCGTAACCTGGGCAAATAATTGTTTAAAGTAATTGAAAAGGAGTTGCGGCTTATCTGAAAGCACAGCCAGGGGAATATCAGATCCCATAGAGCCAATGGCTTCTTTTGAAAGCTGCGCCATGGGAGCAATAATCGTGTTAATGTCCTCCAGTGTATATCCAAATAATTTTTGACGGGTTTTAAAGTCTGTTTTTTCCACAGGACATGTATTTCCCGTATAGGAAACCTCTGCCAATGGGAGCAAATTTTCGTCCAGCCAGTTGCGGTAAGGCCGTTGAGATACTATGTTGCTTTTTACTTCTTCATCCTCAATGATCCTTCCTTCATTCATATCAACAAGGAACATCCTTCCCGGTTCCAGGCGCCCATGTCTTTCCACATTTTCGGGGGCTATTTCTATTACCCCTGTCTCTGAGGCCATTATGACATAGCCATCTTTTGTAAGGGTGTATCGCGAGGGACGCAGGCCATTCCTGTCCAGAAGGGCGCCAATATAATTTCCATCTGTGAAGGGGATGGATGCCGGCCCATCCCAGGGCTCCATTATACAGGAATTGTACTCGTAAAAAGCTTTTTTGGCTTCTGACATCATAGGGTTTTTCTCCCAGGCTTCAGGTACCATCATCATAATCGCTTCGGGCAGGGAACGGCCGGTATGTAATAAAAGCTCCAGGACAGTATCCATAGAAGCTGAATCTGATTTGCCTTCAGCAGTAATCGGGGTAATCTCATTGATGTGGTCTCCCAGTAAATTACTTACAAATAGCTCTTCCCGGGCTTTCATTCTGCTTAAGTTTCCCCTCAGGGTATTGATCTCCCCATTATGGCACATATAACGAAATGGTTGGGCAAGATCCCAGCTTGGGAAGGTGTTTGTTGAAAAACGCTGGTGCACCAAAGCCAGTTTCGTAACAAGATCGGGATCATTAAGATCCTTATAATAAATATTTATATCCTGTGGCATCAACAGGCCTTTGTAAATTATAGTGGTGGTGGAAAGACTTGAGACATAAAAGTAAGCAGCCTCTGAAAGGCCTGAGGCATCGATCTTATGCTCCGCTATCTTTCTGGCGGCAAAAAGCCGGGCATTAAATTCCCTATCATCCAGGTCTTTGCCTTTCCCAATAAAAACCTGTTGCACATATGGCTCTGTAGAAGCAGCGATACTGCCAAGGCAGGTGTCATCTACCGGAACTTCTCTCCAGCCAATTAAAGTGAGTCCCTGCCTTTTAATTTGATTTTCGAATAGTTCCTTTACAATTTGCCTTTGATTAATTGCTTTAGGCAGGAATACCATTCCAACGGCATATTCTCTTGCCGGGGGAAGGTCAAACGGGCATACTTTTGTAAAATAAGAATGAGGGATCTCTATGAGAATTCCTGCGCCATCGCCTGTTCTCCCATCTGCACTTACTGCACCTCTATGCTCCAGGCGCACCAATATGTCCAGGGCTTTATGTATAATGTCATTTGTTCGTTTTCCTTTTAAATTACAAATGAAGCCTGCTCCACAATTATCATGTTCAAATTCGGGATAATAGAGTCCCTGCTGCTTTGGTTTCATAAAAATATCATTTAATTATTTTCACAAAAATATGTGATTGAGTGAGTTTTATGAAGTAAAAGTTTAATAAAGATGATAAAAATGCAGCAATAATAATTAGAATTGATTTTTTTATTAAATTCAGAAATTGACCTGCTGCATTTTGTGAAATTCTAATTTAAAAGGTTGATTGAAGACTGCTAACTGAGATATTGAGTAAAAAAGTAAAATTTGTTATTTATTGGTTACACCCCCATATTTTGATGGGGGTGGTGAGGGTAATTCTTTAATTATTTTGGGTTTGGGTATAAAAAAACAGCCGGTAAGGCTGTTTTTTATTAAAGTTTAAGGGATGACCCTCTATTTTTGTAAAATGCTTCTGGATATCACTATTTTTTGAATTTCTGAAGTTCCTTCGTAAATCTGCGTGATCTTGGCATCTCTCATCAATCTTTCCACGTGATATTCTTTCACATATCCATTTCCTCCATGAACCTGCACAGCTTCCACGGTTACATCCATGGCAACCTGAGAGGCATATAATTTGGCCATGGCGCCAGAAAGATCGTAATTTTCAGCGTTATCCTTGTCCACCGCTGCTTTCATAACAAGCATCCTGGCTGCTTCAATTGAGGTGTGCATATCTGCCAGTTTAAATGCGATGGCCTGGTGGTTACAGATCTCTGTTCCAAAGGCTTTACGAACTTTAGAATACTCCAAAGCAAGTTCATAAGCGCCGGCAGCTATTCCCAATGCCTGCGCAGCAATACCTATTCTTCCTCCTGAAAGTGTTTTCATGGCAAATTTAAACCCGAAACCATCCTCGCCAATCCTGTTCTCTTTTGGAACCTTTACATCATTAAAATTAAGGGAGTGAGTATCACTTCCTCGAATGCCAAGTTTTTGTTCCTTTGGTCCAATTTCAAATCCTTCCCAGCCTTTTTCAACTATGAAGGCATTAATGCCTTTATGCTTCTTTTCCCTATCTGTTTGAGCTATCACCAGGTAATAGTCTGCAGTGTTTCCATTGGTGATCCAGTTTTTAGTTCCATTGAGAATGTAATGGTCACCCTTGTCTATTGCGGTGGTCTTTTGTGAGGTAGCATCACTTCCTGCTTCAGGTTCAGAAAGGCAAAATGCACCAAGTTTTTCCCCTGTTGTGAGCTTTGAAAGATATTTTTCTTTTTGCTGCTCATTGCCAAAGGTGTCAAGACCCCAGCATACAAGCGAATTGTTCACAGACATGACGACAGATGCTGATGCATCTATTTTAGAGATCTCTTCCATTGCCAGTACATAAGAAACGGTATCCATACCGCCGCCACCATACTCGGGAGAAGCCATCATTCCAAGAAAGCCAAGCTCTCCCATTTTTTTAACCTGCTCCTTTGGAAATTCCTGTTTGTCATCTCTTTCAATCACACCAGGAAGCAAATCATTTTTTGCAAAATCCCTGGCGGCATCACGAATCATTATATGCTCTTCTGTAAGTTTAAAATCCATTGGCTGTATATGTTATAAAATCAAAATTTTTCCTGTGCAAAGGTAGTTTTTTGGTGTCTATTATTCAATTAAGATTGGTTATTTTTACGAATATGAAAAAAAGTTATTATAAGGTGCTTGGAGTTATGTCTGGCACCTCGCTGGATGGAATCGACCTTGCTCTTATTCATTTGGACCACAGGAAGGGGTGGGGATTTCAAATTGAGGTGGCAGAGACTGTGGGATATTCAGAAAAAATGAAGGGTATGCTCGCAGCGGCAATAGATTTTGAGCCGGCAGATCTTCACGCGTTCAATATTGCCTATACAGAATATCTGGCAAAAATCATAGGCAACTTTATTTCTAAAAATAATATTACAAACCTGGATGCAATTTGCAGTCACGGCCATACTATAAAGCATGAGCCACAAAATGGATTTACACTGCAAATAGGTAATCTCGAAATGCTCTCTCAAATCCTTAAAAATACAGTTGTTTGTGATTATAGAGTACAGGACGTAGAATTGGGAGGGCAAGGGGCACCTCTGGTACCAGTTGGGGACCGGTTATTATTTCCAGGTTATAAATATTGTTTAAATCTTGGAGGCTTTGCGAATATCTCTACTGAAGGAGATGGAAGGAGAATAGCCTTTGATATTTGTGCTGTTAATACAGTACTTAATTATTATGCCCAAAAATTGGGTATGGAATACGACCGCGACGGGAATTTGGCAGCTACGGGTAAATTGAATGCAAGCCTGCTTCAGGAGCTGGATGCCCTGGAGTTCTATTCGAAATCAGCTCCCAAATCCCTTGGGATTGAATGGGTGAATTCGCACGTATTGCCAATCCTGCATAAATATGACGATGATATTCCAGGCATACTTAATACCTTCAGCAAGCATATAGCAAAACAAATTGCAAGTTGTCTGGATAATGATCCTGCTTCAGAAATGCTGGTTACCGGCGGGGGGTGTTTTAATTCTTACCTTATGAAATGTCTTGGAGAAGCTACAAAGGTGCAGGTAGTCATCCCTTCAGCAGAGATTATTAACTATAAAGAAGCTCTTATATTTGGCCTTTTAGGGGTGCTGCGGTTAAGGGAAGAGATCAATGTCCTTAGTAGTGTAACAGGTGCCTGTAGGGATCACTCTTCGGGGCGGGTTTTTGTGCCTTAAATATTCAAAATTTAACCAAGCTTGGTATAATTGTTTTTTATATTTGCGGGCAACCAAAATAAATGATCATTCATAGCTGCAAGCCTTTTGTTTGCGGCATATCACTAAAGACCTAAATTTAAAAGAATAATGAAGGAATTACTTAATTTGTATGAGAACAAGGCGCCAGAAATAGTATTTAACTGGAAAGATCCCGAGACCGATGCAGAGGGTTGGACGGTGATCAATTCTTTGAGAGGGGGAGCTGCCGGTGGTGGTACCAGGATGAGAAAAGGCCTTGATATGAATGAGGTACTTTCTTTAGCAAAAACAATGGAGGTGAAATTCACGGTCTCTGGCCCTGCAATTGGTGGTGCAAAATCTGGTATAAACTTTGACCCGGCAGATCCGCGTAAAAAAGGTGTTCTTGAAAGATGGTATAAAGCGGTTTCACCTCTACTAAAAAGCTATTATGGAACAGGGGGAGACCTTAATGTAGACGAGATCCATGAGGTGATCCCTATCACAGAGGATTGTGGGGTTTGGCATCCACAGGAGGGAGTTTTTAGCGGCCATTTTCACCCTACTGAAGCCGATAAAATCAACAGGATTGGACAGCTACGCCAGGGGGTTATTAAGGTTCTTGAAAACTCTACCTATTCCCCGGATGTTACAAGAAAATATACTGTGGCAGATATGATCACGGGATATGGGGTGGCAGAGGCTGTTAACCATTATTACGCGATCTATGGAGGTGATGTAAAAGGCAAGAAAGCCATTATCCAGGGCTTTGGAAACGTGGGTTCTGCCGCGGCCTTCTATTTGTCAAAAATGGGGGTTAAGATCATAGGGATCATTGATCGTGTGGGTGGTCTTATTAATGAAGATGGCTACAGTTTTGAAGAGATGCAGGAGCTTTTCCTAAATAAAGAAGGAAATACCTTAAAGCATCCACAGCTCATTCCTTTTGAAGAGATCAATGAGAAGATATGGGACCTGGAAGCCGAGATTTTTGCACCATGTGCAGCATCACGACTTGTGACGCAGGAACAAATCGAAAGATTGATGAAGGGCGGGCTGGAAGTTATAAGCTCTGGTGCAAATGTACCTTTTGCAGATAAGGAGATCTTCTTTGGGCCTATTATGGAATATACAGATGAGCGGGTGAGTGTGATACCAGATTTTATTGCGAACTGTGGAATGGCAAGGGTTTTTGCTTATTTTATGGAACGTCGTGTCCAAATGACAGATGAGGCTATCTTTAATGATACTTCCATAACAATACGAAGCGCAATTCAAAAAACATTTGATCACAACAGTTCCAAAAAGGACATAAGCAAGACTGCTTTTGAAATTGCATTAAAACAATTGGTATAATAAATTACCTTTACAATTAAAACCACAAACTCACGTTACATAACAAAACCTAAATTAATTTATGCTATACTTTTTTCAGCAAGATGACCTTGCCCAGGGAGCCCAAGAGGTGGAGCCGGTTGTAGAAGAGAAGACCCTCTCGTTATTTGATTTGATGTTAAGTGGTGGCCTGGGAGGCCAGATCATTATTGGTATATTGTTCATACTTCTTTTTGCGGCAGTATATATCTATTTTGAAAGGTTGTTTGCAATAAAAGCAGCAACAGAAGTAGATCAAAATTTCATGCTGCAAATAAAGGATAGCGTCCTCAATGGGAATATAGAATCGGCCAAGATTCGTTGTGCCCAAACCAATTCTCCCGTAGCCAGGCTTACTGAGAAAGGAATATCCAGGATAGGAAGTCCCCTGGAAGATATTAATACCGCTATTGAAAATGCCGGAAGGCTTGAAGTTTACAAGCTGGAGAAGAATGTAAGTATCCTGGCTACAATTGCTGGAGCTGCTCCAATGATTGGTTTCCTTGGAACTGTAATTGGTATGGTATTGGCATTCCATGAGCTGGCAACCAGTAGTGGGCAGGCAGAAATGGGATTACTTGCTGAAGGGATCTATACCGCGATGACCACCACAGTGGCAGGATTAATTGTGGGTATTATAGCATACATTGGCTATAACCACCTGGTGGTGAAGACAGATAAAGTGGTGCACCAAATGGAAGCTACAGCAGTAGATTTCTTAGACCTGTTAAACGAGCCTGCTTAATATGAACTTAAGAAGTAGAAATAAAATTAGTGCCGACTTTAGCATGAGTTCCATGACAGATATTGTATTCCTGTTATTGATCTTTTTCATGCTCACGTCGCCCGCGATTACTCCCGAGGCTTTGGACCTAATTTTACCAAAAGCAAAGGGAAAGACCACAACTGTTCAAAACATATCTGTAAGTATTACAAAGGATTTGCAGGTATATATAAATAATGAAAGGGTGAGCCAATCTGCCCTGGAAAGTACTTTAAAGGAAAGACTTGCAGGAGAAGATGATCCTACCATAATTTTAAGGGCTGAAGAAGGCGTGCCAATTGAAAGAGCCGTACAGGTAATGGATATTGCCAACAGGAACAGGTATAAGATCGTATTGGCTGTAAAGCCCGAATAATTGAAAACAATAAAGGAAGTGAGTTTTTTAAAAACCAAACACGAAAAGAAGTCTTTTACCATCACGGTAGTGCTACACGTGTTGCTTATTCTTTTATTGCTTTTTGTGGGGATGCAATATTTGGATCCACCACCAGAGAGAGGAATTGCTATAAACTTTGGAACATCAGATGTTGGTTCTGGCGATGTGCAACCTAATGAGCCGGTAAAAGCCGCGCCACAGCCTACTACCAGTCCCCAGGTTTCTCAACCTAAACCTGTTGTGGAGGAAGTGGTAACCCAGGAGACAGTAGATGCTCCTGTGGTCGAGAAGAAAGCAGAGAAAAAACCAGTGGTACAGGAGAAAGTGGCAGAACCAAAACCAGTTCCTCCTGCGCCAAAACCAGATCCAACTCCAGAGAAGTCTACTACAGATGCTTTAAGTAGTATTCTTAATGGGCCCCGCAGTGAAGGTACTGCAACAGGTGGTGAGGGAAATGATAATGTAGCCGGAGATAAGGGAAGCAGAGATGGGGATCCAAATGCCAGTGCTTACTATGGAAATGGCCTTGGCCTTGACGGTGATGGTAATTACAGGCTTGGTGGCAGGCGTGCATTAAATAAGGAAAAGTTCGTGCAGGATTGTAATGAATCTGGACTGGTAGTAGTACAAATAGAAGTGAATCAAAACGGACAGGTTACCAAGGCTACTCCGGGAGTAAAAGGCACAACCAACAGTTCTTCGTGCTTATTGGACCCTGCGAGGCGTGCTGCTCTCGCTACACGTTTCAACAGTGACGCAAATGCTCCTTCCAGGCAGGTAGGAACAATTATCTACAACTTCAAATTATCTGAATAAGTGCGGGATTACATTCAGACTGTTGAGTGGATGTTCCGCCAGTTGCCAATGTACCAGCGAATAGGAGCAGGTGCTTTCAAAAAGGACCTTACCAATACCCTGGAGCTTGCAACTCATCTAGGTGATCCCCACAAGAAATTCAAATCCATCCATGTAGCCGGTACCAATGGTAAAGGCTCCACAAGCCATATGATCGCCTCCATTCTACATGAGGCTGGTTTTAAGGTAGGACTTTATACCTCGCCGCATCTCAAAGATTTTAGAGAAAGGATCAAGATAAACGGCAGGGAGATACCTGAGGAAAACGTCATTGGTTTTATTGAAAAGAATCAAGGATTTTTAAGCTCTCATAAACTTTCATTTTTCGAGATGACCGTGGGAATGTCCTTTGATTATTTCGCCCGGGAGCAGGTCGATATTGCGGTTATAGAGGTAGGCCTGGGAGGAAGGCTGGATTCAACAAATATAATTACCCCAATACTTTCGGTGATTACTAATATTGGGCTGGATCACGTGGAAATGCTCGGGGGCACCCTTGCAGAAATTGCAGGAGAAAAAGCTGGAATCATTAAAGAAGGGATCCCGGTAGTGATAGGGGAGCGTAGTGAGGAAACCAGCCCGGTCTTTATTGCTACAGCTGCTCTTAATAATGCTGAGATCACTTTTGCTGAAGAGGAATTCATTGCAGATTATAACAGTGATTTAAAAGGAGATTACCAAAAAAAGAATATCCAGACTGTAATAACTGCCGTGAAGAAGCTGCAAAAGGACTGGAATATTTCAGAAGCTGACATTATAAATGGACTTCAAAAAGTAAAAGAAAATACCGGGCTTAGAGGCAGGTGGGATTTGATAGGGGAGCAGCCAAAGATAATTTGCGATACGGCCCATAATGCTGAAGGTTTACAATGGGTGATGAAACAGCTGCAGAAGGAGCAGTACGATCGTCTATTTATAGTACTTGGAGTCGTGAATGACAAGGACCTGGAAAAGATCCTTCCCCTGTTCCCAGTAGATGCTACTTATTTCTTTACCAGGCCAGATGTGCCACGTGGACTTGATGCTGAAATATTAAAGGAAAAAGCTACAAAGTTCTACCTGCGGGGGGAAGTAAGATCAACAGTCACAGAGGCTTTGAATGCAGCAAAGAATGAGGCAGGAAAAAGCGATCTAATTTACGTTGGAGGTAGTACTTTTACTGTGGCAGAAATAATTTAATTTTTTCTGAAAATATGTTTGCTGAAAAGAAAAAGTCCTCTATATTTGCATCCGCAATCAAGCGATAGCGGGCAATTAGCTCAGTTGGTTCAGAGCACCTCGTTTACACCGAGGGGGTCGGGGGTTCGAATCCCTCATTGCCCACCGCAGGCTTCCTGTATCCGGGAAGCCTTTTTTAATGAAAAATCCCTTTCTTTTTAAAGAAAAAAGGGCAATTAGCTCAGTTGGTTCAGAGCACCTCGTTTACACCGAGGGGGTCGGGGGTTCGAATCCCTCATTGCCCACGAAAGGCTTCCTAACAAAGGGAGCCTTTTTTTATACCTGAATTTTTTTATACGTGAATTTTTGGGTCGGGGATTCCCCGATGGCTCCTAAAATCCGCATCTCTCTTTAAAATTGATCTTTTTTATAGGTTCATAATAAAAATGTTTTCCATTATTTTGTTTCCGAGGAATTATCCAGGCACATTTTATTTTTTATTATTGAGATGTTTACTATTTGAGGTTTGAAAAGCTAATTTTTTTGAATTAAGACAATAATAGCTCATCCCTGGTGTAGGATTATTTTTGCAGATATTAGATTTCCTTTCTACTCTTTCTGTTGTTGTTACTATGTTTGATAATGGTTGTATGAATAAATCCTTAATTTGAGTTGGCGGCTTTGTTTGATCCATTTAGCAGGTAATATGATAAATCTGAAAATGAATTTTTTCATCCTATAAGTGGGTTTTAGATACCTGTTCGTTTTAGAAAAATGCTGGATTATCTTATTGTAGAGATTCCGGCATATTGCCGTAAAGTATAAGAAGACAAGATTTTTGTTCAAGGATGAGAAAGGCATATTGTTCCAACCAAAATCATTTTTAAGTATATCAAACTGGCGCTCCATATTTCCTCTTTGGTTGTAAAACGCTGCAACACCTTTGGTATCCAGATCAAAATCATTTGTTATTATGGCTCTATAATCATAAATATCTTGAGTAATCAAGTCTATCTGCCTATCTTTTTTTGGTTTTCTTTTTACAACGAGTCTATATGTTTGTGCCTTATTTGATGGGGACTGTCGTTTAAAGGGGGTTATCTCAATAGATCCTACTTCCATGGTCCCATCTTCACACTTCATTTCTTCCCACTGGCCAACTTGGGAAAAATATTTTTCAACATAGCTGTTCCTGCATCCTATGTAAAAATTATCAACCTTACTTTGTAAGAAGGAAATGACATCATATTGGTATGATGCCGCATCGGCTCTGAAATTATGGACTTTTTTGATCTTTTGGGAATCCAATAAATCAAATACTCTTTTAAGGGTGTCTAGCTGAAAAGATTTTGCATCCGAGTTTCCGTTCCGGTTTTCAATATATAGGATGTTCTCTTCATTTATGGTACATACTCCGGGCTGATATCCATAATTCCTTTTATACGTCATCTTACTATCTTCCTTTTCATTGAAAATAATCGTGTTGTCGTAATCAATAGTAAGCTTGTCAGACTTAAAAACTCCAAGCTTTTTAAGAATATCTATATTCAGACTTTCTAATTTTGAGTTTGTACAATATTGATGAGTTACAACACCTCGCTTGGTTTTACAAGATTGAGTTTGCTCGGAAAGTTGAGATAGTCTTCTTAAAACAGTGTCAGGACTTGCTAGTTTTACAAAAGGATTATTAGTGAAATGGGGTTTCAAATGTGCTTGTAAATCTTCGATATAATCTCCTCCACAGAGGTAGACTGTTTTCAAAGAATAGAAAATGTCTTTCCAGGAATATTTACTTTGATTGACCATTGGAGGAAGCCTGTCATTACAAATTTGATCGATGTTCATCTTGTTCAAATAGTCAAAAACAAAATTTGCTCCTCCGAAAGCGGAGATCGGATTGGATTTTATTATCTTCACGGCTGTAGTATTGTGCAACACTAATTTAAGTGAATATTACGTAGCTGCAAAGCCCCATTAAATAAGGTTTTGCAGCTTTTTTATTATAAGACTTACGGATTTTAGGGGCTATCGGGGCTCATTGCTCGCCTACAAAAAATTATTCGGATTTTAGCGGAATACGTCGACTGGTTACTTTAGTACCGCTGAAAAGAAAGCCGGTTCTGTGAGGTTGGAACGTGGGAGTAAGATAAATTTCCTGGTTTGATGAATCGCTGTAGGATGAGAATCCTTATAATTTGTAGTTTACAACTGCGGGGACTTATCATGTGGTGTCAATGAGGTAAAGTCATTATGGAAAATTATTTCCCATTTATGGCTGTTAGGCTTAACTATTGACGATAATTTTAATATCTTCGATCCTAAATAGGGTGATTAGCTCAGTTGGTTCAGAGCACTACCTCGACAAGGTAGGGGTCACTGGTTCGAACCCAGTATCACCCACTTTACAAAAGCTTCCTCTGTGGGAAGCTTTTTTCTCTTCTAATGGTTTGTAATAAGGGATTTTACCTGTTCTTTTTAGCGGACTTGCCTCTTTCTTCCTGAAATTATAATTTTCCAGCTCTTGCAATCTGATGGATATTCAGATAAGAAATAGTAAATCTAAATTGAATTTTTTCCGATTAGAATTTCAAAATTATTCTGAAACCTTTCTGTAAATTGGAGGAAAGCGAATCGACATCAATCCTAAGTTTTAGATCATTGTTGTCCGATTAATATAATGTGAATTTCTGTTTAGCCTTGCTTTAGATAGGCGAAGGTTCTATCAACCTTAACATGGGGGTGGTTTTATATCTAAAATAGTTTAGGAAAACACATACTTTTTAGCATTGGGTAAAGCGCTGTTCTATTGATGTAGATTTTAGTCCAGGTTCTATATTCTAGCAGCGGAAGCGGTCCAGACTCTTAAGCTGTAAAACAATAAATTTTGGATCTGGAAGATCCCCGGGATTCTTAAATTATCAGGTAGATGGTCAAAGGCCCTTTTTCCAGGAAACATCATTGAATGTTTAGGTTTTAGGTTCTGGCAATGGCAGGGACACTTTTAAAGCGGGAAAAATTGAAATAAGCCCTGGAATTCATGTGTCTTAAAACCAAATTAGAAGCCTATCAATTTTTAGGAAAATTTATAGTTAAATCATTCGTATTAGTTATTTCTTTCCTAAAGTATAGGCCATCAGCCTTCTGTGTCTTCCTCCATTGAAAAAGCTTCTATATATTTGGTTAAGCAAAATCAGAAAGGTTGTAAACTATCAATTTGATTTTGAATAAAGCTTCTAAAATTTCTTTGGGGTAATTTTGGAAATATATCAAATGGACGGTGGGGGCCGTCCATTTGTTTTTATATTCTCATTCATTTTCTACAGGACGTACGACAAGCTACCTGTTTTTTAAGATGCTTTCGACCCGCTCTAAAGCCATTCCTCTCGAGCCTTTAATTAAAATAAATGCACCCTCTGGAATGTTTTCTTCGAGAGCCCTTTTTAGCTCCTCAAAATTTCGAAATCTTCTTATTTTCTTTTCATCGGTATTGGTCTGAGAAAAATTCTCGCCGGTAAGCAGTATAGTGGAGAAATTTGACTTTTCAAGATAGTTCACAATCTCCTGGTGTTCCATTGCGGCGTCTTTCCCAAGTTCAAACATATCCCCAAGTATTACTACTTTATTCGGCGCTTTAGACCTGGAGAAGCTCTCCAAAGCAGCTTTCATACTTGTAGGATTTGCGTTATAGGCATCCATAAGGAGAGTGTTATCTCCTGCTTTTATTATTTGCGAGCGATTATTTTTAGGAGAATAATCCAGAATGGCTTTCCTGATATTTTCTTCAGGTATCTCAAAATATTTGCCAATACATATTGCGGCTGCAATATTTACTGCATTATAACTCCCTGTGAGGGAACTTTGATAATTCTCACCTTCACTTTTCACTGCGGCTGTTTCCCTGTGCATCTCATAGGATACTTTTACATTTGCAGCAGGATTTTCGCCAAATGAATAATTGGGGGAATAGTTAAGATGTTTCTTTTGAACCTTGTCATCGGCATTTAAAAACAGATGTTTTCCATGTGTCTTTATATGATCATATAATTCACTTTTAGCTGTGACCACCCCCTCCAGGCTTCCAAAACCTTCAAGGTGTGCCTTTCCAAAATTGGTGATGTAACCATAGTCTGGAAGCGCTATTTCACACAGTCTTTGGATCTCCCCATGATGATTTGCCCCCATTTCAATTATGCCAAATTCTGTGGTGGGCTTCAGGGAGAGTAATGTGAGGGGGACACCAATATGGTTATTTAAGTTTCCCGGGGTGGCTATGGTCTCGAATTTTTTTCTGAGGACGGCATAGATCAATTCCTTGCTCGTGGTTTTTCCATTGCTTCCAGTTATGGCCAGTAGGGGAAGCCCAAGGTTGGTTCTATGGTACGTAGCAAGGTCCTGTAGCGTTTGCAGCACATTTTTAACTATAACATAGCGGTCATCTTTTGCAAATTCCTCCTGATCTATGATGGCGTATGAGGCGCCTTTTTTTAGAGCCTGCCAGGCAAAGGTGTTACCGTTGAAATTATCCCCCTTAAGAGCAAAAAAGATCTGATTGGTACGTATGCTTCTGGTATCTGTAGCTATTCCTTCGCTTTCAAGAAAAAGCTGGTAGAGTTGGTCGATTTTCATGACCTAAAAATAGGAAAAAAAGAAACGGTTTAAAAAGTGGTTTCGCTTTTAAAAAAGGTTTTTTTGAACCTTTAATCGCTGAGGAAATCAGCTCACGAAAACTTTTTAAACCGTCTTTTTTTAAGCCTGAAATCTAATTTCTGGCCGATTTATTTTTGTCTTTGGATTTTGATCCTACCCTTGACATGGCGTTTCTAAATCCAATATAATCTGTGGCCATATCCTGTGGGAAATATCTTCTTTGTGCAGGGTCCAGCCAGTATGCCCTGTCTCTCCAGGAACCTCCTTTGTAAACCCTAACTTCATCACTTATTAAGGTAGTACGCTTTGCAGCATCGTAATTAGGCCTTACACCACCTGTAACAGTATCTTCAACCACCCCATATTGAGGAGAGTTGTACATCCTGCGGTTTGGACTGTCTACATCCTGAAACGGCTCGAAATAACGTGTTGAACTTTTGTCCCCATCTCTGAAATTACGGTTGTCACTGGAGTCAAAATTAGTTCTCATATAAGTGTCAGACTCAGTTATCGGGTCCTGTGCTATTTGTCCCGGTAATGCACGGGCAACGATCCTTCCGCTACTAAGAGTGTCGAATTGTATTTCATTAGGAGTTACTATTTTGACTGATCCGTCCTCGTTTATGGCATTCTTGGTATAGACGTTTCCGCGGAAATAATTAAAGTCATTGAATTCGTCATCAACTATAGGTCGGTAAACATCGGCAACCCATTCGGCCACATTCCCGGCCATATCATATAGACCGAAATCATTTGGTTCGTAGGATTTAACTTCAGCAGTAATATCTGCACCATCATCGCTCCAACCTGCGATCCCGCCGTAATCTCCTGCTCCCTGCTTAAAGTTGGCAAGCTGGTCTCCCATTCTTCGTGGATCCCCAGATCTCGTATACTGGCCATCCCACGGATATTTCTTTCTACCTCTATAAACGTTATAGCTTCTTATACTGGACATTCCCAGTGCTGCATATTCCCATTCGGCTTCTGTAGGTAGTCGATATTCAGGAGTTAGCACTCCGTCTTTACGCTGTACATAAATATTTCTTGCTTCCCCTCCATCTACGGGGGTGGTGCCGTAATTATCTGCTTTATTTCCACCACGAAGTAATTCTTCATTCCCGCCATAAGTTTGGCTTGGTGCATTTAGATAGGTGTCTGTATCAAAAGTTGTTTCAGCATCTACATTAAATCTTGCTCCCTGCTGTGTGATCCCTTCTTTCTCTAGAATTAGTTCGTTCACACGGTTGGTCCTCCATTTGCTGAATTCTACTGCCTGTATCCAGTTAACTCCAACTACAGGGTAATTGGCATATGCCGGGTGGCGCAGGTAGTTCATCACCATGGTTTCATTGAAACCAAGACGGTTTCTCCACACAAGGGTATCTGGTACTGCACCATTATATATATTACGGTAATTTTCTTCGCTGGGAGGGAAGACACTCTTTAACCAGTCCAGGTATTCCATGTACATAAGATTGGTAACCTCTGTCTCATCCATGTAAAAGGATTGCACGTGCTGCTGTGTAGGAGTATTGTTCCAGTCATGCATAACATCATCCTGAACACGACCCATAGTAAAAGTACCGCCTTCTATAAAAACAAGCCCTGGGGCGGTTTCCTGCTCCTTATAGTCGGTTTTGTACTGGAAGCCTCCATCCTTGGAATTTATATCCCAGCCGGTTGCCCGTGAGCTGTCCTTCTTGGAGTTACAGCTAAAAAGACTTACGCCAATGGCGATAGTGAAAAGTGTTTTAAAGGCTACATTAGTCCTCATATTCTTGTTCTCTTTATGTAGTAATTTAGGCCTTGCAATATAGTAATTAACGGCAAAAGTACAAGATTATTTCATATCATTCAAAAACCGCTAATTACCTAATATTCTTGATGCTGTATTAGGAGGATATATGTAAAGGTTATGGTTAAAATTCTATTTACTTAGTGCAGCTATTGTTTAAAATTATTATAATTTCTTCGCAGGCTGTTATAAATGCAATATTATTGTAATTCTTTAGTTATTAATTATTCAAGGAATTAGAAGTGGTTTTGAGCTATTCCCTGACAAAATTTGCAGCAGGCCCAACGCTTAAAAGAATAATATTATATTTGTTTAACACTAATTGATGTGATGAAAAAAATTACAATGCTGGTGCTGGGATTTGTCCTTTTGTCAAATAACAGCCTTTATTCACAAGAGGAGAGAGACAGGGTAATTACCACAGCTGTTCCATTTTTGATCATTGCAGCCGATGCCCGTGCAGCCGGAATGGGTGACCAGGGGATCGCAACTTCTGCCGATGCTTTCTCACAACAGTGGAACCCTGCAAAATATGCCTTTATCAACAGTCAGCAGGGAGTGGGCGTATCATATACCCCTTATTTAAGCAATATTGTAAATGATATTTTCCTTGGAAACCTCACATATTTTAATCGTCTTGATGAGCGAAGTGCTGTAGCGGCAAGTTTAAGGTATTTTAGCCTTGGTTCAATTGAGACCCAGGGAGGCTTTGAAGAAGAGCCATTGCTTTTAAGCCCAAATGAAATGACGCTGGACCTTTCGTATTCCTTGAGGTTGAGTGACAATTTTTCTATGGCAGTGGCGGGGCGATATTTACGGTCTGATTTAAAATTGGCTGTGAACAGTGAAGATGCAACTGCTGCCTCTACTTTTGGGGTTGATGTTGCTGCTTTCTACCAAAGCCAGTCTATAGTCTTTTCAAATTTTGACGGAAGATTTCGTGCAGGTGCGAATATTTCCAACATAGGACCTAAAATAAAATATGATGATGTGGGGCAGGAAAATTTTATTCCTACCAATTTAAAAACAGGAGCAGGCTTTGATTTTATTTTTGATGCAGACAACCGCCTGGGTACTTATGTAGAATTCAATAAACTGCTGGTTCCTACTCCAAGGGATTTTAACAATGATGGGGTGATAGATAGTGCAGATGAAGAGGTGTACAATAATATAGGAGCTATTGAAGGGATCTTTAAATCTTTTGGGGATGCTCCGGGAGGTTTTAGTGAAGAGTTAAGAGAGGTTACCTGGGCTCTTGGCGCAGAGTATGTGTTTAGGGAAGCGTTCTCCTTACGGACAGGATATTTTAACGAGAGTGATACTAAGGGTTCCAGGAAGTTCTTTGCTCTTGGGGCCGGATTTAAATATGCGCCGGTACTCATCGATATTTCCTATTTGTTTTCTACCTCCAGGGTGGTGAGCCCGTTGGAAGGCACTCTTCGATTTGGGCTTACTTTTAATTTTGGTGAGCAGTATGCAGATAATTGATCCTGCCAGTCAATATATTTTTATACAGGTTTCCTGTGAATTCGAACAGCTGCCTTGCGTTCTAAAGACAAATAAATGAAGTCATTGATAATCACATCCACCCTGGATGTTTATGAGAATTTTGATGAGCTGCCAAATGATGTGCAGCAATTAATGGAACGGGCATTCGAAGCCCGGGACCAGGCATATGCTCCCTATTCCAACTTTAAAGTAGGAGCAGCTATACTTCTTGATAACGAAGAGGTAGTCATTGGTAGCAACCAGGAAAATGCCTCTTATCCTTCGGGTCTCTGTGCAGAGCGTACAGCTATATTCTATGCCGGGGCCAAATATCCTGAGGCAAAAATTAGAAGAATGGCCCTTTCTGCCAGATCCCTAAATCATCGTACTGTCACTCCAATCCCGCCATGTGGTGCTTGCCGGCAATCTATTGCAGAGTATGAAGTGAAGCAGGAGCAGCCAATTGAGATCTTCTTTATGGGGGAAACAGGAAAAGTTGTGAGGTCTGGCTCCCTTAAAGAATTGTTGCCCTTGATCTTCGATAATAGCTACCTATAACGATTTCGTGTTTTTTTAGTATGAAAACTGTTTTCCATTCTTATTGAAAATAGTATTTTTGTTATCCGCCAGACAAACTCCACTGTTTGGCCTTAAATTAATTTGTAGATGAAGAAAATTACCAAAGCCACCTATTTGAAGTGGTACGAGGATATGCTATTCTGGCGTAAATTTGAGGATAAACTTGCTCAGGTTTACATTCAGCAAAAAGTTAGAGGGTTCCTGCACTTATATAATGGACAGGAAGCTATTTTGGCCGGTTCTTTACACGCGATGGATCTTACCAAGGATAAAATGATCACGGCCTACAGGAATCACGTACAGCCTATTGGTATGGGAGTAGATCCCAGAAAGGTGATGGCTGAACTTTATGGTAAGGGTACCGGTACTTCACAGGGTCTTGGTGGGTCTATGCACATCTTTTCCAAGGAACACCGTTTCTATGGTGGACACGGGATCGTGGGAGGGCAAATTCCTCTTGGGGCCGGGCTTGCATTTGCAGATAAATATTTTAAAAGAGATGCGGTAACCCTCACCTTTTTAGGAGATGGGGCTGCCAGGCAGGGGTCTCTTCACGAAACCCTGAATATGGCCGTTAAGTGGGACCTACCGGTGGTGTTTTGTGTTGAAAACAATGGGTACGCGATGGGAACATCTGTTGCCCGTACTTCAAAAAGTACCGAAATATGGAAACTTGGAAATGGTTATGAGATGCCTTGTGGGCCGGTAGATGCCATGAATCCTGTTAAGGTGGCAGAGGCTATGGATGAGGCTATCACCAGGGCCCGTAAAGGAGAGGGGCCTACTTTCCTGGAGCTTAAAACCTATAGATACCGTGGTCACTCAATGAGTGATGCGCAACAATACCGTACAAAAGAAGAAGTTGCAGAATACCAGAAGGTAGATCCAATCACACAGGTTCTTGAGGTGATCAAGGAGAAGAAATATGCGACAGAAAAGGAGATCAAGGAAATTGACAAGAGAGTAAAGAAACTTGTTAACGAATGCGAGAAGTTTGCTGAAGAATCTGATTATCCGGCCAAAAACGTAATGTACGACACTGTTTATGAACAGAAGGATTATCCCTTTTTATCACATAAAGTAGAATAATTATGGCAGAAGTAATCAAGATGCCGCGTTTGAGCGACACGATGGAAGAAGGTGTTGTTGCAAAATGGCTTAAAAGTGTAGGTGATAAAGTTGAAGAAGGCGATATTCTTGCTGAAATAGAGACCGATAAAGCTACTATGGAATTTGAATCCTTCTATGAAGGTACATTGCTTCATATAGGAATTGAAGAAGGAGAGACAGCGCCTGTAGATAATCTTCTGGCTATTATTGGTGAGGAAGGAGAGGATATTTCCGGTTTGATAAGTGGTGGAGGAGATTCTACTGCGAAAGAGGAAAAGAAGGATCCTTCTGAAAAATCTGATTCTTCTGAAAATGAAGAGGAGGAGACAGAAAGCAGTGATTCTTCTGATGAAACATCGGGTGAGATCCCCGAAGGAGTAGAGGTGATCAAAATGCCTCGTTTGAGTGATACCATGGAAGAAGGAACAGTTGCTTCCTGGCTCAAAAAAGAAGGTGATAAAGTTGAAGAAGGCGATATTCTTGCTGAAATAGAGACCGATAAGGCTACAATGGAATTCGAATCCTTTTATGAAGGAACCCTTCTAAAGATTGGAATACAGGAAGGTGAAACTGCCAAAGTAGACAGTCTTCTTGCTATCATTGGTCCTGAAGGAACAGATGTTTCAGGAATTGGAACTGGTGATGGTTCTAAAAAAGCTAAAGGCGGAGATTCCAAAAAAGAATCTAAAAAGGAAGAATCAAAAACTGCTACTGAAGATTCTTCTTCAGAAAAATCTGCGCAGGCATCAGATGGAACCCGCATCTTTGCGTCACCTCTTGCTAAGAGGATGGCAGAAGATAAAGGCATAGACCTCTCGCAGGTAAAGGGATCTGGAGAGAATGGAAGAATTGTAAAGAAGGATATCGAGTCTTATAAGCCTTCAGAAAAAGCAGCACCTGCAAAAGAAGAGACGGCAAGAGCTGAAGCTCCTAAAGAAGAAGCTGCAGCTGTAAAACCATACGTACCTGCAGGGGAGGAAAGTTTTGAAGAGATCAAGAACTCTCAAATGCGTAAAACTATTGCCAAGCGCCTTGGAGAATCTAAATTCACAGCTCCACATTACTATCTTACCATTGAGGTAAATATGGAGGTGGCAATGGCATCCAGGAAACAGATCAACGAGTTGCCAGATGTGAAAGTTTCTTTCAATGATATGGTGATCAAAGCGAGTGCAATGGCGCTTCGCAAGCATCCAAGGGTCAATTCCCAATGGACCGGGGATTCTACAAAAATTGCGAAGCATATCCATATGGGTGTGGCAGTAGCAGTAGATGAAGGGCTGGTAGTTCCGGTATTACGATATGCAGACCAGATGTCAATGACACAAATAGGAGCAAATGTAAAAGATCTTGCTGGTAAGGCGCGTAATAAGAAACTGCAGCCACAGGAGATGGAAGGAAGTACTTTTACAGTTTCCAATCTTGGTATGTTCGGGATCACAGAATTTACCAGTATTATCAATCAGCCAAACTCAGCTATCCTTTCTGTAGGAGCTATTGTTGAGAAGCCGGTTGTTAAGAATGGTCAAATTGTAGTAGGGAATACGATGAAAGTCACCCTGGCTTGCGACCATAGGACCGTAGACGGTGCTACCGGGGCAGCATTCCTGCAAACTTTAAAGAGTTACCTGGAAAACCCGGTGACAATGCTGGCATAAAATAATCTGGCATTTTGAATAAAAATCACTAAATCCCGCATTTATGCGGGATTTTCTTATCTTTAGCTATATGACAAATTTCTTTTCTAAAACATTCCTACTTCTGGCCTTAGCAGCTGTTTCGGCCTGTAATTTGAGCCAGAAATCGACTCAGGAAAAAAATAATACAAATACGGCCAGTCTTACTGCATCTTATGAGATCACCCCTTCCGCAGTGAAGGAGAAACTTGATTACCTGGCATCCAATGAACTGCAGGGACGTGCAACCGGTAGTGAAGGTATAGAGAAAGCAGCAGCTTACATCGAAGATAATTTTAAGAAATGGCGTGTAGAACCATATTTTGAAACCTACCGCGACTCTTTTGTGGTAAAGGAGTTAACAGGGTATAATATCGTAGGATATCTTGAAGGTGAAGATGAAGATTTAAAAAATGAATTTATTATCCTGGGAGCTCATTATGATCATATTGGTTATGGCAAAAAAGTGGACGGAGATTCTATAGCGAATGGGGCAAATGATAATGCCGCGGGTACGGTAGCTGTTATGGAGCTTGCCAAATATTTTGGAGAGACCAAAACCAACGGCAGGAGTATACTCTTTATCCTTTTTTCTGCGGAGGAAATGGGCCTTGTAGGAGCAAGGGAAATAGCCTCCAGGCTTAAGGAAGAGGAGCTTGATCTTTATGCAATGGTGAATTTTGAAATGATAGGGGTTCCAATGAAAGACAGGGATTACCTCGGTTATTTAACCGGTTTCGAGGACTCAAATATGGCTGAAAAGTTCAATGAATATTCAGGAGAAGAAGTCCTGGGTTTTTTGCCGGAAGCCAAGCAGTTTAATCTATTTCGACGCAGTGATAATTACCCTTTTTACGAAGAATTCAAGGTCCCTGCGCAAACTATAAGCACCTTTGACTTTACCAACTATGAGTTCTATCATCACGTAGGGGATGAGGCAGAAAAAATGGATGTAGATCATATGGCAAATCTTATTGAAGCTGTGATCCCGGGGATTACCAAAATGACTAATACTCCCACCAGGGAGATTAAAATGAATTAAACATGAAGCAGGTAGTAATTACAGGTACCAGCCGGGGCATTGGGCTGGAACTGGTGAAATTATTTTCTAAAAATGGACATGAGGTTCTTGCTTTATCCAGAATTGCAGAAGTAGTTGATGGGTTTAAACTACCGGGAGTAACATCCATTGGCTGTGATATCACAAATGAGGATGATCTTGCCCGTGTGAAGGAAAGATTATCGGAAAAAGGGAAGGTCGATATTCTTATTAATAATGCAGGTGCTATTATTAATAAGTCTTTTGCTGAAACAACAGTTGATGAGTTCAGAAATGTGTATGACACCAATGTTTTTGGAGTAGTGGGCTTGATACAGCTGTTACTGCCTTTAATGAATAAGGAGTCTCACGTGATAAATGTGAGCAGTATGGGAGGTGTGCAGGGGAGTATGAAATTTGCCGGGCTCGCCGCCTACAGTTCAAGCAAAGGAGCTCTTATTACTTTAACTGAACTGCTGGCTGAAGAATATAAAGAAACCGGCCCTTCGTTTAATGTACTGGCACTTGGTGCTGTTCAAACAGAAATGCTGGAAGAAGCCTTCCCGGGATATAAGGCACCCCTTTCTGCGCTCCAAATGGCTGAATATATCATGGATTTTAGCCTTACAGGTAATAAATATTATAATGGCAAGATCCTGCAGGTATCCAGCAGCACACCTTAGACCACAGTAAGGAATGAACAAGATCCTAGAAAAGTACCTTCCAAGCCATGCTGTCCCCTCTGTTTTTAGTTTAATAGAGGAAAACAGGATACATTTAAAGATCGTAAATGAAAGGGTTACAAGGCATGGAGATTATCGCCGGACCCAGGATGGGGGACATCAAATTACCGTTAATTCAAATCTAAATAAATACAGGTTTCTCATTACCACTATTCATGAAATTGCACACTTGGTAGCATTTGAAAGGTTTGGGTATAACATTAAACCACATGGGAGGGAATGGAAGTTCACATTTCAACAATTAATGCTGCCCTTTATTAGACCGGAGATCTTTCCCGTGCAATTATTACCTTTAATTGCAAAACATTTTAAAAATCCAAGGGCAAGCAGTGATACCGATGCGCATCTCTCTGTGGCCTTAAAAAAATTTGATCCCGAGAACGATAAAAATTATATTTTTGAGCTGCCTGCAGGTGGGTCTTTTAGAATTTATAATGGTAAAATCTTCAGGAAAGGTCCTAAAAGGAGAAAGTTATATGAGTGTATGGAGGTTTCCACAGGGAAGATATACCTTTTTCAGCCTAATGCCCAGGTGGAACTTCTAATGGGTTAAGAAATAGCACGATGAATAAACATAATCTAAATTATTTTGCGGTTATTATGGCAGGTGGGGTAGGTTCCAGGTTTTGGCCTGTAAGCAAAGCCAAATATCCCAAACAATTCCATGACATGATGGGGGTTGGTGAGACTCTTATCCAACTCACCTATAATCGAATTTCGACCATTGTACCACCTCAAAATATTCTTATCCTAACCAATGAGGCATATAAGGATCTTGTGAAGGAACAATTACCAAAGATCAAGGACGAACAAATTGTACTGGAGCCGGCTATGAGAAATACGGCACCCTGTATTCTTCTCGCGGCACTAAAAATAAAAAAACAGAATCCCGATGGCGTGATGCTGGTGGCGCCAAGTGATCATTGGATAAATGATAAGGAAGCTTTTGTGCAGGATATTCATACGGCTTTTGAAGAAGCGGCGAAAACGGATATTTTAATTACCCTGGGTATAAAACCAACCAATCCCAATACTGGTTTTGGTTATATAAAGTTTGATGAGGAGGATGAGAATTTTCACATTAAAAAGGTTTCCAGTTTTACCGAAAAACCTACCCTGCGGAATGCGAAAAAATACCTTGAGGAGGGGAATTACCTTTGGAATGCCGGTATTTTTATTTGGAAGGCTGCTGTCATAGCTGAAGCATTTTCAACCTACCGGGAAGAGATGTTTAAACTATTTGATAAGGGGAATGACACACTCAACTCTTCAAAGGAAGAAGCTTTTATAAAAGAGATTTATCCTGAAGCTCAAAACATCTCTATAGATTACGCTATACTGGAAAAATCAAATAAAGTATTCGTAATCCCGGCCGGCTTCGACTGGGATGATCTTGGGACATGGGGTGCTTTGTACAATCAATTGGGAAAGGACGAAGATAAAAATGTGGTAATCAATGCACACCTGCTGCCGAATGAATCTGGTAAGAATATTATCTATACCCACTCCCATAAAGTGGTGGTTCTGGATGGCCTGGAGGATTATATTATCGTAGACGATAAGGATGTGCTTTTAATTGTGCCGAGGGAAAAGGAGCAGGAAATAAAAGAAATAAGAATGAAGGTGCTTGAGAAGTACGGGAATAACCTGGAATAGGAATGGAGAATCAAGACAATATTGGGAGTAACCCTCCCCCACAAGAGAATGAATTGGAATTTGGCCGTGCCAAGGGAATATGGAATAGCATCAAGGTTTTTCTTTCAGAATTACTGGATATTCGTGGAGATACAGATAGGGAGACCACGGTTGAGTCTATAAAAAAGGATATTTCCTTTAAAGGGCACAACGCTTGGATCCTCGTATTCTCAATCTTTGTGGCCTCTATTGGCTTAAATGTAAGTAGTACGGCTGTTGTAATTGGAGCGATGTTAATTTCTCCCCTTATGGGACCCATTGTGGGCGTAGGCCTCTCTGTTGCTATCAATGATGTGGATACTTTGAAGAAAAGCTTTATTAACCTTGGCGTTATGGTGGGGTTAAGTGTGCTCACGGCTTTTATCTATTTCCTTGTATCTCCCGTGAAAGAAGAAACACCGGAGCTTATTGCAAGAACTTATCCCACCATTCTGGATGTGCTTATAGCAATTTTTGGTGGCCTGGCGCTTATTGTTGCCAAAACAAAAAGAGGAACTATTGCAAGTGTGATCTTTGGGGTGGCGATTGCTACAGCTCTTATGCCCCCACTTTGCACAGTAGGATATGGCCTGGCAATTGGGAATGGGGCATACGCACTTGGTGCACTTTATTTATTCTCCATAAATGCAGTTTTTATAGCCCTTTCTACTTTCGTTGTTTCAAAACTTCTTGGTTTTCCATTAGTGAAATATGCCAATAGCAAACGCAGGAAGCGTACTGCACAAATTGCTTCTACTATTGCAATTATTGTGATCATTCCCAGTGTGATCTTATTTGTAAATCTCTTGCGAAAACAGGTTTTTGAGACAAAGGCAGGAGAATTCCTTTCCCAAACGGTTCAATTTAGCGGTGCAGAAAAATTGAGATCCACTATAAACTATCAAAATCGGGAAATTGAAGTTTTTATGATAGGGGCTCAGGTCCCGCAGGCAACCATAGAAACCTGGAGAACCCAAATGGGAGATGTGGAGGCTTTAAAGGAGGCAAGGTTGGTAGTAAGGCAGGGAGAGCAGCAAACAGGTGATATTGCTGCTCTTTCGTCACAGGTGCGAAGTGGTATTCTTGAGGATCTTTATGTTCGTAACCAGGAGGTGATCGAAAATAAAGATGCCAGAATTGCCTTACTTGAAAATGAATTACTAAAGTATCAAAAAGGGGATTTTTCTTTTAGAGAACTTAGCCGGGAGATCAAAGCCAACTATGAGAATGTGGAGAATCTTAGTTATGCAAATATGATCACGACCAATTTTGACAGGATTGATACCATACCAACTTTCAATGTAACCTGGAAAAGGAACGTGCCATCAAGGGCAAGAACTGCAGATGCTGAACGTATGCAGAACTGGCTTAACATACGCTTAAAGCTTGATACCCTGGCGGTGAGATCTCAAAATTGATTACAGCCCTTGCCGCTGGGCGTCCCGTACTTTCTTAAAAAGATCTGATGAATAAACAAAATCTGTCACTGTTTTATCATCGGTCTTAAAAATTTGATCTTTGTCGCCTTTCCAGGCAAGTACGCCATCTTTTAGAAAAGCGATATTTTCTCCAATTTCCAGCAGGGAATTCATATCGTGAGTAATTACCACTGTAGTAATATTGTACTCTACGGTAAGCTCGTGAATGAGATTATCTATGATTGTAGCCGTATGAGGATCAAGTCCTGAATTGGGTTCATCGCAAAATAGATATTTTGGTTTGTTTACGATTGCCCGTGCAATGGCAACCCTTTTTTGCATTCCCCCACTTATCTCTGCGGGATATTTTTTGCCCGCATCTTCCAGGTTAACCCTTTCCAGTACTTCCTGGACCCGGTCCTGCAGATCTTTCTTTTTCTTTTTAGTGAACATTCTTAAAGGGAACATAACATTCTCTTCAACCGTCATAGAATCAAACAAAGCACCACCCTGAAAGAGCATTCCTATTTCTTTTCTTAACTCTCTTTTTTCCTCATCTGTAAACTCAGAAAATTTCTCGCCATCATATTCAATTGATCCTTTTTCCGGTTTAAAGATCCCCAGCATACATTTAAGCAGCACACTCTTTCCTGAACCCGATTGACCAATGACCAGGTTTGTCTTACCTGTTTCAAAAACAAAATCAATTCCTTTTAATACCTGTTGGTCCTCAAAGCCTTTATGTAAATTCTTGATCTCTATCATTAGCTTAAAAGTAATTGAGTCACTATGTAATTGGTAATGATTATTACTACGCTCGTCCACACGAAAGAGGTGGTACTGGCCTTACCTACTTCCAAAGAACCCCCGGTCATATAATACCCATGGAATGCCGGGATGGTAGCCAGGATTATAGCAAAAAGGAATGTTTTGAAAAAAGCATAGAATAACTGGTAGCCTACAAAATCCTCCTGAAGCCCCGTAATAAAAACGTCCGATCCCACGAAGCCGCCAAGTACGGCAGAGGCGTATGCACCGGCGATACCAAGGAACATGGAAATTGCGATCACAAAAGGATAGGTAAGCATTGCTATGATCTTTGGGAGTACGAGATAATTAAGAGAATTAATTCCCATTACCTCCAGGGCATCTATTTGCTCTGTCACCCTCATTGAGCCAATACTTGAAGTAATAAATGATCCTACTTTACCAGCCATAATGATAGAGATAAAAGTGGGAGAAAACTCAAGTATGATTGATTGTCTTGCTGCAAAAGCGATCAAAGACTTTGGGATAAGCGGGTTGTTTAAGTTAAGAGCCGTTTGGAGGGCGACCACACCTCCAATAAAGAAAGACAAGAAAGCAACAATGCCCAGGGATCCCAGGATAAGCTGGTCTATCTCCTTAAATATCAATTCCTTTAAAACAGATCGTTTGGTCATGCGGCCAAACACTCCCTGAAGCATAATAAAGTATTGTCCAATTGAATGCAGGTAACTCATTAAGGAATTTTTGTAAAGCTAAAATAGTAATTTTAAGTCGGAAAGTATTTAACTAAGAATTAATCTTTAAACCTGTGGATTTACTATTTTTGAAGCTTATGAAAGATATAATCAATATGAAAAATTTAATGCCGTTATTATTTATTTTCCTGTTTATTTTTCCTCTACAGGCACAAGATGATAACAACCTCATTTCCCATTCTCAAAAACCAAAATTGATTGTTGGAATAGTAGTAGACCAAATGCGTTACGATTATCTCACCAGGTTTTGGGATAAATATGAAGAGGGTGGATTTAAGCGCCTGGTAAGAAATGGTTTTAATTTTCGCAATGCCCATTTTAATTATATTCCAACTTATACAGGCCCTGGGCATGCTTCAGTCTATACCGGCACCGGTCCTCAAAATCACGGGATCATAGGGAATGACTGGTACAATAAGTTTGAGGAACGACAGGTATATTGTGCCGGTGATGATAATGCCTTACCCGTGGGGACTACTTCCAGCGCAGGGAAAATGTCCCCTCACCGCATGATGGTTACCACGGTGGCAGATGAAAACAGATTATTCACTCAAATGCGTGGCAAAACTATAGGGATTGCCTTGAAAGACAGAGGGGCAATTTTGCCGGCGGGACATACAGCAAATGCCGCCTACTGGTTTCACGGGAGTAACGAAGGAAAGTGGATCACCAGTGATTATTATATGCAAAAATTACCTCAATGGGTAACCTCCTTCAATAATTCGGGAAAGGTCAAATCCTATATGAAGACCTGGAATACTCTTAAGGATATAGATTCCTATACTGAAAGCGGACCAGATCAAACAACATTTGAAGGTGGCTACAGTGGCAGGTCTACTTTTCCTTATGACCTTAATGAACTTGCATCAAAGGAAAGACCTTATGAACTTCTTAAAGTTACCCCATATGGGAATTCTATAACTACAGATTTTGCGATTGCAGCTTTGGACGGCGAAGAACTTGGGCGGGATGAAGATACAGATTTTCTTACCTTAAGTTATTCCAGTACAGATTATGTTGGGCATAACTTTGGAGTAAATTCCAAGGAGGTGCAGGATACTTATTTAAGGCTTGACCAGGAACTGGGAAGACTCCTGAGGGCTCTAGATGAGAAAGTGGGTAAGGGGAATTATACCGTGTTCCTCACATCAGATCACGGCGGGGTTGATGTTCCTTCATACCTGAGTTCTGTAAAAATTCCAGCAGGCTATTTTGACCATACTATTTTTGAGGAAGAATTAAGATCTTTTGTAAGTGAGAACTTTGATGGTGCAGAGATCATTAAATATATTTATAATTATCAGGTGTTTTTTGATTATGAAGTTCTCAGGGAAAAGGGCCTTGCAGCAAATGAGGTAGAAGTTACTTTGGCTCATTACCTGCTACAATATCCACAAATCAATAATGTGTACACCAGGACACAGTTGCAAAGCGGTTCATTTACAACAGGCACTGCAGCACTTATTCAAAATGGTTATAACCAAAAGCGAAGTGGTGATGTTATTTTCGTGCTGAAACCTTCTGTAATAACTTATTCAAAGACGGGCTCAACACACGGTAGCGGATTTAGCTATGACACCCACGCACCTCTCATTTTCTTCGGCAACGGGATAAAACGGGGCAGCTCAAGCGCACGGGCTGAGATCATAGATATAGCTCCTACCATTTCAGCTTTATTAGGGATCTCTTTTCCTAATGGGAATACTGGGAGGCCATTAGTAGAAATACTTGACTAAAGAGGTTTAAAAGACCTTTTTAAGCATTTTTTTCCATCTTAAGTTCCGTATGAAGCGGCCTTCTTCTGAAGTAACCAGAAAGGGCTGCTTTTCTTTTTTAGCTTTAAAAAATCCTATTAGGTAATCTTGTAATAAAGCAGGCTTTCCCTTTTTCAGAGAAAGTTTAGTTGATGCTATGGCGGTAATCAAGAATCCATACCGAAGCCTGTAGAAAGCAGCTCCCTGTTTATATTTTGCAGCTTTATTGTAATTACCACCGGTCGCTTTGAGGTGTTTTACCAGAAGGTCCTCAATTGTTACAACCTTCCACCCGTGGAATTGGGCCAGTAACTCATCAACAGTGTCCCATCCCATAGCCGGTTTTAGTTTTCCTATATCCTGAAAACATTCTTTTCTATAAGCTTTTAAAGCTCCTCTTATGTGATCTTTCGAGGTTAGGTTTTCAAGTTTCCAGTTCCCGTTTTCTTCAACCGTGCAAAAGCCGCCGGCCATACCTACTGCGGGATCCTCTGAAAAATAGTGAGTGATTTTTTCAAGGTAATTTACCGGAAAAATAAGGTCGGCGTCAAACTTACAAATGATATCATAGTTCTCATCCAGGCTTTCCAATCCCTTACAAAAGGCATTCACAACTTTGCTGCCGGGAAGGTGTTCCCCTTTAGTAGTCGTGGAAAGTACTGTGATAAAATCATAATTTTCAGCATAGGAAGCTGCTGTTTCATGTGTCCCATCTGTAGACTGGTCATCAACTACAACGATCTTCGTAGGTAAAACGCTTTGGTTTATTAACGAATCAAGAGTCTGGCCAATGAAAGCTTCTTCATTATGTGCAGGAATGACTATGTAGATCCTCACAGGTGCTAAATTGTTTTAAGGCTAAAATACAATATTAAGCAGGTATACAGTAAAACAAGATTGGATATATGTAGTTGTTATTGTCTTTCAGCATATACTGCATAGTACCGGGGTGTAAATTTGCGCAGGAGGGGTCTTATTCCAATTTTGTTTACAGGATTTGTCCACTTTTCGGTGCTTTTAATTTTCCAGCCTGCTTTTTCCAGCAACCAGTCAAATTGCCAGTCTTCAAATTCGTGGAAATGCCTGTCCCGCATATCGGTATCGCTCCTGTATGCATCAGCAAACCACAATTTGAGAGGAACTGTGGCGACCAGTTTTTCGGCCTTCATCTCTCTCAAAATATTAAAAGGTGCTACGAGATGTTCGAAGATCTCGAAAGCCGTCACCACCTCCAGGCCCGGTTCCTGCACAGCTGTAGTGTCCAGGTCAAGGTCTTCACCCCGGGTATTGGTTACTGTGTATTGTTCCTTTTGCATGATGAGTGAAAATGGATTTTCTACCCCCAGGTCCAGGACAGTTGCCGGTGGTGGAACATGTTTTTTTAAGAAGTCTAAGGTCTGTTTATATCTTTTATTAGGAAAAGTGTGCTCGTACATTCTTAATATTGGTAAACCACGGCATTAATATTCATTCCCGCACCTACGCTGGCCAGGATTATAACATCACCTTTACTTAGCTTCTGGTCTTTTATTTCGCCTCTTCGCACAAGATCCAGAAGGGTGGGAACCGTGGCTACACTGCTGTTGCCTAGTTCCTGTATACTCATAGGCATTACATTTGGTGGTACCGGGCGTTTGTGTAATTTATAAAACCTCGCAACTATGGCGTCATCCATTTTTTCATTTGCCTGGTGGATAAAGATCTTTTTTACATCATCTATGGTCTTCCCGCTTTTTTCCAAACAGGTCTTCATAGCCGTTGGGACGTGGGTGAGGGCAAATTCATAGATCTTCCTGCCGTTCATTTTTATAAAACGGGTATCATCTTTTTCTTCCGCACGGTTGGATTTGCCAAAATAAATGTGGTGCGCCTCCTGATATGCAAATGTGGCCGACTGATGTGCTAAAATACCTCCATCACCTTCTGCTACCTCAAGGACTGTAGCCCCCGCACCATCTGAAAAGATCATTGAATCCCGGTCATATTTATCCACTACTCTCGAAAGGGCCTCAGCTCCAATTACGAGGCACTTTTTTGCCATTCCACAACGCATAAAAGCCTGGGCCTGTATAACTGCCTCTATCCATCCCGGGCAACCAAACAAAACATCATAACCAACACATGATGGGTTTTTTATCCGCAAATTATGTTTTACTCTGGTAGCGAGACTGGGCACTGCGTCACTTTGAACACTACCGTGTTTTACATCTCCATAATTATGGGCTACAATTATATAATCCAGCGTTTCAGGATCTATTCCTGCATCTTCTATGGCCTTTTGTGCTGCCACAGTTGCCATATCTGAGGTGGTAAGTTCTTCCTCCAGGTATCTTCGCTCCTCAATGCCGGTTATAGCTTTAAATTTTTCAATTGTTACCTCGTTAGCATGGGGGAAGCCGGAGCCATCAATATTTAAGAATTCGTGCTTCAAGAAATCTGAATTCTTCCTCTTCAAATTGGGGATGAAACTACCAACCCCTGTGATCATTATACTCATTGAAACGAAGTAATTTTGTGATTGTTTTAACTAAATTAATAAAATCCAGCTTAACCGGACCCGGTGAAATGGTTTTATTTCAGCAGATTGGGGATAAGATATAATTTTAATTAACCTGTTGAGAAATAAGAAAAAATTTGGTCTTAATTTGAATATATAATAAAAAAGGCGCAAAATAGTTTGCGCCTTTTTTAAATAGAATCTAGGCTTCCATGTATTCTTCAATGGGATCACAGGTACAAATTAAGTTCCTGTCTCCAAATGCGTCATCTACGCGTCTTACACTAGGCCAAAATTTATTATCGGCTATGTATTCTAGCGGGAATGCTGCCTGTTCTCTTGAGTAAGGGAAATCCCACTCATTTGCTGTAAGCATTGCCAATGTATGAGGTGCATTCTTGAGGATATTGTTTTCATCTTCCTGAGATGATTCATTGATCTCCTGGCGAATGGATATCAGGGCATCACAAAAACGGTCAAGTTCTGCTTTACTTTCGCTTTCTGTAGGTTCTATCATTATGGTTCCGGCAACGGGAAATGATACTGTAGGGGCATGGAAACCATAATCCATAAGTCGTTTGGCTATATCTACCACTTCAATCCCATTATTCTTAAATGGACGGCAATCAACTATCATTTCGTGTGCAGCCCTTCCCCTTTCACCTGAATATAAAGTTTGATAATGTTCCTTAAGCCTTGCTTTTATATAATTTGCATTAAGGATAGCATATTCTGTAGCCTTTTTAAGGCCATCGCTTCCCAGCATTGTTATATATCCATAAGAGATTAGGCATACAAGTGCCGAACCCCAGGGTGCCGAGGAAATAGCAGTAATTGCTTTTTCACCACCGGTCTCAATTACAGGATTCCCCGGGAGGAATGGTAATAATTGCTTCGCAACGCATATTGGTCCTACGCCAGGGCCTCCACCGCCGTGAGGTATAGCAAAGGTTTTGTGAAGGTTTAGGTGACAAACATCTGCACCAATTACACCCGGATTTGTCAATCCAACCTGGGCATTCATATTTGCGCCATCCATATAAACCTGCCCGCCGTTATCATGTATGATCTTTGTCACTTCTCTAATAGAAGATTCAAATACTCCGTGAGTTGAAGGATAAGTAACCATCAAAGCTGCAAGGTTATCCTTATGTTTTAACGCCTTCTCCCTAAGGTCCTCAACATCTATATTTCCTTCCTTTGTAGCCTTTGTTACCACCACTTTCATTCCTGCCATTACTGCAGAGGCCGGGTTTGTACCGTGGGCAGAGGATGGGATAAGACAAATATTCCTATGAGATTCACCCCTTGATTCGTGGTAAGCACGAATTACCATTAAGCCGGCATACTCTCCCTGTGCTCCAGAGTTTGGCTGCAGGGAAGTTCCTGCAAAGCCTGTGATCTCTGTCAACTGGTCTTCCAGTCTCTTTAACATTGTTTGGTAACCTTCTGCCTGGTCAATGGGTGCAAAAGGATGTATATTCCCCCATTGCGGGTTGCTCAAAGGCAACATTTCAGAAGCTGCATTAAGTTTCATAGTACAGGAACCAAGAGCTATCATTGAGTGGTTAAGAGAAAGATCTTTTCGCTCCAGTTTCTTGATATAACGCATCATATCGGTTTCAGAATGGTAGGAGTTAAAGACATCCTGGGTAAGGAATTCTTTCTTTCTTTCCACTTCCTCCTGTATGCTGGTGCCTTCTTTAAGCTTTTCAATATAACTAACATCCTTTCCGGCTGCTTCAGCAAAGACTGATATGATCCTGTTGAGGTCTTTTATATTTGTTGTTTCATTAAGGGCTATCACCACTGTTTCCTCATCTGGATAATAGAAATTGATCCTGTTCTTTTCAGCAACTGGCCTTACAGTTGCGGCGCTGGCTTTGATTTGAAGCGTATCGAAATATGTGGAGTTAAGTTGTTGGTAACCCAATTCCTTTAGTTTTGCCTCGAGTGTCACTGCAGAGGAGTGAACAGTATCTGCAATATATTTTAAGCCTTTTGGCCCGTGGTAAACGGCATACATTCCTGCCATTACTGCAAGTAATACCTGGGCAGTACAAATATTTGAAGTAGCCTTGTCTCTTTTGATATGTTGCTCCCTGGTTTGTAGTGCCATACGAAGGGCGCGATTTCCATTAAGGTCTTTGGTAACCCCAATGATCCTTCCCGGGATACTTCGTTTAAATTCTTCCCGAGTAGCAAAGTAAGCAGCGTGCGGCCCCCCGTATCCAAGCGGGATTCCAAAACGTTGGGTAGTGCCCACAACAACATCTGCTCCCAGTTCTCCTGGTGCCTGCAGCCTTACAAGACTCAAAATATCGGCTGCCACTACCACCCTTATCTGGGCATCTTTACAACCTGAAACAAATTTAGAGTAATCGTAAACTCTCCCGGATCTTCCCGGATATTGGATTATGGTACCAAAAAATTCTTCTGAAAAATCAAATTCTGAATGATCACCAATTACCAGTTCTATTCCCAGGGGTATTGCCCGAGTTTTTAATAAAGAAATTGTTTGTGGCAGTACTTCATCTGAAACGAAGAACTTCACAACTTCATTTTTCTTTTGATCCCTTTCCCTTACTGCAAAAAGCAGCGCCATGGCCTCTGCCGCGGCCGTAGATTCATCAAGAAGAGAAGCATTTGCAAGCTCCATTCCTGTAAGATCACTAACCATAGTTTGAAAATTTAGCAAAGCTTCCAGTCTTCCCTGGGCGATCTCTGCCTGGTAGGGGGTATAAGCAGTATACCAACCCGGATTTTCCAATATATTGCGCTGGATCACTGCAGGAAGTATAGCCTGGTGGTATCCAAGGCCTATATATGTTTTAAAAACCTTATTTTTGGCTGCAAGTTCTCCAATATGCTCTGCGTACTCATTTTCACTTAGTGCAGGAGGGAGGTTTAGCGGGGTTTTTAACTTGATATCGTCGGGAAGGGTTTCGTAAATTAACTGGTCTAGACTGGACACTCCAACAGTTGAAAGCATTTCTTGAAGTTCACTTTCATTGGGGCCTATATGTCTTAGGGCAAATGAATCTGTTCTCATTAAAATAAAGTTGTGTTTTGTCCTGCGAAATTACGTATTTTAAACGTAATTTTTTACAATTTAAGAACTTAGGGATGTTAAGATTTCGAGCCTTTTCAAGTACTTTCTATTTAGACCGGATTCCATTTTTATGAGCCTTTGGAAAAAGTCACTGGACTTTTATATAAACAGTAGTATTCATCTTTCTTTAGCCATTGTAGCATTGGCGGCAGTGACATGTTTAAATTTTAGAATTCCATTTGATCTACCCCTGCTTCTCTTTATTTTTTTTGCCTCGGTTACCGGTTATAACTTTATAAAATATGCGGGTATTGCCAGGCTGCATCACTTTAGCCTTGCCGGTGATATAAGAATGATACAGGTCTTTTCCCTTTTTATATTTGTTGGTTTGATCATTTCCGCATTTTTCCTACCGATTAATGTACTGATATTGGCGGCGGTCATGGGGTTATTTACATTGCTCTATGCCCTGCCTGTTTTTAATGAAAACAGGAATCTAAGGGCGCTGCCAGGTGTGAAAATCTATGTTATCGCCTTTGTAGTCTCCGGGGTGACTGTTTTAATGCCCCTCAATACTGAAATGGGAATTTTTCAATGGGATGTGCTAATTAGCTTTTTGCAGCGCTTTCTCATAGTGATCGCCCTTGTCCTGCCTTTTGAAATACGGGATCTCAAGTATGATATGGCGCAATTGGGGACAATCCCTCAAATCCTGGGGGTGCGGCGCACACGACAGGTGGGTTACCTCTTGATCCTATTATTTTTTATATTGGAATTTTTAAAGCAGTCAACAGATTTGGCCTCTGTTACAGCTTTATTTTTATTGACTATCTTAACGTTCTTCTCGCTAAAAAATGCTGTGATTCGCCAATCTAAATATTACGCCTCTTTTTGGGTAGAAGCTGTGCCTATTGGATGGTTTCTTAGCTTGTTTTTTGCTAAGATTCTTTTTTAGAGATCTCCTTTTCGATCTTTTCTTTCCAGGCTTTCTTTTCTTCCTCGGTACAGGTTTTAAGGTCGGCCTTCTTGATAAGAGAGGTGAGTTTGATATTATTGTTGGAGTATTTCTTGCACGGTTTGCAAATGATAAGATGCAGGTGGATCTTTAACTTCTCAAAGAAGGAAGCCTCTTCATATTGTACTTTGTCACAGCAATGTGCAGCTTCTGAACAATCTACAAATAACGATTTAAATATACTCATTTTTAAAACCAGTTTTTTTCTAAACATTCAGCAAGCGATACCCGTGCCCTGTGAATGATCACCCACAGGTTAGACGGAGTGATATTAAACTCATTACATATGGCTTCGGTATCAAAACCTTCAATCGTTTTCATTTTGAAGATCTTTGCCTGTTTTTCATTCAACGTATTCATACAATCCAGGATAGCAGTTCCAAGTTCCTCGTTTTCCATTATATCTTCAGCAGTCATATCAAACCTGTCTGGCGCCTGTTCTTCCAGCCAGTCTCCTTCATTGGATTCATCGCTGTAATTGATCCTTACTTCAGCTTTACCCTTATTGGAATTTATTCTTCTGTAATGATCTATGATCTTACGTTTCAAAATGGAAATTAACCAGGTACGTTCTGTCGCTTCTCCTTTAAAATTTTTCATAGATTTGAGCCCGGCAAGAAATGTCTCTGAGATGAGGTCATTTGCCAGTTCCCTGTCATTCACCCTTACAATAGTGTAATTGAACAGGTAATCTGAATATTTATCCACCCACTTGGTGGGGTCAATAAGGTTTGTTGCCATTTGTCTATGGAATATATCCAAAAATAAGAAAAGAAGGCACAAAATATCTTCTTTTATGCCTTCTTTTATAATAATGCACCGGCTTTTTAAAATTCAGGGGTTTCCTCTATCAATCCCGCTCTTCTTAACAGAGCATCGGGCTGGGGCTCTTTGCCTCTAAATTTTTTATAGAGTTCCATTGGATGCTCTGTCCCTCCACGGGAAAGGATATTGTCTTTAAATTTTTGAGCGACTTCCCGGCTAAAGATCCCTTCCTGTTTGAAATATTCGAAAGCATCTGCATCCAATACCTCTGCCCATTTATAGGAATAATATCCCGCAGAATATCCACCCTGGAAAATATGGGAGAAAGAAGTACTCATGCAATTCTCCTTTACATCGGGGAACAGCCTTGTTGGCTCAAAAGCCTCATCTTCGTGTGATTTTACATCTTTTATTTCTTCAGGATCAATCGCGTGCCAGCTCATATCCAGGAGTCCAAAACTAATTTGTCTCACGGTAGCCATACCTTCCTGGAAATTGGAGGCATCCTTTATTTTTTGAATAAGGTCCCCGGGAATTACGTCACCTGTTTCATAATGCTTGGCAAAAAGCTCCAGAGCCTCCTGCTCATAACACCAGTTCTCCAACACCTGACTTGGGAGTTCTACAAAATCCCAATATACACTGGTGCCGGAAAGTCCGGGGTAAGTAGTATTGGCCAGCATCCCATGCAGGGCGTGCCCAAATTCATGAAATAAGGTTGTCACTTCATTGAAGGTGAGAAGGGCCGGGGTATTCTTTGAAGGCTTGGTAAAGTTGCAAACAATCGAGATGTGGGGTCTTTCATTTTCCCCATTCCTAACCTGCTGTGGGCGGTAAACGGTCATCCAGGCACCATCCCGCTTCCCGGGTCGTGGATGGAAATCGGCATAGAATAATGCTATATCTCTGCCTTCACCGTTGGTAACCTTATAAGTGGTAACATCTGGGTGATAAACATCTATAGTATCTACCCTGGAAAATTCAAGATCATATAATTTTTTTGAAATTTTAAGAACCCCGTCTATAACCTGCTCCAGTGGAAAGTAAGGTTTTAGTTTTTCATCATCAAGATCAAAAAGTTTTTGCTTTAGTTTTTCAGCATAATAGGCAGCATCCCATTTTTCCAACTGATCAATCCCGTCCAGTTCCCGGGCAAATTCTTGCAATTCTTCAAATTCTTTCCTTGCAGCAGGTTTTGCCTTCTCCAGGAGATCGGCCAGAAAAGCCTCTACCTTCTCGGGACTCTCTGCCATACGTTCCTCCAGTACAAAGGCAGCGTGTGTGGAATAACCCAGCAGGTTAGCCCTTTTATGACGCAGGGAAGAAATCTTAAGAACATTTTCCCGGTTATCAAGCTCATCATTGTGAAATCCTTTTGAACCAAAAGCCAAGGCCATTTTTTTCCTTAGCTCCCGGTTTGCTGCATATTTCATAAATGGAAGATAACTTGGATATTCCATGGTGAAGATCCAGCCTTCTTTTTGTTTAAAAGAAGCAACTTCCCGTGCTTCATCGATAACTGCCTGTGGTAAACCTGTTAGGTCTTCGGTGGCTGTTATATGCAGCTCAAACCTATTAGTTTCAGCCAGGACATTTTCACCAAACTTTAAGCTTAAGGTAGATAACTGCTTGTCAATTTCCCTTAATTCCTGCTGTTTTTCCTGCGGAAGGTTGGCGCCGTTGCGGGCAAAGGATTTGTATTTCTTTTCCAGAAGGGTTTGTTGCTCCCGGGTAAGTTCCAGGTTGTTCCTGTTCTTAAAAACTCTTTTAACCCGAAGGAACAACTCCCTGTTGAGGATTACGTCGTTCCTGAATTCTGATAACACCGGGGAAATTTCCTGGGCTATTTTTTGAATTTCGTCATTCGTTTCGGCAGAGTTGAGGTTGAAAAAAATACTCGTTACCAAATCGAGTTGCCTTCCTGAAAAATCCAGGGCTACGATCGTATTCTCAAATGTGGGTTCCTCGTTGGAGTTGGCAATAGCCTCAATTTCAGCTTTTGCCAATTTTACAGACTCCAGTATGGCCGGCTTAAAATGTTCATTTTTGATTTTTGAGAAGGGGGCATATTTGAAATCTTGCAAAAGTGGATTCATAAATTTATTTTGAAAATTTTTAGATTTTGTAGGAAAAGGTGTGCAGTTAGACGTTTTTTACTTGACTTTGACCTTTATTTCCAATTTTTAATGTATATTTCGGCATTAATTATGATAACAAAAAGTTAACGATAAGTAGTTACTATTGGTTTAGATTAATATATTTAGAATGGTTAATAAATTATAATTCTGGCAAAAAGTACTACTCCCGGCCACGCTTGCGTGGCCTTTTTTTATTCTAAATTTAGGAATTCTCCAGACTTTTAGCTCCTTCTATCACTTTCATTTTAAGGCCTTCTTTATAGGCCAGGATCTTATCAAGCATACACTTATCTGTAGCCGCAATAATTTGAGCGGCGAGAATTCCTGCATTTTTGGCGCCATTTAAGGCAACTGTGGCAACAGGGACCCCACCCGGCATTTGGAGAATTGAAAGAACAGAATCCCAGCCATCTATTGAGTTGCTTGATTTAACAGGTACGCCAATCACCGGCAGGGGAGAAAGGGAGGCTACCATGCCCGGCAGGTGGGCTGCCCCGCCTGCTCCGGCAACTATGACATTTATGCCCCGGGTATGTGCATTTTTGCCAAATTCAAAAAGTTTTTCAGGGGTGCGGTGTGCAGAGACAATATCTACTTCAACTTCTATATCAAATCCTTTCAGGATATCAATGGCTTCCTGCATGACGGGAAGATCACTTGTGCTTCCCATGATTACTGCTACTTTACTCATTTTTTAATATTTTATACGTCCGCTTTATCCTTGATGCTGTTTATTCACTTATAACTTTTATACTTTCCTTTACCCTGCCTGCAATTTCCCTTGCTTTTGCCAGGTCCTCGTGGATAATAGTAACATGGCCCATTTTTCTGAATGGACGGGTTTCTTTTTTTCCATAAACATGCGGGGTCACTCCGGGCAATTTCATTATTTCTTCAATGTTCTTATAAGTAACGGGGCCTGTATGTCCTTCTTCACCGGCCAGGTTTACCATGATAGCTCCGGTTTTGCTTTTGGTCTCCCCAAGTGGCAAGTCCAGGATAGCACGTAAATGCTGTTCAAACTGGTTGGTATAACTTGCTTCAATGCTATAATGTCCGCTGTTGTGTGGACGGGGGGCAACTTCATTTATAAGGATCTCATCGTCCTTTGTTTGGAACATCTCGACTGCCAGCAGTCCTACATGTTCAAAGGCTTGTGAGACTTTTTCTGCTAATTTCCGGGCCTTGGCAGCAACTTCATCATCAATTCTGGCTGGACAAAGTACATATTCTACCTGGTTTGCTGTAGGATGGAATTCCATTTCAACTACCGGGTAGGATTTAACTTCACCTTTTGGAGACCTGGCAACGATAACCGCCAATTCATTTTTAAAAGGTACGAGGTTTTCTGCAATACATTTTCCCTCTGGTAATTCTTTTAATTGATCTTGGGATTTGAGAATACTTACCCCCCTGCCGTCATAGCCACCGGTTGCACTCTTCCAAACTATGGGTAAGCTTATATCACCCTTTTCAACAGCTGCTTCAAATTCTTTTTTTGTGGAAAATATTTTGAATGGCGAGGTTGGGATACCGTGATCTTCAAAAAATTGTTTTTGTACGGCTTTGTCCTGGATCTTTTCCAGGGTTTGGTAGGATGGATAAACTTTTTTTCCTTCTTTTTCAAGTTGCTTAAGGGCTTCCACGTTCACAGCTTCAATTTCAAAGGTAAGCAGGTCTACCTCCCTTCCCAAAGCCAATACAGTATTATAATCCATTAAATCTCCTTCGCGAAAGGTATTTGCTGCCAGTTTTGCAGGAGCTTGTGGGCTCGGATCCAGAACAACCGTGGAGATGTCAAATTTACGGGTTTCATAAAGTAACATTTTACCAAGCTGGCCTCCACCGAGAATGCCTAATTTAAAATTGGATGAAAAGTAATGAACCATACGAATATCGAGTTTCAGCAAAAATAATTTTTTAAGATGGATTGTCGAAGTATTCCTCTATAAATCGGTTAAATACTTACCTGCTTGAATTGTTTAGAATCCTTATCTTTGATCCTTTAAAATAATCTGCTTTGATCCAGTTACACGATTTAGAATTCGTCCCTTATATTTCAGAAGAAACCATAACTACAGCTATTGAGGAACTATCTGTACAAATAAACAGGGATTATGAGGAGAAAACACCAATTTTCCTGGGAATCCTAAACGGTGCATTTTTAGTTGCTTCAGAAATTATAAAAAGATTTCCGGGGGCTTGTGAGGTGAGTTTTGTGAAACTGGGTTCTTATGAAGGAACAACTACTACCGGAAAGGTGCAAACTTTGCTGGGCCTTACCCAGGAGCTGGAAGGCAGGGAAGTGATTGTAATAGAAGATATAATTGACACGGGGAACACACTTGTTGAGATCGACAGGATCCTAAGGGAAAAGAAAGTTTCCGGTTACAGGATCGCGACCCTTTTCTATAAGCCGGAAGCTTATAAAAAGGAACTGTCAATTGACTATATAGGAATAGAGATCCCGAATTATTTTATTGTTGGATATGGCCTGGACTATGATGGATTGGGCCGTAATCTTACCCAGGTATATAAACTTAAAAAATAAACCATGACAAATTTGGTGCTGTTTGGACCTCCGGGAGCCGGTAAGGGAACCCAGGCAAATGTTCTAAAGGATAAATATGACCTCGTTCATATCTCAACAGGAGATGTCTTTAGATACAATATTAAAAATGAAACAGATCTTGGTATGAATGCCAAGTCATATATGGATAAGGGACAACTGGTCCCGGATGAGGTAACCATTAATATGCTGGAGGCAGAAGTGGACAAAAATCCAAATGCCAAAGGTTTTATTTTCGATGGTTTCCCCAGGACAGAAGCCCAGGCAGATGCTCTAGCTATCCTGCTGGAAAAGAAAGGGACAGAAGTTTCTGCTATGATAGCATTGGAGGTCGAGGACAGAATTTTGATAGACAGATTGCTGGAAAGGGGTAAAACATCTGGCAGGACAGATGATGCAGATGAAGCTATAATAAGCAACAGGATCAAAGTATACTATGAGGAAACAGCGATCCTTAAGGAATATTACCTGAAAAAAAATAAATATTTTGGAGTTGACGGGGTAGGATCTATTGAGGAGATCACCGCAAGAATAAGTGCTGTAATTGACTCTTTACAGCAATAAAAAGAGGTGTCTCTAAATAGGTGAAGCCTTAAAAAAAGAAAGATGACTGAAGGGAATTTTGTTGATTACGTAAAAATACATGTAGCTTCCGGTAAAGGGGGACAGGGATCTGCTCACCTTAGACGTGAAAAATATGTGGCCAAAGGTGGCCCAGATGGTGGAGATGGAGGCCGTGGAGGTCATGTAGTATTAAAGGGGAATAAAAATCTTTGGACCCTGTTTCATCTTAAATTCAAACGCCACATAAGGGCTGAACATGGGTCAAGTGGTGGAAAACAGACCAGCACGGGGGCAGATGGGCAAGACCAGTATATTGAAGTTCCGCTGGGCACTGTGTTAAGAGATACCGAAACCCAGGAAATACTGCATGAAATAACAGAAGACGGGCAGGAGATCATCGTGGCCGAAGGTGGTAAAGGTGGTCTTGGTAACAGCCATTTCAAATCCTCAAAAAACCAAACCCCGCGATATGCCCAACCCGGGCTGGAAGGGGAGGAGAAGGATATTACACTGGAGCTTAAGATCCTTGCCGATGTTGGCCTCGTAGGCTTTCCAAATGCCGGTAAATCTACCTTACTTTCTGTTATTACGGCAGCAAAACCCAAGATAGCCGATTACGAATTTACCACCCTTAAACCCAACCTGGGTATTGTGGAGTACAGGGATTACCAAACCTTTGTTGTGGCAGATATCCCCGGTATTATTGAAGGTGCGGCAGAGGGAAAAGGTATTGGACATAGATTTCTAAGGCATATTGAGCGGAATTCTACATTACTATTCCTTATCCCTGCAGACGCCAGGGATATTGTTAAGCAGTACGAAATACTCCTTGATGAGCTGCGACGTTATAATCCTGAAATGCTGGATAAAGACCGATTGATCGCTATCTCGAAGAGTGATATGCTTGATGAGGAACTCAAGGCTGAGTTGAAAGCAGAGCTCGATGGTAATTTAAATGCTCCTTATCTATTTATATCGGCCGTGGCACAGCAGGGCCTGGTTGAGTTAAAGGATAAACTATGGGAAATGCTAAATAAACAGGCTGTTTAATTCTTGTTAATCAGCTATTTCGGGGTTTGATTTTTATGTAACTTTAAAATAAAAATCACCTTATGAGGCTCTTTAAATATATTTTTTTACTGGCAATCTTCACTTCATGTAGTTCTCCCCGGGCAGTATATGATTATGATGAAAAAAGGGAATTCTCCGGTATAACAACCTACCAGATTTATCCAGACCTTGTAACAGGCTTAAACCAGCTGGATGATAAGCGCATTATAAATATTCTTAATGAAAAGCTGGCCGGGAAAGGTTTTACAACTGCTGAAAATCCGCAGATCTATGTAAACTTTTATTCTACTGAATATGAATCCGAGAGCCGAAGCAGTGTTGGGGTTGGAGTAGGAGGTACCGGCCGTAATATGGGCATAGGTGTCTCCGGCGGAATTCCTCTTGGTGGCCCCGATACTTTTTTACAACTTACCATTGATTTCATCGATGTGCAGGAGGATGCACTTATATGGCAGGCAGTAGTAGATTACAAATTTGATCGTGATGCCTCACCTGAAAAGCGCGAAAGACAACTTAGGACCATGATCGACAAAGCCCTGGCCGGATACCCTCCTAAGAAATGATGTTGGTTTTATAACCTGGGTTGAAATAGTTGGATGAGGTTAAGAGATGTGCTTGTTATGGGATGACATAGCCTCCCGAACATTGAATTTTTCAGACCATTCCTATCTTTTAAAATAAATTGCCAGTACTTCTACGATTTTCGATTTTAATTTACAGTTAATAATTCCTAACACTTGAAATAGGCACCTGGTTTAGGCTGGCAAAAAATAACCTAATTACATTTCAAATCTACAGCTAATCTCAAGGCGAGTTGAAATTGCAACTCTTAGTAAAACAGGTCTAACTTCATAGACCTTGTATGTTCTAATAAGGACATTAATATATTGCTCCCCATTCTTTTACAGGTTTTCTTTTTTTATTAGAAGGGATGGGTTATGTTCAAATGATTTTAAACTATAAGCCTAAAGCTGTCTTTGATTTCAGATGAATGAAAGTTCAAACTTCTTATAAATAAGAATGCCCCGGTCTCCCGGGGCATTCTCTTTGGTTGGTTAGTTAGTTGCAACTTTAATTCATAATTGTGAACTCACTACGTCTGTTCCTTGCGTATTGCTCGCTGGTACATCCAGTAGGTTGTGTACAATCGTTAAGTGGCATTGACTCACCATAACCTTTAGAGGTTAATCTTTCTCTTTCGATGCCCTGGCTAACAAGGTATTCAAGAGTTGAAGCTGCACGTCTTTCAGAAAGTGCCATGTTGTACCTGTCAGATCCTCTTGCATCGGCATGAGAACCAATCTCGATCTCAAGGCTTGGGTACTTCTTCATAATATCGGCTACTTTATTAAGAGTAGGTTTAGATTCTTCTTTAATAGTTGACTTGTCAAAATCAAAGTAAATGTTACCTACGTCTCTAAGTTGCTGTCTTCCTGTTTCAGGATTAGTTTCTCTCTCTTCTATCTCAACAACCGGAGGAGTGTAGTCCTCTCTGGTGAAAGTATAAAGATTGTCTGTTCCTCTTCTGTTTGAAGCAAAGAAACCTTCTTCTTCACCATCACGAATTGCATAAGCGAAATCATCAAAAGCACTGTTTATTGAAGTTCCAAGATTTCTTACTTCACTAAAGTCACCTTCTGTGCTGTAGATATCCATATTTCCAAATCCCGGATGACCGTTTGACGAAAAGTATAAGGTGCCGTCTCCACTAATAAAAGGGAACTGCTCTCTGTGCGCTGTGTTCACATTTGAACCAAGGTTACGTGGGGTGCCAAATGTGCCATCCTCATTCACATCTACAACATAGATGTCAAATGAACCAACAGATCCAGGCATATCACTTGCAAAATAAAGCTGAGTTCCATCTGGGCTTAAGCTTGGGTGTTCTGTAGAATATTCGTCACTTGAAAAAGGAACTCTTTGAATATTTGTCCAGTTACCATTAACATTTTCTGCACGATAAATACTTATGTGAGCAACGCGCTCATCATTTTCATCCTTTACCCTTTTGTCATTGGTACGGTCAAAGAACATGGTCATACCGTCCTGGCTAAAAGTAGCAGAGCTCTCATGAGTGTCGGAGTTAATGGCGCCCGGGAAAAGAACAATATTGCTTAATTGTCCTTCATCATCCATATCGGCTGTATAAAGATCGAGCATTGGTCTTTTATTCCAGGGATAAATTGGTCGCTCCTGGTTTCTGGTAGATGCAAATACCACCTTGTCATTGTAGAATGCTATGCCAAAGTCGGCAGATGCAGCATTGTTCATGATTTGGTTGGTAGTATACACATGAGATACTGTTGTATCCATTTCTCTTCTGAATTCGTCAAAATTGAAATCTGTCCCGTGGTACTCGGTAAAGTATTGACTGGCATCGTCATTTTGTCCTGTAGCCATTAAAGCGTGAGCAAACCTGAATTTATACTGTGGGTCTGTTTCAGCTTCGTGTCTTAGGAAAAGAGTGCGATAAACCTCTGCAGCATTTCCCATTTGGTTCGTGTAGAAATATGCATCTCCTAAATTTTGAAGCACTTTCTGGTCCTTATTTGAAACGTTCTCATAAGCTTCAGCAGCGTCTACATATGCTCTTTGAGCAAAGAAACGGTCACCTTTTTTCTCAGAGCTTTGTGCAAAGCCTGAAAAGCTTATAAGGATAATTAATATTGAACTATATAATTTTTTCATGTTGTCTCTGGTTTTTAGAAGAATCTAGGTGATTTGTCATATCCTTTTGATAATCCGAATAAATCTAAATCGAATAATAACAGGAATTCGTGCGTTCCATCATTATACCTTCCAAGGTTGGAGGTGGTATAATCATAAGCATATCCTACTCTTAGTCCAGGGGTAACTGCAAAGTTCACCAGTCCTGTTACGGACTCGTCAAACCTGTAGCCAATACCTGCTTCAAGACGGTTAAACATTAAAACGTTGGCTGTAATGTCCACGCTCAAAGGAGCACCTTGTACGCCTCTGGCCATAAAGGCCGGCTTCAATTTAAAATCTGGATTGATGTCAAACACATACCCCCCTGTAAGGAAATAGTGAATGTTCTCTTCTCCAAGAGTTCTTAAGCCCTGGGCATTTTCAAGATGTTTTGAAGTAAAAAGGTTGGGAGCAGATAAACCTAAATAGTGGTTCTCTCCAAACCAGAAAGCTCCAACTCCAAATACAGGGAAAAGTTCACTTACATTTTGCATTGCAGGATCATTTGGCTGGTTTGTTTGTAGCCTTGAAAGGTCTGCATTGAATGTTGTAAGTCCCCCTTTTACACCAAAGGAAAGCTTGTTATTATTGTCATCAAGTGGAATAACGTAAGCAAAATCTGCTGTGATGTTATTCTCCTTTACTACATCACCAATCTCGTCGTGAACTATAGATAAACCTAATTCTATACGCTCACTTACGGGAGTGTGGGCGAAGAAACTGGCGGTGCGAGGTGCACCGTCAATTCCTACCCATTGAGATCTATAAATACCACCCATATTAAGCATTCCAGGATTATCTGTAGCATAAGCAGGGTTAATAACACTCATGTTATACATATACTGAGTGAATAGTGGATCTTGTTGGGACATACCTTTTAGAGAAAAAAGGATAATGCCTGTAAAGATTAAATATTTAATAATTGTGTTTTTCATTTCTTTCTATGTTTATCCTTTAATTATCTACTTAAGTATACTTTACCCTGAACAGGGGAAGTTTGTCCGTCGTTATAATTTAAGATGTAGAAGTACACACCGGCCGGCAGAACTTTGTCACCTAAAGTAGAAGATTGGTTTGAAACACCATCCCAATCAGGAGTAGATGCATTTCCTTTAAAGACTACATTACCCCATCTATTGAAGATCTCAATATTAAAGTTTGGATAGTCTCTTCTAATGTCAGGAATTACAAACCTGTCGTTGATGTTATCTCCATTTGGAGAGAATGCCTCAGGAATTCCGCAGAACTTCACACGCACATTAACCGGAAGACGCTCTGTGCTCTCACAAAGGGACTCGTCTGTTGCAGTTGCATAGTACGTCATTTCATTTTGAAGTGTAGCAGAAGCTGCAAGTGGCTCTCCACCTGTTAAAGATGAATATACAAGCACATTTTGTCCTTCAAGGTTATCAATTAAATCCTGAACTGTTGGGTTATCCTGGCGGCAGAACTCATTTCCTAGGTTAGGTAGAGTAGGAGCCAATGAATCTTCAAGTGTTACAGTAACCATTACTGCGTCAGATGGTGCACAAGCTCCGTCGGTTGTATTAACCGCGTAGTACACTGCATCATTAACCAGAACGGTAGTTGCATCAGCCTCAGTAGTAAGCTCAGCATCTGTATACCATACTACATTGTCACCAGTGGCAACTAGATCTGCAACAGTAGCATTTTCACTTAAGCAGAAGAATTGATCTGCGTCGGCTACCGGTGCTTCAGAAACTGAACCTCCAACAGTGATTGTGATTGTAGCAGAGTCTGTTCCAATTGCACAGTCTTCTGCACCATTGATAGAGTAAGTGATCACGTACTCTCCTTCTCCGGCAACAGATGGGTTAAAAATACCATTTGCATAAGGAGCGCTGAAAGAACCTGTCATAAGAGCTCCTTCACCAAGAAGGCTTGTAAGCTGTATGTTCTCATCCTCATCTGCACAATAATCTGCAGTTACATCACCACCGGCATTTGCATCCTGAGGATCATTTACTGTAATTGTGAAAGTAGCAGTGAAGTTTCCTGTAGAACATTCAGACTCGTCATCTTCAACTTCGTACACGATCACAGTTTCTGCATCTGCTGTAGATGGGTTGAAAATCCCGTCCTCATATCCTTCGAAAGTTCCATTTTGAGTGGCAAATGGGCTTAGGTAGTCAAATAGATTAACTGAAGTCTCTGTTGAACAGAAGAAAAGATCCATATCCTCACCTGCCTCGTTGGCTTCCAATACTGTTACTGTAAGTTCTACAGAATCCTCACAGTCACCTTCACCTATTGTGTAAATGGTAGTGAAGTCACCGTAGTTGCTTACCATATTGTATTGGTTGATCAATTGTGAGATAGTTGGTTCAAAAGTTCCGTTTCTAGAAACACCTTCCTCAAGTAAACCTAAGTATAGGTTTCTAACACCTGTATCATTAAGGTTTCTTACTTGTGAGTTACAAACTTCGATCGAATTATCTTCACCTGCATCCAGATCACCTTCTCCAACAGTTACTGTAAAAGTTGTAGAAGCGCTTCCGCTTAAACAAGTTTCAGTATCATCTTCGCTTACTGTATAAGTGATCTCGTAAGATCCAAGTTCAGAAATATCGAATAAACCATTGGTAAGCACTCCATTCTCTGTAGAGAAAGAACCGCCCGGGGTGTTATCATCTGTTAACCTATTGTAAAGGTTGATAGTTCCTTCACCAACACACACATCGAAATCTGCGATCTCGCCTGTTGCTGCATCTTCTTCAGCAACAATAGTAGCAGTAATTTCAACAGTTACTGAACACTCGCCATCCTGAACCGTGTAGGTAGTGGTGAAATCACCAAGACCATCTTCGTCATTCTGGTACATTCTAGCAAGTTGAGCTGCATTAGGACTAAATGTTCCTGTTCTTGCAATCCCTGCAGGTACCAGGTTCAGGTAGTACTTTCTTATCTCGTCATTACTTGGGAAAAGAGCCTGAACATCAGACTCACAAATGATGCTGCTTACAGGATCACGAACGATCTCGTCACCTGCAGTTACCACTATAGTAATATCTGCTGAATCTTCGCAATCATCGTTATCTACTGTATAAGTAGAAGTGAAAGTTCCAACAGGATTCACTAACCACTGCGCTACTATAGATTCAAGAGAAGGTGTGAAAGTTCCTGTTTGATCTATATTAGAACCAATAAGGCTGTCAAAATATGCTGCAGCTTCTGTTGGATTAGCAATATAGTATGCCACTTGAGCTTCACAAATCACTTCATTAACATCAGGGCCGGCACAACCAACTTCTGGATCTGTTGGGTCAGTTGGGTCAGTTGGATCTGTTGGGTCAGTTGGATCGGTTTCGTCTTCAACGGTAACTGTAACTGTAGCAGAGGCTTCACAAGATCCAATTGTCACAGTATAAGTGAAAGTTCCTTCCTCATCTGTAGCCGGGTCAAAAGTTCCGGTTTCGTTGCTCCAGGTTCCACCTTCCATTGGAGTGCCTTCCAGGTAGTCGAAAAGGTTTACGGCATCATCCTCAGTAGTTAACTCAGCAATTCCATCTTCACCTGCATCTGCATTTGCTACGATAGTTACTGTAAGGTCTACAGTTGTTTGACAATCTCCTTCGCCAAAAGTATAAGTAGTGGTGAAATCACCAAGACCATCCTCATCCGCCTGATAGATATCTGCAAGTTCTGAACCGGTTGGGCTTATAGTCCCATTTCCAGGGAAACCTGCATTCCTTGCGATGGCTATGTAATACTTTCTAATTTCATCAACACTTGGGAAAAGTGTTTGAACATCTGCATCACAAACGAATACCGGAGCAGGATTTTCTGCAACGGCTCCTTCGCTTACTGTTAATGTGAAGGTTGTTGAACCTACAACACAGCTTTCAGTGCTTTCAGCTGCTGTAAAAGTAATTTCATATCCTCCTGTTTGAGAAACGTCAAATAATCCATCTTCTATTTCATTACCTTCAAAAGTGAAGGTTCCAGTCTGACCGCTTTCTACAAGGGTGAAAAGATCAAAGACTGTTGTACTTGCACAAACTGGTGCAGGATTTATCTCAGGAGCTTCTGTGGTTTCAATAGTAAGAGTTATATCTACGGACTCTACTCCACATTCATTTGCGATAGTATAAGTAATAGGCCCAAAAGGTCTTGAGGTCTCTGGATTACTATTAATAAAGGCTAAGATTTCTAATGCAAAATCTTCTGCTTCTTCTTCATCAAAATCGCCATCAAGATTGGTAATTCCATTTTCAGTTAGAAGATTATTGAAGAAAGCTTCAGCTTGTAATGGATTTGCCAATAATTCCTGCACTTCTAAAATACACATTTCCATTGCAATTGTATCAGGAAGTTCTTCCAGTCCTTCTACAGTAATTGTAAAGGTGGTAGAATCATTTGTTCCTTCAACTATACAGAATAAAGAATCATCCACTGAGTAGGTGATTGTATATTCACCTGGTCCAACAAGGGTAGGATCAAAATTTCCATCTTCATTAATTCCTTCACCGGTAAATGTTCCACCCGGGGTAGCACCTTCACTTAAAATAGAATCGTCGAGGATAACAACTTCTTCATCATTACAATCAACCGTTATAGGTTCAATAGTTCCTGCATTTGCCTCTTCAAGAGGAACTATTGTAACTGTTAACTCTACTGTTGAAACACATTCGCCATCACCCGCAGTATAAACTGTTGAGAAGTCACCAAGACCATCTTCATCATTTTGGTATTGAGTTGCAAGTTGTGACGGGGTAGGATTAAAAGTTCCGTTAGTCGGCATACCTTCCGGTAGAAGAGCTACATAGTATTTTCTTATTTCATCTATACTGGGGAACAATTCCTGAACATCTGCCTCGCAAATCTCTACCGCTGCAGGGTTTTCAAATTGCTGAGGTTCTTGAATTTCAACAATCACTTCTGTTCTTTCTCCAGTTGAAGTTTCACAAGGAGGTAGAGGGCTGCCTCTTTCATTCACTACCTGGGCAGCGAAATAAGATTGACCATTAATTAGTTGAGTGTCATTTGACAAAGGAGAGTTGGCAGTTTGTGATCTGTACCATCTAATTGCTTGAGTATCGTTATATGTTCCATTTGCAACAAGGTCAGCAACTGTTGCACTTTCACAAAATGCCTGATTGGTCTCTGCGTCAGGACCTTCAATTTGGTTAGGGTTAAAACCTACAGCTACCCTAAATGAAGGGCAGATATTGGAGGCTGCATCTTCATTGCTGTTTGGAACCTGACCAACAAAATAGCTGTCACCGGCATTTAGTGGGGTGTCAATTAGTGGATCTGTTGATTCCTCACTGGCATAGACCTCGATTCTATAATCCGTTTGAGGCTCGAATAAATTTGCTAAGTCATCAGAATTAAAAGTGGCCGGAGTACAGGTGGTAAATTCGAATCCACTAACAACACTATTGGTAATAGTATTAGATGGGCGCGGGGCGTTATTTACAGTAACTGCGATTGGTATTCTAGCGTCACAGTTTCCTGATGTGGAACCTGCGTAATAAGTCGCACCATTTGTTAATAATTCCGATGCGGGAATTGGCTGTGTGTCATTCGCTCCCGCGGTTTGATAGATTGCATTACCATCAGTAGCAATATCTCCTACTGTTTGAAGATAACAGAAGGTTTGCTCGGAAGCAGTACCGTCGTCTGTGGGGCAATTCTCCTGCCCATATGAGGGCAAGCTTCCAATTAATAAAATAAAGGTAAAAAGGAGCATAGATATCCCCTTCTTTCCTAAAGTAAAATTTTGCATAGGCTAGGTGTTAAATTTGACATTATAAGATTTATAGTAATATGCCGCTCTTGGCACCCACAAATATTGGAATAATTTTCAACAATATCAGAGTTTTTAGGCAAATTTTTAACAAGTCTTTTAGATTAGGTTAAAGTTTGGTTAATTTGTAGGAAAAAACCCTTAAAAATTAAGGCCTTTCTTACGATAATGTACTTTGATTCTGCAGATTATTCCCATTTATCTTACCTTAAACCATCTTTAAAATCACCTTTTTCATCGGTGAACGGTGCAAAAAATTCCAATTTACAAATCTAAATCCTGCTTTCTTCATAATGAGAGTAATAGCTGTTAAAAAAGATAAAAACCCTACCTTCTATAAGTTTTAATTATAATCACCGGCGAAAGTCATAGAAATTTGCCGCCTAAATAGAGTATTTAGCTCCTCCAGACTTCCTGTTTCACAGCTATTTTCCTGTTATAATATTTATATTTGCATAAATTTCTAAATATGAATATTCACTTTATCGCTATAGGCGGTAGTGCTATGCACAACCTTGCCCTTGCTCTTCATAAAAGTGGCCATACAATTACCGGAAGCGATGACTCAATTTATGAGCCATCGCTGTCCAGATTGGCCAAATTTAAACTGCTACCTGAGGAAATGGGCTGGTTTCCGGAAAAGATCTCTCCTTCCCTCGATGCTGTGATCCTTGGAATGCATGCAAGGGAAAATAATCCGGAGCTGTTAAAAGCACAGGAACTTGGCATCAAGATATTCTCCTATCCCGAATTTCTTTATGAACACGCTAAAAATAAGACCAGGGTCGTTATTGGAGGGTCTCACGGGAAAACCACTATCACCTCTATGATCCTTCACGTGCTCGATTATCACGATCTTAAAGTGGATTATATGGTGGGCGCTCAACTTGAAGGATTTGAGGATATGGTGTCCCTGTCCAATGATACAGATTTTATGTTGCTGGAGGGAGATGAATATCTTACATCTGCTATCGACAGGAGACCAAAATTTCATCTATATAAACCAAATATAGCACTGCTCAGCGGGATTGCCTGGGATCATATGAATGTTTTCCTACCTACGAGATCTACCTGGAGCAGTTCAGGATTTTTGTAGATTCCCTTGTAAAAGGAGGGACCCTTGTGTATAATGAGGAAGATGAGGATCTAAAGGAGATCGTTGAGAGTACAACCAACCAAATAAGAAAGCATCCATATTCCACACCTTCTTACAGTGTCGAAAATAGTATAACGGTTTTGGATACCCCTGAGGGAGAAATGCCGGTTGAGATCTTTGGAGCACATAATTTAAATAACCTCGCAGGGGCAAAATGGATATGCCAGCATATGGGGGTAGATGAAGATGATTTTTATGAAGCAATAGCCTCATTTAAAGGAGCTTCCAAAAGGCTTGAAAAGGTTATTGAAAATTCAAATGTGGTTGTTTACAGGGATTTTGCCCATAGTCCCTCCAAAGTAAAAGCCTCCACATTTGCTGTAAGGGAACAATACCCCGATAAAAAATTAATAGCCTGTGCCGAGCTTCATACCTTCAGCAGTTTGGATCCTGCTTTTTTAGATCAGTATAAAGATGCATTAAATTCTGCCGATGAAGCCCTGGTTTTCTTTTCTTCTGAAGCTCTTAAAATGAAGGGCAGGGCACCAATTTCAGAAGAACAGGTTAGAACGGCGTTTGGCAGGGAGGACCTGGTTGTGGTGACAAAAGCTGAAGATGTTCGTTCATTCTTGAAGAAAAGGAGCTATGAAAACTCAGTGCTGTTACTTATGAGCAGTGGCAATTTTGAAAGTCTTGATCTTGAGGAGGTGAAACAATTTATTTCCTAGCCATCATTTTTACTGAATAAGAAATTATTCCCCTCCATTTTTTATCTTTAGCAAAAAGGTTTTGGATGGACAAAAACAATAAGGAGGCATTTTCAATAAAAAAATGGGCTTCCGGTGACCGCCCCCGTGAAAAATTGATGCAAAAGGGCAAAATGGCATTGACAGATGCTGAATTGATTGCAATCCTTATAGGCTCTGGTACGCCAAAGCAAAGCGCGGTAGATCTCAGCAAAAAGATCTTAGCCTCTGTGAACAACAACCTCAATACTCTTGGAAAACTTTCCATGGCACAGCTTATGGAGTTCAATGGGATAGGAGAGGCCCGGGCAATAAGTATAATTGCAGCTATGGAATTGGGCCGCAGGAGAAGAAGTGAGGAAGCCCTTGAAAGGATAAAAATCACTTCAAGCAGCTCAGTCTTTGAACTGCTGCAGCCTATAATTGGAGAGCTTCCCCACGAGGAATTCTGGATTTTGTACCTTAATAACTCCAACAAGATTTTGGAGCAATATCAAATAAGCAAAGGCGGAATCACAGGAACCCTTGTAGATGTGAGAATAACTCTTAGAAAAGCCCTGGAATTGGGTGCCGTTTCCCTCATCCTGGCACATAACCATCCCTCCGGTAACCTTAATCCCAGCGAGGCAGATAAACAGCTTACCAGGAAATTGAAAACCGCATCTGAAAGTCTGGATATAAAAGTACTGGATCATATCATTGTTACTGAAAAATCCTACTTTAGCTTTGCCGATGAAGGGATGCTTTAAACATTGATACAAATGCTATTGATCTATACACCCAAGGTAACTTCCCGAATCATTTATGTATTTAAACATATATGTACCCATATTCTTGGTCTTGAAATAAAATTCACCACCCGTATAGAAGAGTTTATTGCGCACCAGGGGTTGAAGTTTTCCTATGGGAAAAAACGACTTGGGAATGAACTTTTTATTCAGAATGTGGAATTATTACTTGAACAGGGTCTAAGTGATCCCGAAATTAAAGTCCTGCCATGGGAAGAGACAAAATGTTTTTTTGCAGTGTCTGAAAATAGTGACCTGCCATTTGATATTTTCGCGGCTTCATTTTTTATGTTATCAAGATATGAAGAATACCTGCCTCACGTAAAGGATGATTTTGGAAGATTCCCTGCTTCAGAAAGTCTTGCGTACAAAGGAGGTTTTCATAAACAGCCGGTAGTTGAAATTTGGACCTATAAATTCAAAACACTTCTAGAAACCAGATTCAATAACATCGCCTTCAGGGAAAGGGCATTTCATACTAAAACAATAATTTCTGTAAGCCATGTCTTTAATTTTAAGAATAAGGGGTTCCTTCGCAGTATAGCAGGTACAGCATCAGACCTGTTCAACCTAAAATTCTATAGGGTTACAGACAGGTTTAAGGTGCTTCTTCGATTAAGACAGGATCCCTATAATGTTTTTGATGACCTTATAAGCTACATTAAAAAATATAAATTGGATATTGTTTTTATGTTCCAGTTGAGCGATTACAATGCTTATGATAAAAACATTAATTATAACAGGCTTAATTACCGCTCTATAATAAAATATGTGGCAGACTATTCTAAAGTCGGCCTTAGACTTGGGTATTTTGCAATAGCTGAACAGGAGGTGCTAAAAAAAGAGAAAAAAAGACTTGAAAATATTATTCACGGCCCCCTTCAAAATGTGATTAATACCAAGTATAATCTTATGTTGCCCATTCATTACAGTTACCTTACCGAACTGGAAATTCCCAATGACTATTCCATGGGTTATCCGGAATCTATAGGCTTTCGGGCAGGCAGTAGTGAGCCTTTCCTGTTTTATGATATCAATATGGAGGTGACTACACCACTCACTATTCATCCCTATGTTTTTCACTCACAGGTTTGTCACAATCTTGAAGCCGGAGAAGTGCAAAGTGAAATCGCAGGAATTATCAAAAAGCTTAAACAAGTGGATGGGAGCTTTCGGGGGATCTTTAAAAACAGGGATTTTTCAGAATATTCCAATCAATCCTATTATTACGCTTTATTAAAACAAGTAAATGAAATTAAATAATATTAAACATATATATTTCGACCTGGACCATACGTTGTGGGACTTTGACAGGAATTCTGCATTGACCTTTGAAACTATATTTAAAGAGGAGAAACTGGACATAAGTTTGCCGCAGTTTCTTGAGACGTACGTTCCAATTAATAACAATTACTGGAAACTGTACAGGGATAATAAGATTTCGAAAGAAGATCTACGCACCGGCAGGTTGAATGATTGTTTTAAGTGTATGTCACTGGATGTGGCACCACAAATCATCAATAACCTTTCCAATAATTATATTAAATACTTACCCACCTATAACCATCTGCTTGAAGATACACTTGAAATACTTGATTATTTAAAAGGCCATTATCAATTACATATAATCACCAATGGTTTTGAAGAGGTGCAGCATACAAAACTCACCAATTCGGGTATATCAGACTTTTTCCAGACGGTTACTACTTCTGAAGAAGCCGGGGTTAAGAAGCCTGATATGAATATCTTCCTGAAGGCACTTAAAAAATCCATGGCCCTTCCAGAAAATAGTGTGATGGTGGGGGATAACTATGAAGCAGATATACTTGGAGCACATAGTGTGGGAATGAAAACTATATTTTTTGATTATTACGGAAAAAAGGAACCAGTCCAATCTGCTGGTATTCAAAAGTTAAATGAGCTGAAGATCTATTTATAGCAATAAAGAATTTATATCTTCGTTTGTTTAAAAGAAATTTAACCCCAAATGTTTTCTTTAAAAAGCTGTTTGCCGGCAATGATGTTAATCCTTGTCCTGGGAGTTTCCTCATGCGTAAAGGATGTGGACCTGGACCAGGCCGGTGATATCTCTCTTAAACCAAAAATACAGGCAGATCTTTTAATTTTTGATGTGGAGCCCAAAGACTTTATTGATGGCTCCTCCGGCCAATTTAAAAATACTATAAGAGATACTGTTAGACTGGAATTCCTGGACGATGATTATATTCAAAAGGATTTGGAAGAAGTGGAATTTAGCTTTAGGTATAGCAATACTTTCCCGCGGGAATTTTCCAGTAAAATTTCTTTTCTTTCAGAAAATAACAGGGTACAGCATAATGTAGATTTTATCATAAATGCAGGTAGCCCTGGAAACCCTGCCATTACAGAACATATCGAGTTTATTGGAAATGACAGGATCGAGGTGATAAAAAGATCTATTAAAATGGTAGTGGAACTGGAACTTTTGCCCGGCGATCAGGAATTTGAAGGCGATCTTAGTTTTGCTTCCAAGGGCCTTTTTTCATTTGAATTTTAAGGGATGCGCACTTGTTTCCTGCTCATACTACTTTTTACCTTCTCTGGTTCCCGGGCACAGAACAAGCAACTATTATATAATGTAGACGGCCTGCCTCAAACCCTTATGACCAATCCCGGGGCCAGTATTGACTTTAATGGCCATGTAGGTTTGCCCTTGCTTTCCCAATTCAGTTTTTCTGCAGGTTCTACCGGTGTTTCTGTACATGATATTTTTGAGGACTCAAATACCAATATAAACGAGCGTATAACGCGCACAATGCGCCGATTGACCAGCAGGGATTATTTTACTGCAACCCAGCAGCTGGAGGTTGTAAGCCTGGGGTGGCGGCTTAATAAAGACCATTATTTAAGTGCAGGTATTTACCAGGAGCTGGATTTTTTCTCATATTTTCCTAAGGACCCTGCCATATTGGTAAATGAGGGGAATAATGACTATATAAATGTTCCTTTCGATTTTTCTCACATTTCCTTTACAGGTGATGCCTTAATGGTTTATCATCTTGGCCTCAATAAAGTTATTGACCGGCAGCTTACGATAGGTGCGAGGGTTAAATTATACTCGGGAATATTTAACGCACAAAGTATTAATAACAGGGGGATGTTTATAACCAGAAATACTCCTGAAGGGCCAAACTACTACAGGCATTATGCAGAGAATATTAGCCTGAGGGTAAATACTTCGGGTTATACCACTGCTACAGATGCTAATACTACTGTACAGGAGGCAACTGCAGATATTCTTAAAAGATCCTTTTTTGGTGGAAATGCCGGGGCGGGAATTGACCTGGGTGCCACTTATATTATCAATGAGAATTTAATTGCATCGGGTTCCATCCTTGATATTGGGCTTATGTGGCAGCAGCAGGATGTGGAAAATTATCTTTATTACGGTAGTTACCGTACAGATGGGTTAGAGCCTTTATTCCCTGAAGTAGCTCCGGGAGGTAATGCAATTCCGTATTGGGATATTTTTGAAGATGAGGTTGATAAAAACCTTATCGATGAAACTTTGAATGAAAACTATATAACCTGGCGGCCGTGGAAGATAAATGCTGCGCTTGAATATGGTTTTGGACGATCTTACGCCCCTTGCAGTTATCTTAGAAAGGTAAATAGAAGACACACGAATTTACTGGGAATTAAATTTTTCGGGATTAAACGGCCCCGCGGCCTAAAATATGCTTTTTCAACCTACTATGACCGTAAATTCTCTTCCAGGTTTAGAATGAGGCTTGCTTATACTATAGACGATTTTTCCTATACAAATATTGGTTTAATGGTATCAACGCAGTTAAAGTATTTCAATGTATATCTTGCAGCAGATAATTTAATTGGTTATTTTAATCTGGCAAAAACCAATAGCGCCTCGCTTCAACTGGGCATGCAATTTGTATTTAAATAAAGACTATGAAAACGCTTTACTTTACCATATTGTTTCTTTTTAGCCTTCAGTTTATTCATGGGCAACACATAAACTCATATCGATATGTAGTTATTCCTGCTGAATTTGATTTCCAAAAAGAAACCAATCAATACCAGCTCAACGAATTGCTGAAATTTTTATTCGAACGGGAAGGTTTTGAAGCCTATTTGGATAATGAAACCTTTCCTGCTGCGCTATCATCCGGTCCTTGTAAGGCTTTAAGGGCACGAGTAAAAGATGATTCAGGAATGTTTCGCACCAGGCTGGCTATTGAGTTAAGGGACTGCAATAATAATGAAGTCTTTATTACTCCAGAGGGGGTGAGCAAATTGAAAGATTACCAACAGGCATATCATGAAGCTCTGCGAGAGGCATTCACGGCAATATCCAATCTTAATTATAAATATGCCCAAGAGGAAAACGTAGTAGAAGTCACGGCAGTGCCTCCTGTAGAAGAGGAGAAAATAGTTGAAGTTACAGCTGTTCCTCCTGTTGATAATGAGAAAGAAGTAACGGGTGAGGTAGAAAGAGAACTTCCGGTTGAAACAAAGGATCCTGTTGCTGTAGAAGGTACCAAAACCAAAGAAAATGATGGGATGGAAGCAAGGCGGCTTTTATTCCAAAAGGAGGGGTCAGAATTTTTTCTGGAAAAAACACCTTCTGGTTATAATTTATATCAAAAAGGGATGTCCGAGCCTTTTGCATCCCTGGTCAAATCTTCTGCAAGAGACAGCTATTTATACACTTCAGTAACTGCCAAAGGAATGGCAAATTTTGATAATAAAGGCAATTTAACGGTAGAAGTCCTGGATCCGCAAAGCAATAGTCCTAAAACCACCGTCTACTCCAAACAGGATCAATAACCATATTTACCTTTCCATCTTTTTTTCAGGAATTCTCTCTGGGAATTTTCCCGTTGGTTATTCCCTGGATTATAAAAGTTGGTATTTTTTATTTCCTCCGGAAGGAATTCGGCCTCTTTGAAATTGTTTTCATAATTATGTGCATACTGGTAATCATCACCATAACCCATATCCTTCATGAGTTTAGTAGGTGCATTCCTTAGCGAAAGGGGAACAGAAAGATTTCCGGTTTTCTTTACCAGGCTCTGGGCCTGATTAATTGCCATGTAAGAAGCGTTACTCTTTGGGGAGGTAGCCAAATAAATTGTACACTGGCTAAGAATAATTCGTGATTCAGGAAATCCAATGGTGGTTACAGCCTGGAAGGTGTTATTTGCCATTACAAGAGCAGTTGGATTGGCATTGCCAATATCTTCACTTGCCAGGATAAGCAGTCTACGGGCTATGAATTTAACATCTTCACCACCTTCTATCATTCTTGCCAGCCAATAAACTGCAGCATTGGGGTCGCTACCTCTTATTGATTTGATATAAGCAGATACTATGTCATAATGCTGTTCCCCCGTCTTATCATATAACACAGTGTTTTGCTGTACCTGTTCCAGCACAAGGTCATTGGTAATTGTAACAGGTGCCACGGCAGATGTAACAAGTAATTCAAAAATATTAAGCAATTTTCTTGCATCACCCCCGCTTAACCTTAAAATAGCTTCTGTTTCTTTTAAGTGAACATCTCTGGATTTAATAACAGGGTCTTCTCTCATTGCTCTTTCAAGAAGGGCAATAAGTTCCTCTTTGGAAAAGGGCTTTAATGTATAAACCTGGCAACGGGAAAGCAGGGCAGAAATGACCTCAAAGCTGGGATTCTCTGTAGTTGCCCCTATTAAGGTGACCCAGCCTTTTTCTACAGCACCTAGTAGTGAGTCCTGCTGGGATTTGCTGAATCGATGTATCTCATCTATAAAAAGTATCGGGTTCTTTGTGGTGAATAACCCGTCACTCTTTTTTGCCTTTTCGATGATCTCGCGAACATCCTTAACACCGCTATTAATAGCGCTTAAGGTATAAAAGGGTCGTCCACTTTCTGTCGCTATAATATTGGCAAGCGTGGTCTTTCCAACTCCGGGAGGCCCCCAAAGGATAAGGGATGGTATATTTCCGTTCTTGATTTGCCTGTTTAGGGCACCTTTTTCTCCTATAAGGTGCTGCTGACTCAGGTAATCCTCAAGAGTCCTTGGACGTAATCTTTCTGCCAGTGGTTCATTCATTTTTCAAAGGTAGGGATTTACATAATTTTTAGTTCAAAGCCATACATCGAAATTGACATTTTGGCAATTGCATTATCTGTAGCACAGGAATTGCATAGGAGAATTGTGGGTAGCATAATTTAAATAGCTAAATTTATTATTTAATGAATCAATGGAAAAGCAGGAAGAATCTTTAACGTTTACATCTGGGGTGTTAGGATATCCCTTATTATTTGTACTTCTCATATGGCTTGTCTTTTGGTTTGAAATAAGGTTTGGATTTGATTTTAATTACCTGGGAGTAAGACCAAGGGAATGGATAGGATTGAGAGGGGTTGTGTTTTCACCCTTCATACATTCAGATATCAAGCATCTTTTCAACAATACCATACCCTTATTTGTGTTATCCATGTCCCTCTTTTATTTCTACCGTAGAATTAGTTGGGAGATTCTTTTGCTTGGGATGCTCTTTACAGGTATAATGACCTGGGTAATTGGCCGTCCTGCAAATCACATTGGTGCTAGCGGGGTGATCTACCTGTTGGCTTCCTTTCTTTTTTTTAAGGGAATTTTTTCCAGGTATTTCCGGCTTATAGCCCTCTCTTTAATAGTTGTCTTTCTTTATGGTGGGATGCTTTGGTTTGTAGTCCCTGTAGATCCCGGAATTTCCTGGGAAGGACATTTATCGGGACTAATTGTTGGCTTAATTTTCGCCTTTTTGTATAAAAATAAGATCGTAAAGCGTCCAAAATTCGAATGGGAACGTGAGGATTATAAGGAAGAGGAAGATGAATTCATGCAGCAGTTTGATGAGAACGGAAATTTCATTGGAGCCACCAGGCCTCCAAACGATGAGCAAATGGATCCTGAAAATACTCCACGAGAGAAAACCAGATTTACCTACAGATACGTCTTTAAGAAATCAAATACTCAGGAAGAGTAGGTTAAAAAGTTAATTTATATTTTCCCTTCGGAATTCAGTGGGCTGCTTCTTTGTCGTATGATCTCATAGAGGAATGCACCACAAGCTACAGATACGTTCAAAGATCCAATAGTCCCGAACATTGGTAATTTTGCATTTTCATCTACGATCTTAAGGATGGAGGAAGAGACTCCTTTACCTTCACTGCCCATCACCAGTGCGACAGGCGTGGAGAAATCCTGCTCATAAAGTGTTGATGAAGTTTTCTCTGTAGCTGCTACTACTTTTATGCCAGACGCCTGCAGGTAGTAAATAGCATCCTTTATATGATTCACTTTACATATTGGAATTTTAAAAACCGCCCCGGCAGATGTTTTAACGGTATCGGCATTTACGGGAGCTCCTCCCTTGCTTTGGATAATGATACCATCAACCCCGCAACATTCTGCCGTCCTTATTATGGCTCCAAAATTCCTGGCATCGGTGATCTGGTCCAGTAATAGAAATAGGGGAGGAGTGCCATCCTTTTCCAGGGATTCCTGAACCACTTCTTCTAGATCACGAAATTTCACCGGGGAGATCTTTGCCACCACCCCCTGGTGGTTACCCTGGGCCAGTTTATTTAGTTTTTCAACGGGAACATAGGATATATTGTATTCCTGTTTATTTACAAGACTTTGTAGTTCCTGCAAGAGTGGACCGCTAAGGCCTTTTTGAATATATATTTTATCAATGTTCTTTTCGCTTTGAATTGCTTCAATAACTGTTCTTATTCCAAAAATAGTTGTGTTCTCTTCCATATCACAAAGGTATGCTTTTATAGAAAGAGTTAAAATAAAAATGGCTGCCCGTGAAGGCAGCCATTTATAAATTTTAATTTCTAAATTTTAAGCTCCGTATCCCGGGTTTTGTACTAGGAGCGAGTTGGCATCTATTTCTCTTTGAGGAACAGGAAACACCAGGGCATTGGCATTATACTCCAAATCTCCCACATTGCGTTGAGTCCTCTTCAAATCGTGGATAAGGAATCCTTCAAAAGCCAGTTCCAGTTCTCTTTCTTCAAGAATGTCTTCAAGATCAACAGAGGATAAGGTGGTGGCATTTGCACGGCTTCTTATAAGATTTATGTCCTCCAGAGGTGTATTACCTATTTCGGTTCCAAGCCTCTCATTCGCCTCGGCTCTTATAAGATACATTTCTGCCAGTCTAATAACAGGAATGTTCCCAAATTGATTTGTGTATTTACCGGTTAGGGTAGCTCCACTTTGCGCACTTGCATAAAAATAATCTCCCCTGTCATCATTTGCATCAAACCTGTCAATGAAAGCCGGGTTAATAGTGATATCACCACCTCTACCACCTGCAGCCTGATCGGCATAGTGGATGATCAGGTCATTTTCACCATCCTGGGAAGTCACCTGGAAAGCGAACACATCTTCAGATGAATCTACATCGTTATTGAAAGCTGCTGCATAGGTTGAGGTTAAGGAATGCCCGCTGTTCTCAATTACATCATGAGCGGCGTCCCTTGCACCTTCGTAATTACCCATTTGCAGGTATACCCTAGCAAGAAGTGCCTGTGCGGCATACTTATCAGCAAAGATCCCGTTGCTTGGAGGAAGTAAGTCGTAAGCATCAGTAAGATCGGCAACTACTTGCGTGTAAACCTCTTCTACTGTGTTCCTTGGAATTTCAAGGTCGCCAGAGTAATCTGTAATACCTGTAAGAGTTAAAGGTACACCCAATTGAGTATTTTGCTCTCCTGCTTCATACTGCTGGCCAAAAAGCCTAACAAGGTCGAAATAAGTAAGGGCTCTAAGGAATTTTGCTTCTCCTTCAACAGTCGCCTGCCTGTCCTCATCTACAAGATCTACATAATCTACAACCAGATTTGCCTGGTTGATGATCTGGTAACCGTTAAGCCATATGTCTCTAACAAAAACATTATCTGTAAAGATCCTTTTATTGAAAACTTCCCTTGGCTGGGCAAAGGTTCCTACCCAGGAAGCTTCATCTGTAAAACCATACAGGTCGCTTAAAATTTGTATGTCTCCACCATAAGAAACATTATCTCCGGCTTCTGCATAAGTTCCTATGAGTATGTTCTCAATATTCTCACCTGTTGAAATCGCAACTTCTGTAGAGATGGATTGTTCCGGTTCCAGGTTTAACTCATCCTCGCAGCTAACCATCAAAAAGGCTGCACTAAGAATGGATAGGGTTAATTTATAATTTTTCATTTTTCTTATTTTTTAGAAATTAATGTTTACACCAACAGAGAATGTCTTGGCTGCAGGAGCTGAATAGAAATCAACACCCGGGCCAGAACCTGCATCACTACGTGCCTCAGGATCATAACCTTCATAATCTGTAAAAGTCAACAGGTTGAAACCTGTGAAGTACACTCTAAATCGTTCTAAACCAAGAGAACTTACAGTTTGGTCTGGTAAAGAATATCCAAGTGTGATGTTTCTTAATCTAATGAAATCGGCCTCTTGTAGATATCGGGTTGAGTTTACAACTCCATTGGCTCCAAATAATCTTGCTTGTGGAACATCTGTGATATCACCTGGGTTTTGCCATCTTCTTAATTGATCTCTTGACTGGTTGTCAAAATAATCGGCGTTGGCAGATTGGTATATACCTCCACCGTTATAAATGTCCACTCCCCATTCACCCTGGAAGGTAAAGCTGAAGTCAAACCCGCCAAAGTTCATAGTGTTGGTAAGACCTCCAATCCATAATGGGAATGGTCTTCCAGATACAACCCTTCTGGCGTCATTTGGATTGTTTGTTGTTTCACGACTTAGATTACCACTTCCATCATCCACGTTGGTGTAATATAATGCGTCCCCATTTTGAGGGTCTACACCTGCATATTCGATTAGGTAAAATGCAGAGATTGGTTCTCCTTCTCTTAAAATGTTTCTTCCTGTGATAATGTCTGCTCCATTATTTGGCAGGCTTATCACCTCATTTTCATTTTGAGCAAGGTTGAAATTTGTTGACCAGGTGAAATTATCCCTTACTACGTTTTTAGTATTTATAGCAAATTCAATACCTCTGTTTTCCATAACACCAACGTTTCTAAAGATGTTTGGCTGGCCAGAAGTACCGGGAAGTGGTACGTTAAATAATAAACCGTCAGATTCTTTGATGTAGTAATCAACTTCAGCAGTGATCCTGTCATTTAAGAACCCAAGGTCGACACCAAAGTTCATTTGATCTACACTCTCCCAGGTTAACAAGGAGTTTTCAGCCTGAGTAGGGGCAATACCCGGTCTCTGGTTATAAGATATCCCACCAAATAAACCTCTTGATGCGAAATCTCCAATGTTAGCATTTCCTGTTTGTCCCCAGCTCGCACGAAGTTTTAGGAATGATAAGGTCTCATTATCTCTTAAAAATGCTTCTTCAGAAATTATCCAACCTGCTGCAAGGGAAGAGAAAGTACCAAATTGCTGGTTTCTACCAAATCTTGAAGATCCATCGTGACGAATACTGGCTTTAAATAAATATCTGTCCATCAGGGAATAGGTGGCTCTTGCGAAATATGAAAGAAACCTGTTTCCAGTTAAAGTTTGATTACCAGCAGTGATCTCTGCCGCACTTCCTATTGTTTGGAAATCATCTGTTGGAAACTCGATACCTGTTACACTTTGGAATCTTCTATTTGTTAAGTTGTATTCCATACCGGCTACTACATCCAGGTTATGGATATCGCCAAAAATGTCTGAATATGTGAAATAGTTACTGGATACATAAGATTCTGTTCCTACGCTGGATGCATATCCCTGTCCATTTGTGGACTGGAATGGTGCTAGTCTACCTTCATAGTTGTCCTCTGTTTGGTAGTAAAGGTCATAACCAAAATCTGTATTAAACTTCAAAGAAGGAAAGAAGCTATATTCTGCAAAGGCCTTACCGGTAACTCTTCTTATGTTAGTAATGTAAAATGCATGCTTATCATAAAGTAAGAAATTGGCATATAAAGTATTGGGATTTGGATCGCCGTTATCAAGATATGCCGGTGACATTGATGGTTGTGCGATAGCCTGTACAGGGTTCACAAATGCGTTATCATTTGCAATCCTGTCTATCTCTGTACGTGAATAAGCAATATTTAAACCTGCCAGAAATCTATCTGAAAACCTGTGGGAAACATTTGTTCTCGCAGTAAACCTTTCCAACTCATTACCTGTGATGATACCGGTAGTGTTGTTGTAGGCACCAGAGAAGAAGTAAGAAGTTTTTTCGTCACCTCCTGAAACTGATACATCTGCATCTGTAGTGTAACCGGTTTGGAAAGCAAGATCTTGCCAATCTGTATTTACAGGATTGTTTCTCCAGTCTGTATCCCCTGCAAGGAAATCAAAGATTCCTTCAATGTAGTCTCTACCGTCTTCCTCGCCAAAAGAGTTAACTGCAGCTTCAGTAAATAATTCAATATACTCTTCGGTATTCAACCACTCTCTGGTGTTTGTGGGAGTACTTATTCCTGAGGAGTAATTTAATGCAAATCTACCTTTTCCTTGTTTTCCTCTTTTAGTGGTAATGATAACAACCCCGTTTGCACCTCTGGAACCATAAACTGCAGCAGCAGAGGCATCTTTAAGGATATCGATAGACTCGATCTCATTACTACTTAAAGTAAGGAGTGGGTTTGTAGGCGCTCCGTTATTTGATTCATTATTATTGATCAATGGCACACCATCAAGTACATAAAGTGGTTCAGAACCGGCTCCAATACTTGCAACCCCTCGAATACGAATATTTACGCCACCTTCTACCTTACCATTAATTTGAGAAACCTGCACCCCGGCAGCCTTTCCTGAAATGGCATTTTGAATACTGGGGGTTGGGATCTCACTTATGTCCTCAGAAGTCAACTTGGAGATATTATCTGTGAGTTTTCTTTTGCTCTGCGTACCATATCCAACTACAACAACCTCTTCCAATTGAGAAGCGTCCTCCATTAAAGTTATATTTATGGTATCCTCGGGGCCAACTTCGCGTTGTATCCTTTGATATCCCACATAACTAAATTCCAGGGTTTGACCCTCCACAGCTCTTATGCTGTAATTCCCGTCAAAATCGGTTTGGGTTCCTGTTGTTGTCCCTTGAAGGATTACGTTCACCCCGGGGAGCGGAATTCCCTGCTCATCAATAACAGTACCGGTGACTGTTTTTTCCTGTGCATACGAGAATTGCACAATTAACCCTACCAGTAGGGTTAACACAAACTTTAGTTTTAATTTCATTTTAATATTTGATTTGAATTAGCCTTTCCAAAAGTGATAATTAATTGTTAATAATACAACAAGTGTTTTCATTTTTATTCCTCATTTTACTACGAAAACGTTTTTCTCCTCTTGCACAGCTAGCTGGATTTAAGAAATAACACCAATGCCTATAAAAAAGGCTGCCTTTTCGGGCAGCCTTTTAAAATTATTGATTAGACAAAAGAATTATCCTTCACCACCCTCATCTTCATCTTCATCTTCCTCATCTCCTTCTTCGCCTTCTTCACCTTCTTCACCTTCAGTCTCTTCTTCCTCTTCGGTCTCTTCTTCCTCTTCGACTTCAGGCTCCTCTAGTATTACTATGTAGCTTTCAGCAGATTGGGTAAGGCTACCGCTTGTCGCCGTAAACCTGTAATAAAGAGTGTCATTTACAGAAAGATTAAGATCCTGATAGTTGGTGTCTCCTAATACTACAGATCCATCGATGTTATCAACACCGGCATCCATATAAGTTCCTTCAGAACCATTCTTTAGCTGCAAGTCTACATTATCAATGGCTGCAGAAAGGGTATAAGTGTTATACGCTATTTCTGTCCCCTGTAATTCAGACAATGCGGCCTCTTCGGCGTTATCACCATCAAGTGAAAGGGAATTCACCACAGTGATATTGAAAGGCTGCTCTGCCACGTTTCCGTTTGATAAGGTTGCCCTTATTCTAACAGGATAAGTTCCTGCAGCGATGTCTCCAAGTATGGAGGAGCTAAATGTTGCAGTTTCACCGCTTACAGTAGCCGTCCCAATTACAGAACCATCTCTAATGATCTCAACTGTTTCAACAGATACTCCACTGGCCGTAAATAAATTTACGGTCATATTGGAATTGGTATCGAACTGGCTAATTCTTGGAGTGGCCAGGTGGGCATACCCACCCACGTCGCGAACATCATCCAGCGTATTTTCATCATCTGCATCGCAGGATGTGAAGCCGAGTGCCAGCACCAAACTTAAGCTTATATATTTAAGAATATGTTTCATTTTTTAAAATTTAAAGTTATTAAAGCTGTTAATTTACATCCCAGAATAAAGCCGTTTGCTGCTCATCTCCCCCTATGGCAGATGCTGCTGCATTGTAATTTGCTTCATTCAGGTTTTGTTCATTAATTGGGTATGTATATCTTAATGGAACAGGAAGTTGAGATTGTGATGCCACATTTAATTGTGGTGCATCAAATTTTCTCCAAACCGCCCATCCTTCAAATGGATTATCATACATAGCCAGCCAGAATTGAGTTCCAATTCTTTCTCTCCAGTTTGCTGCACTGTAACGTACATCGCTCTGAGATAGGTAAGCATCAGCTTCAGCTTCAGTTCCACCGTAGAACAATATTGATGCAGTAATCGCTTCATTGTAAAACTCTTCAGCAGTACCACCTACAGAATATCCTCTTTGAGCGGCTTCAGCTAAATGGAACTGTACCTCTACGTAATCCTGAAGGATTGCAGGTAAAGTTGGATCAAGGAAACGCTCCCCAACATGTGTATGGGATCCAAAATCATTACTTGCTCCATAAACTCCTCCTCTATAAACTCCTTCTCCAAGGTTCTCATCAAAATAAGTGTCTCTTCTTGGATCATTAAGGTCATTCATGTAATCCACTACAGTATTTGCAGCAACATAATCTGAACGTCCACTCTGTACAAGGTCATTCCACAAAGGATTGGTGTAAGGAGGGTTCTCATCAAAGGCTACTCTTGCGCTTTCTTCGTTTGAATCGAAAACACCTCTGGCTACTGCCGCTTCGGCTGTTGATTGTGATAACCCTGGATTAGAATCGGCAATCCTCATCGCAAGACGAAGTTGTAAGGAATTTGCAAACTTATACCAGTTGCTTATGTTTCCACCATATACAGGGTCTGCCGGGAATCCCTGGCCACCTTCTAGGTTACCTGCTGCATTTCCAAGACGGGTGATAAGGTCTTGATAGATAGTTGCAGCATCATCATAAACGGGAAGTGTATTTCCTTCTGGATTTAAAGCTTCAGAATAAGGTACATCACCAAAAGTGTCTACAAGTATTTGCCAGGCGTACACCTCGATCACTTCGATTTGAGCCATTCTGGTAGCTCTTGTTGCTTCAGAAATAGTTGTGTCATCCTCAAGGAATCGTTTTGCATCCCTTAAGTCAAATATTACATTTCTATAAAGTACAGACCAATGGTTTTGAGGAATATTCCTGATGTTCAGGTTATAATTCGGCTCATCCAGGTAAGTAGTCGCAGTTAAATACTGGGAAATGAATCTGGAAATGTTAAGGTTCACGTTAGGGCTAGCCATTTGGCGTGCCAGTCTCACTGTAGCTCCTGTAAACAGGAAGTTTGCTGGAACTACTGTTGGGCTCTTTGGATCTATGTTCAGATTCTCGTAATCCTGATCTGTATGACAGGACAACAAGGTCGCGAGCACAAAAAAGGTTAATATGATTTTTTTCATGATTTTTTTTATTAGAAGTTAATTTTCAAACTTGCTCCAATTTCTCTAACAGCAGGATATGCTCCAGACTGGTATCCACCAACATTACCGGCACTAAGACCAGCTTCAGGATCTGTGTGTGGAGTATTCTTGTGGATGATCCACAGGTTTCTTCCAATCAAAGAGATTGATGCATTTGTAAATGGAGTAGATGCAATCAAATCGTCTGTAAAGGCGTAAGTGAGATTTGCTTCTCTTAATTTCACAAATGAAGCATCATAAACGTGCTCTTTGTTAGCACTTCTTGCGTAACCCCAAGGGTTGGCATAAGTAGAAGCGTCTGCTCTTACCGTGTTCACCTCTCCATCTGGAGTTACACCGTCAAGTATAACACCACCACCATTAGCAAGTGTGTTTCTTAATGGATTACCAAGGTCATTATTTCCTACGTGTCTTTCATAAGCTCCTGTAGCATAACCATAGTTAGTATCAAGAGAGAATACATCTCCTCCTTTTTGAACATCTATAAGGAAGTTGAAGGAAACATTTTTATAAGCAAATCTATTGGATACACCACCCACCCAGTCTGGCTGGATGTTACCAATGATCACGTTACTGTTTGGTGTTCTCATATAGTAACCTGCACTGGCACCAGATTGGTGTACCATCCTGTTACCTGCATCATCATAGATGTAATCTGACCCTCGAATGGCTCCATAAGGTTGCCCTGGGGCAGCGTTGATAGAAACACCTCCCTGTAGAGAAGCTAACTGAAGGTTATCAATTCCTTCGATCAATTCCACAACTCTGTTTCGGTTTCTTGCCCAGTTTGCATTAATGCTCCAGGTGAAATCTTCTGTTTGGATTGGTATTAATCCAAGAGAAACTTCAACACCTTCGTTTTCCATGGTTCCGGCATTTAATAATGCAGTTTGGAATCCTGTTGCGAAGGAAATTGGCACCGGTGTAATTTGATCTACCGTTTGAGTGTTATAGTAGGAAACGTCAAGGTTAACTCTTCTGTTAAACATGTTTGTCTCCAAACCTATCTCCCACGATTTGGCAGTTTCCGGCTTCAATGCAATATTATTTCTTTGTGTAAAGTTACCTCCAACTCCTCCACCGGCAAATCCAGGTTGTACATTGAAAGTGTTGAATACATTATAGGGAGAGGTATCTCCACCAACTTCTGCATAGTTCGCTCTTAATTTTGCGTAGTTAAGGAAGTCAGCATCAATTAAGTTAGTAAGTAAAACACTCGTAGAGATAGAAGGATACCAGAAGGTATTGTTATCCATAGGAAGTGTAGAAGAACGGTCTCTCCTTAATGTACCTTCAACGAAGTAGGTGTCAAGGAAACCTAAACTCACCCTACCATAGAAACCATCTACCAATTGAGTAGACTCAAATTCTGAAGGTGGGTTCATAGGGCTGGCTGTGTTGCTTAAGGCATAGAAGCTTGGTATCACCAAACCACCGTTTGTAGAAGCCGATATTTGGGACAATCTGTTTTCCCTAAGGTTGAAACCTAAGTTACCATCAAGGTTAATCCCATCTGTAATATCCTTGTTGAAATTTAGGATAATATCTGTGTTGAATTCGTGTCCTTCTATGTTTCTTCGTGTATAACCGGAAACACCAACACTACCAACATTCCTTCTCTCTTCCTGTAAAGTATAGTAACTATCAAAAGAGAACCTACCTAAAAGGCTGAATACATCATTGATCTCAAAGTTGATGTTGGCATTACCAAAATACCTGTGTCTTGTATCACTGTTGAAGTTCTCATAACGTGTCCAGTATGGGTTATCCATATAGATTGGTTGGAGATTTGATGGGCTGTTTGGGTTCCAGGTAATGTTCTGTCCTGTTTGCTCATATGCCCTTCTTTGCTCCTGCACATCTACGTTAACCTGCCACCATTGTCTAAATTGCTGCATTGGGTTCTCACTCTGGTAACCTGTACCATATCGTCCAACACCATCAGTCTTCGTATAATTCATACTTGTTCCTAAGGTGATCCTGTCGGTCAAATCATGAGTTGCGCTAAAAATAAGGTTGTTACGCTCAATGGAGCTGTTTGGTAAATTACCTTCCTGTGAAAGATTGGTGAAACCTAACCTAAAAGAACTTCTGTCTGTTCCGCCGTCAAGGGCTACAGAGTTTATTGCAGTGTAACCTGTCTCGAAGAAAGTAGTTGGGTCATTTTCTGCAGCTAACCATGGTCTTGGCTGCATATAAGTATCCAATTGTGGATAAATTGCATCCCACTGGTAGATCAAACGGTTTGGATCAAATCGTGCTCCATAAGAAACATCTTCTGTAAAAGGAGTGGTAGTTTCAAAAGTACCGTCACCATCGATGTCATAAGATCTAAAGTATCCATCAACAGGATAAAATGGTCCATACCCTGCACCATATTCCTTTTGGAATTTAGGGAAGGTCGTCTTATCAATATTTGTGGCCATGAAAGAGGAATTTACAGAAATCCCTATACCTTGTTTTCTTTGACCTTTTTTAGTTTCAATGATAATTACCCCGTTGGCTGCACGTGCACCATATAGTGCTGTTGCTGCCGCACCTTTAAGTACGTTCATGGATGCAATATCCTCAGGGTTGATATCTGATGCCAGGTTACCGTAGTCAAATCCACCACGACCGGTTTGTTGGTTGCTGGTGTTTGGAGTGTTGTTACTAATTGGCACCCCGTCAATAACGAATAAAGCCTGGTTGTTTCCTGTAAGGGAAGAGTTACCACGAATAATTACGTTAGAGGAACCACCCATAGTACCGGTAGACTGAACTTTTAAACCGGAAACTTTACCCGATAGAGAGTTCATAAAGTTGGTAGTTGGTACATCTGAAACCTCAGAGCCATCTACTTCCTGTGTGGCATAACCAAGGGATTTTTTCTCCCTTCTAATACCAAGAGCTGTTACCACCACTTCATCAAGTTGGGCAGCATCTGCACTCATTGTAACATTAATGGTGTCATTTTGTCCCACAGTGTATCTTGCGGTTTCCATACCTACGAAGGAGAATACAAGAACGTCTCCTTGCTGCGCCTGGATTGTGTAGTTACCGTCAAAATCTGTTTGTACCCCTGTATTGGTACCTTCAATAATAATGTTTACCCCGGGTAGAGGTAAATCCTGCTCATCTGTAACGGTACCCGTAATGGTCCGGAACTCTTGTGCAAAGCCTATTTGCACAATGAACGCCAGTAACAGCGTTAAAATCCTACTAAATTTTGTTTTCATTGTTTAATTTGTTTGAATTAGCCAATGTCAAAAATCACTAGAAAAACCCGGACAGCCAAGTTTTAAACCGTTAAAAATACCCCTTAAGTGTTAAACAGGTGTTAAAATTATATATTTGGTAGGCTACCAGAGCCAGAAACTACGTTTTCAAATGTTAAAAATTTCAATTTTTCACTCGTTTCTTAAACAATTCTAAATTTTCCTTCAAATAAGGTACTTATTCATGATATGCTAAATAGTGTCTTTTATATATAACAGCAATAACCATTGAAAATTAATGGATTATCATTTGATTAATTCGTTTTAATTTCTACCTTTGCCAACCCTAAAAAATAGGGAGGTAATTTTTAACAATAATTAGTGTAAAAGAAATTATGCCAACAATTTCACAATTAGTACGAAAAGGAAGAGCCAAAATAACCAAGAAGAGTAAATCGGCTGCTTTGGATTCGTGCCCTCAAAGACGAGGAGTTTGTACGCGTGTTTACACCACTACACCTAAGAAGCCTAACTCTGCTATGCGTAAAGTAGCAAGGGTAAGACTTACTAATGGTAAAGAGGTGAACGCATACATCCCTGGTGAAGGACACAATCTACAAGAGCACTCGATAGTATTGGTTAGAGGCGGAAGGGTAAAAGATCTACCGGGAGTTAGATATCACATTGTGCGTGGTGCATTGGATACCGCCGGTGTTGAAGGAAGAACTCAACGAAGATCAAAATACGGAGCAAAACGCCCTAAAAAGTAAAAACAAGTTAGATGTTGATGAGGGCAGGAGTTAATCCGGTCTTAGATGAAACAGTAACACAAACCCAAGAGAAGACATGAGAAAAAGACAGGCAAAAAAGAGGCCTATTTTACCAGATCCAAAGTTTAATGATCAATTAGTGACGCGTTTTGTTAATATGATGATGTGGGATGGTAAGAAATCAGTTTCTTTTAAAGTATTCTATGATGCGATTGCAATTGTAGAGGAGAAGAAACAGGACGACGAGAAGACGGCACTTGAAATTTGGAAAGATGCGCTTTCTAATGTGATGCCTCACGTTGAAGTGAGAAGTAGACGTGTTGGTGGAGCTACATTCCAAATTCCAATGCAAATAAGGCCAGACCGTAAAGTTTCAACTGCTATGAAGTGGTTGATTTCTTATTCAAGAAAGCGTAATGAGAAATCTATGGCACAAAGACTTGCCGGTGAAGTTCTTGCTGCGGCTAAAGAAGAAGGTGCTGCTGTGAAAAAGAGAGTAGATACTCATAAGATGGCTGAAGCGAATAAAGCATTCTCTCACTTTAGATTCTAAGAAAAAATGGCACAAAGAGATTTAAAATTCACAAGAAATATAGGTATTGCCGCGCATATTGATGCGGGTAAGACAACGACAACAGAGCGAATCCTTTTTTATACAGGGATAAGCCATAAAATAGGTGAGGTTCACGACGGTGCTGCAACCATGGACTGGATGGAGCAAGAGCAGGAGCGTGGAATTACCATAACTTCTGCAGCTACACATTGTAAGTGGAACTACCGCGACCAGGAATTTACCGTAAATATCATTGATACCCCCGGGCACGTTGACTTTACAGTTGAAGTTGAGCGTTCTTTAAGGGTGCTTGATGGAATGGTTGCCCTATTTAGTGCGGTTGATGGTGTTGAGCCACAATCTGAAACTGTTTGGAGACAGGCAGATAAATATAGAGTACCACGTCTTGGATTCGTTAATAAAATGGACCGTCAGGGTGCAGACTTTTTTAATGTTTGCAACCAGGTAAGAGAGATGCTGGGTGGTAACCCTGTGCCTCTTCAGGTGCCAATTGGTGATGAAGTTGATTTCAAAGGAGTGGTTGATCTTATTTCCAAAAAAGCAATTATTTGGAATGAGGATGATTATGGTATGACATATGAAACTGTTGAAATTCCTGAGGAATTGATGGCAGATGTTAATAAATACAGGGCAGAACTTGTTGAGGCGGTTGCTGAATATGATGAAGCTCTTATGGAGAAATTCTTTGAGGACGAAGATTCTATCACAGAGGACGAGATCATTGCTGCTCTTAGAGCTGCGACTATCGATATGTCTATCATACCTATGATGTGTGGTTCTTCATTCAAGAATAAAGGTGTGCAGGCTATGCTTGACGCTGTGATGCGTTATTTGCCATCTCCTGTAGATGTTGAGGCTATTGTTGGTGTTAATCCTGATACTGAGGAAGAAGAATCACGTAAGCCACACGTAGACTCACCATTCTCTGCTCTTGCCTTTAAAATTGCTACAGATCCTTTCGTGGGGCGTTTAGCTTTCTTCAGGGTATATTCTGGTGCATTGGATGCCGGTTCTTACGTCTTGAATAACCGTTCAGGTAAAAAAGAACGTATTTCACGTATCTACCAAATGCACGCCAATAAACAGGAGCCTATTGACAGGATCGAAGCTGGTGATATTGGAGCTGCTGTAGGGTTTAAAGATATCAAGACAGGGGATACGCTTACAGATGAGAAGCACCCTATTACTCTTGAGTCTATGTCATTCCCTGCGCCGGTTATTGGTATCGCTGTAGAACCTAAGACTAAGGCAGATGTGGATAAAATGGGTATGGCTTTGGCAAAACTTGCTGAGGAGGATCCAACATTCCAGGTGAAGACAGATGAGGCTTCAGGTCAAACTATTATCTCTGGTATGGGTGAATTGCACCTGGAGATCCTTGTTGACCGTATGAAAAGAGAATTCAAAGTTGAGGTTAACGAAGGACAGCCTCAGGTAGAGTACAAAGAAACTATTACAAAGAGTGCAGATCACAGAGAGGTTTACAAAAAGCAATCTGGTGGTCGTGGTAAGTTTGGTGATATTATCTTTGAAATGGCACCTGCAGATGAGGACTTTAAAGGACCTGGACTACAGTTTGTCGATGAAGTAAAAGGTGGACGTATTCCTAAGGAATTCATTCCATCTGTAGAAAAAGGATTTAGAGAGGCCATGAAGAATGGTCCTTTGGCAGGATTCAAAATGGACACTTTAAAAGTGGTTCTTAAGGATGGATCTTTCCACCCTGTGGATTCTGATCAACTTTCGTTTGAACTTGCAGCAAAAATGGGTTACAAAGTAGCAGCTAAAAAAGCCGGTGCCGTGATCCTTGAGCCAATCATGAAAGTAGAAGTGGTAACTCCTGAGGAGAACATGGGAGATATCGTAGGGGATTTGAACAGAAGAAGAGGCCAGGTAAACAATATGTCTGACCGCTCTGGAGCTAAAGTTATTAAGGCTGAAGTTCCACTTTCAGAAATGTTTGGATATGTTACAACATTAAGAACATTATCTTCTGGTAGAGCAACTTCTACAATGGAATTTTCTCACTATGCTGAAACTCCTTCTAATATTTCTGAGCAGGTAATTAAAGCAGCTAAGGGTACATCAAACGATTAATAATAGGGATATGAGTCAAAAAATAAGAATAAAATTGAAATCTTACGATCACAACCTTGTAGATAAATCTGCAGAGAAGATCGTAAAAACCGTAAAAACTACGGGAGCTGTAGTAACGGGACCAATCCCGCTTCCTACTCACAAGAAGATCTTTACAGTGCTTCGTTCTCCACACGTTAACAAAAAGGCGAGAGAGCAGTTTCAGTTAAGCTCATACAAAAGGTTGCTGGACATTTACAGTTCATCATCCAAGACTATTGATGCTTTAATGAAACTTGAGCTTCCTAGTGGAGTTGAGGTAGAGATCAAAGTGTGATGATGCTGTCCCTGTATCCTGAACAGGAAAAAGGGGCGATCAACTCAAGAAAGCAAGACTTTCAATTACATGTCCTGAGCAGTTGGCGAGGGAAAAACGGTGAAAAATACATTCAGGATTGAAAGTATTTTCAATCCTGAATTTTTATAGAGAAGTTCTTACCTGTACCCTGAAGGGTGGGAATTTGAAAAATCAGGGAATTAAAAAATAATTAATAACAAATAATTATGTCTGGGTTAATAGGTAAAAAAATAGGCATGACCAGCATTTTTGACGAGAACGGGAAAAATATTCCCTGTACCGTTATACAGGCAGGTCCATGCGTAATTACCCAAGTCAGAACCAATGAGGTTGACGGGTACGAAGCACTTCAACTTGGTTTCGATGACAAAAAGACTGCTAATAAAGCTGCCGAAGGGCACGCCAAAAAAGCCGGAGCCGTAGCAATGCGCAAAGTCGTTGAATTCAAGGGATTTGAAGGAGAACACAAATTAGGAGATTCCATTACAGTAGATGTTTTCACTGAAGGTGAATTCGTTGATGTTTCTGGAATTAGTAAAGGAAAAGGCTTCCAGGGTGTTGTAAAAAGACACGGTTTTGGTGGTGTAGGACAGGCTACTCACGGGCAGCATAACAGGTTAAGAGCTCCGGGATCTATTGGTGCCGCTTCTTATCCTGCACGAGTATTCAAAGGAATGCGAATGGCTGGACGTATGGGAGGTGAAACAGTGAAAGTAGAAAACCTAAGAGTTGTGAAAGTTGTGGCAGATAAGAACCTGCTTGTAGTTAAAGGAGCAGTTCCTGGTCACAAGAACTCATATGTAATCATTCAGAAGTAATGGAAATAGCAGTTGTAGATATAAAAGGAAAAGAAACAGGTAGAAAGGCAAACCTTTCAGATGCTGTTTTTGCAATAGAGCCTAATAACCATGCGGTTTATCTTGATGTTAAGCAATACCTTGCAAATCAACGCCAGGGGACGCATAAGGCAAAAGAACGTGCAGAGATCTCTGGTTCTACCCGTAAGATCAAAAAACAAAAAGGTACAGGTACAGCTCGTGCAGGTAGCATTAAGTCTCCAATCTTCAAAGGTGGTGGACGTGTTTTTGGTCCAAGGCCAAGAAACTATGGTTTCAAATTGAACAAAAACTTAAAGAGACTGGCAAGAAAATCTGCCCTTTCTCTTAAAGCAAATGACAACTCAATTATCGTTGTTGAGGATTTTCAATTTGATGCACCAAAAACCAAGAACTTTATCGATGTGCTAAAGGGCTTAGGTATAGAGAATAAAAAATCTCTTATAGTGTTGGGTGACTCAAATAAAAACGTATATTTGTCGTCACGCAATTTAAAGGGCTCCGAGGTTGTAAGTAGCTCAGAATTAAGTACTTACAAGATATTAAATGCGAATAATATTGTGTTTATGGAGGGGTCATTAGAAGGAATTGAGTCGAATTTAAGTAAATAAGCGCTATGAGTATCTTGATAAAACCTATTATTACAGAAAAAGCAACGGCCGATAGCGAGTTGAACAACCGCTATGCATTCGTTGTTAATAATAAGGCGAATAAGATTGAAATCAAGGGGGCTGTAGAGTCTGCTTATGGTGTTTCAGTTACAAAAGTTCGCACAGTGAATGTCCGTCCAGATCGTAAGACCCGTTTCACAAAAACAGGTGTGATCACTGGTAAAACAAGTGCTTTTAAGAAAGCATATGTACAGGTGGCGGAAGGTGATACTATTGATTTATACAGCAATCTTTAAGATTAAAAAATGTCAGTTAGAAAATTAAAACCAATCACCCCAGGGCAGCGTTTTAGAGTAGTTAATGGATTTGACGCCATTACTACTGATAAGCCGGAGAAAAGCCTTTTGGCTCCGATCAAAAAGTCTGGTGGTAGAAACAGTCAAGGAAAGATGACCATGCGCTATAAAGGTGGTGGTCACAAAAAACGTTACAGAATTGTAGATTTTAAACGTGACAAGCATGGGATCCCGGCTACTGTTGCGTCTATAGAATATGATCCTAACAGAACGGCTTTTATCGCTTTATTGAACTATCAGGATGGCGAGAAAAGATATGTTGTTGCTCAAAATGGGCTACAGGTAGGGCAAAACATCGTTTCAGATGCAGAGGTTGCGGCCCCTGAAATTGGAAACGCTATGCCTTTAAGCAGTATTCCACTGGGTACTGTGATCTCCTGTATAGAGCTTCGCCCTGGACAGGGAGCTGTAATGGCTCGTAGTGCAGGTGCATTTGCGCAATTGGTTGCAAGAGAGGGTAAGTATGCTACTGTTAAGCTTCCTTCAGGGGAGATAAGGAGAATACTTGTTACCTGTATGGCAACCATTGGTGCTGTGTCAAACAGTGACCACCAGCTTATTGTATCTGGTAAAGCAGGTAGAAGTAGATGGTTGGGTAGAAGACCAAGAACAAGACCGGTAGCGATGAACCCTGTAGATCACCCAATGGGTGGTGGTGAAGGTAGAGCTTCAGGAGGTCACCCACGTTCAAGAAAAGGTTTACCTGCAAAAGGTTTCAGAACCAGATCTAAGACGAAAGCGAGTAATAAATATATTGTAGAACGTAGAAAGAAATAATAAGATATGGCACGTTCATTAAAAAAAGGACCTTTCGTACATTATAAATTAGACAAAAAGGTTTCCGATAATGTGGAATCTGGGAAAAAAGCGGTTATTAAGACCTGGTCAAGGGCTTCTATGATCACTCCAGATTTTGTAGGGCAAACAATTGCCGTTCATAATGGAAAACAATTTGTTCCTGTTTATATCACCGAGAATATGGTAGGTCATAAGTTAGGAGAATTTTCACCAACAAGATCCTTTAGAGGGCACGCTGGTGCGAAAAATAAAGGTAAAAGATAATTGAAGCTATGGGAGTTCGTAAAAGAGAAAAAGCAGAGCAAACAAAAGAAGCTAAAAAGCAAATAGCTTTTGCAAAACTGAATAACTGCCCTACTTCGCCAAGAAAAATGCGTTTAGTTGCAGATTTAGTTCGCGGTGAAAAAGTAGAAAGAGCGCTTCATATATTGAAATTCAGCTCAAAGGATGCTTCACGTAGATTGGAAAAGTTATTACTTTCTGCAATAGCAAACTGGCAGGCTAAGAATGAAGATGCCAGTATCGAAGATGCTGAGTTGTTTGTAAGTGAGATCCGTGTAGACGGAGGTAGCATGCTAAAGAGATTGCGTCCTGCACCACAGGGTCGCGCACACAGAATAAGAAAACGTTCCAACCACGTTACACTGGTTCTTGGAGCAAACAATAATACACAAAGCTAAGTAGAGTATGGGACAGAAAACAAATCCAATCGGGAATCGCCTTGGTATCATAAGAGGATGGGAGTCCAACTGGTACGGAGGAAATGACTACGGTGATAAACTTGCCGAAGACGATAAGATTAGAAAATACATCCATGCTCGTTTATCTAAAGCGAGTGTATCCAGGGTAATTATTGAGCGTACCCTTAAACTTATAACCGTTACTATCACCACTGCAAGACCTGGTATCATTATTGGGAAAGGCGGCCAGGAGGTAGATAAGTTAAAAGAAGAGCTTAAAAAAATTACCGATAAGGAAGTTCAAATTAACATCTTTGAGATCAAAAGACCTGAACTTGATGCCCACCTGGTAGCCAGCAGTGTTGCAAGACAAATTGAGAATCGTATCTCTTACCGTCGTGCAATAAAAATGGCAATCGCAGCTGCAATGAGAATGAATGCTGAAGGTATTAAGATCCAGATCTCTGGTAGGTTGAACGGTGCTGAAATGGCACGTAGTGAAGCTTACAAAGATGGAAGGATTCCCTTGTCAACTTTTAGAGCCGACATTGACTATGCTTTAGTTGAGGCACATACTACTTATGGTAGACTTGGTGTTAAAGTATGGATCATGAAAGGTGAGGTTTACGGTAAAAGAGATCTATCCCCGCTTACTGGTATGTCCAAGAAGCAAGGTGGTGGAAAAACAGGAGCCGGACCAGCACGAGGTGGTAACAACAAAGCCCGTCGTAGAAAGTAATTTTTTAAAGTAAAGAAAAATGTTACAGCCTAAAAGAACAAAATATCGCAAAATGCAAAAGGGCCGTATGAAAGGCATGTCTCAAAGAGGACATAGACTTTCAAACGGTACATTTGGGATTAAGTCATTAGACTCAAATTTCCTTACTGCACGTCAAATTGAAGCAGCTCGTATCGCCGCTACCCGTTATATGAAGAGGGAAGGTTCACTCTGGATCAAAATTTTTCCGGACAAACCTATCACCAAAAAGCCTCTTGAAGTACGTATGGGTAAAGGTAAAGGTGCCGTTGAGTATTGGGCAGCAGTTGTAAAACCAGGAAGGATCCTTTTCGAAATAGGAGGGGTGCCTTATGATGTTGCAAAAGAGGCATTGCGTCTTGCAGCCCAGAAGCTTCCTGTAAAAACCAAGTTTATTGTAGCTAGAGATTATCAAGCTTAATTTAGAGAAGTTATGAAACAATCAGAAGTAAGAGAATTATCTGTAGCAGAATTGCAGGAAAAACTTGGTGAGACAAGGAAAGCATACTCAGATTTAAAAATGGCTCACGCAGTTTCGCCATTAGAGAACCCAATACAGCTTAGAGCTGTAAGAAGATCTATAGCGCGACTTGCTACAGAGTTAACTAAAAGAGAACAACAATAAGTGTTATTCTGCTGAAAGATGGAAAAAAGAAATTTAAGAAAAGAACGTATAGGTGTAGTTACCAGTAACAAAATGCAGAAATCCATAGTGGTTGCTGAAGTAAAAAAGGTAAAACACCCCATGTATGGGAAATTCGTTTTGAAAACGAAGAAATATGTGGCACACGACGAGACAAATGACTGCAACATTGGAGATACAGTGAAAATAATGGAGACTCGTCCATTAAGCAAGTCCAAATGTTGGAGATTAGTAGAAATAATTGAAAGAGCAAAATAATGGTACAACAAGAGTCTAGATTAAGAGTAGCAGACAATACCGGGGCAAAAGAAGTTTTGACCATAAGAGTATTGGGCGGTACAAAAAGAAGATACGCTTCTGTTGGGGACAAAATAGTTGTCAGCGTAAAAGAGGCTACACCTAATGGAAACATTAAAAAGGGTGCAGTTTCAACAGCAGTTGTAGTTCGTACCAAGAAGGAAGTGCGTAGACCAGACGGATCATATATTCGTTTTGATGACAACGCATGTGTTCTTTTGAATCCAGCTGGTGAAATGCGCGGTACCCGTGTATTTGGACCAGTGGCCAGAGAACTTCGTGATAAGCAATTCATGAAGATTGTATCATTAGCACCAGAAGTGCTTTAATACATAGAAAAAATGACAAAGCTTAAAATAAAATCTGGAGATACCGTAAGAGTTATCGCTGGAGATCACAAAGGGCAGGAAGGAAAAATTCAAAAGATCCTTATTGATAAGAATAAAGCAATCGTGGAAGGGGTGAATATGGTTTCCAAGCATGAGAAGCCAAGTGCATCAAATCCACAGGGAGGAATAGTGAAGAAGGAAGCTGCTGTTCATATTTCCAATTTGTCTCTTATAGACAAGAAAGGAGATACTACACGTGTAGGTTATAGAACAGAGGACGGGAAGAAAGTAAGATTTTCCAAAAAATCCAATGAAGTAATTTAGTTATGGCATACGTACCAAGACTTAAACAAGAGTACAGAGACAAAGTAATCTCAGCTCTTACAGAAGAATTCAGTTACTCCAATGTAATGCAGGTTCCAAAACTTGAAAAAATAGTTTTGAGCCGTGGTGTTGGGGCAGCTGTTGCAGACAAGAAACTTATTGATCACGCGGTAGATGAGTTAACAGCTATCACCGGTCAAAAAGCGGTATCTACCATTTCTAAAAAGGATGTTGCTTCTTTTAAACTTCGTAAAGGGATGCCAATTGGTGCCAAAGTTACTTTACGTGGAGATAGAATGTATGAATTCCTGGACCGTTTGATCACCAGTGCACTTCCACGTGTACGTGATTTTAATGGTATTAAAGCAACCGGTTTTGACGGTAGAGGTAATTACAACCTTGGTGTTACAGAACAAATCATTTTCCCTGAGATCGATATCGACAAGGTGAACAGGATCAATGGAATGGACATCACCTTTGTTACCACTGCGCCAACAGATAAGGAAGCGAAATCATTATTAACGGAACTAGGTTTACCTTTTAAAAAGAATTAATTATGGCTAAAGAATCAATGAAAGCCCGTGAGGTGAAGAGACAGGAACTTGTAAAAAAATATGCCGAGAAGCGTAAGGCCCTTAAAGAAGCCGGAGACTACGAAGCATTACAAAAACTTCCAAAGAACTCTTCTCCTGTACGTTTGCACAACCGTTGTAAATTAACTGGTAGGCCAAGAGGATATATGAGACAGTTTGGTCTTTCTCGTGTAACCTTTAGAGAAATGGCAAACCAGGGATTGATCCCCGGTATCAAAAAAGCTAGCTGGTAATTAAGATTTAACAGGAGGAAGGTTTCAAGCCCAAAGGCATTGAAAAACCACTTCCACAAATATATACAAATGACTACAGATCCTATTGCAGATTATTTAACAAGAATTAGAAATGCGGTTGCTGCAAGCCACAGAGTGGTTGAGATACCAGCTTCTAATCTTAAAAAGGAGATGACGAAAATATTATTCGATCAGGGATATATTCTTAGTTACAAGTTTGAAGACAATACCGCTCAAGGTACTATCAAGATAGCTCTTAAGTATGATAAGCTTACTAAAGAGCCGGTAATAAAGAAAATTCAACGAATAAGTAAACCAGGTTTACGTAAGTATTCCGGTGCAAATGAACTTCCACGTATCTTAAACGGGCTTGGAATTGCTATCGTATCTACCTCTCACGGGGTGATGACAGGTAAGCAGGCAAGAGCTGAAAAAGTTGGTGGAGAAGTTTTATGCTACGTTTACTAATACTTAAAGACTTAAGAAATGTCAAGAATAGGTAAAAACCCAATCACGATTCCAGAAGGTGTTACAGTAGACGTAAAAGACGGAATGGTGACGGTAAAAGGAAAATTAGGAGAATTATCTCAAGAATTTAGTGACATCGACATTAAAATTGAAGATGGAATTATTACTTTTGAGCGATTTTCAGATAAGAAGGACCAAAAAGCAAAACACGGTTTATACCGTGCATTGGTAAATAATATGATTGAAGGCGTGTCTAAAGGCTGGACAAAGCAACTTGAATTGGTGGGTGTAGGTTATCGTGCATCAAACCAGGGCAACAAACTTGACCTTGCTATTGGATTCTCTCACAATATTGTTATTGAACTGGCGCCAGAGATCACTGTTGAAACAGTTTCAGATAAAGGTAAGAACCCTATCGTGAAATTGTCTTCATATGATAAACAGCTGGTAGGCCAGGTAGCATCTAAAATTCGTTCCTTCCGTGCTCCAGAGCCTTACAAAGGAAAAGGAATTAAATTTGTTGGAGAACAATTAAGAAGAAAAGCAGGTAAATCAGCTTAATAGATTTTAGATATGGCAGTTTCAAAACAAGATAGAAGAAATAAGATAAAGAAGAGAATCCGTAAGGACATTACCGGTACTTCAAGTCGTCCAAGATTGGCAGTTTTTCGCAGCAATAAAGAAATTTATGCGCAAATAGTTGACGATGTGGAAGGTAAGACTTTAGTAGCGGCCTCTTCAAGAGATAAAGACGTTACAGCAGCAGAGGGAAACAAGATCGAAAAAGCGGCTCTTGTTGGTAAAACTCTTGCTGAAAGAGCGAAAAAAGCCGGAATTGAGACCATCTCTTTTGACAGGGGAGGTTATCTTTATCACGGAAGAGTTAAATCATTGGCCGATGGTGCCCGTGAAGGAGGACTAAAATTCTAAATAAGATATGTATCAAGATTATAAAAATGTAGAACTTGTAAAGCCGGTTGGTCTTGAATTAAAGGACCGTCTGGTTGGAGTACAACGTGTTACAAAAGTTACAAAAGGTGGTAGAGCATTTGGTTTCTCTGCAATTGTAGTTGTAGGAGACGAGAATGGCGTTGTTGGCCAGGGCTTAGGTAAATCTAAAGAGGTTGCCGATGCTATTGCCAAAGCCGTTGAAGATGCTAAGAAGAATTTGGTTAGAATTCCTTTGCATAAGGGAACACTGCCTCACGAGCAAAAAGGTAAATACGGTGGAGCCAGAGTAATGTTACTTCCGGCTGCAGCTGGTACCGGGATCATTGCCGGTGGAGCTATTCGTGCCGTACTGGAATCTGTAGGAGTACATGATGTACTTTCTAAGAACCAGGGATCTTCAAATCCGCACAACGTGGTAAAAGCTACTTTTGATGCTTTGCTTCAATTGAGAAGTGCTCAAACTGTAGCCAAGCAACGTGGAGTAACATTGGATAAAGTATTTAAAGGTTAATCAGGGAAACATGGGAAAGATAAAAGTTACACAGGTAAAGAGCGCTATTAAGCGTACTCAAAACCAGAAACGTACTTTGGAAGCTCTTGGTCTTAAGAAATTAAACCAGGTAGTGGAGCACGACAACACGCCAAACATCCTTGGTATGGTAAATAAAGTTAAACACTTGGTTTCTGTAGAGGAAACAAAATAAGATAACACATGGATTTAAGTAACTTAAAACCTGCAGAAGGTTCAGTTCAAAGTAACAGCAAGCGTGTAGGTAGAGGAGAAGGATCTGGTAAAGGAGGAACTTCTACCCGTGGACACAAGGGTGCTAAATCCCGTTCTGGTTACTCCAGGAAAATAGGATTTGAAGGTGGGCAAATGCCACTACAGCGCCGTGTGCCTAAGTTTGGTTTTACAAACAGGAACCGTACAGTATACCAGGGAATTAACCTGGATACACTTCAGTCTATGGTAGATGATGGAAAGATCACAGATACCGTGGATATGAATGTTCTTATTGAGAACGGTTTGGTGCGCAAAAACGAACTTGTAAAGATATTGGGAAGAGGAGAGTTAAAAGCAAAGTTGAAGATATCTGTTCATAAATTTACTGCCTCAGCAAAGGAAGCTATCGAAGCAGCCGGAGGTGAAGTTGTTACTTTATAATAGATAAACGATGAAATTTATCAATACTCTTAAGAATATCTGGAAAATTGAGGAGCTAAAGAACCGTATTATGGTAACTCTTGGGCTATTGCTTGTGTACCGTTTTGGTGCACAGGTGGTATTGCCGGGAGTTGATGCTTCACAATTAGCAAACTTAGCCAATCAAACAGACGGAGGTCTTTTAGGGCTTCTTAATGCCTTTACAGGAGGTGCATTTTCCAATGCATCTGTATTTGCATTAGGGATCATGCCTTACATCTCTGCCTCTATTGTGGTTCAGTTAATGGGAATTGCGGTTCCTTATTTACAAAAATTGCAAAAGGAAGGAGAGAGTGGTAGAAGGAAGATCAACCAGATTACACGATGGTTAACTATAGCCATTACCCTGGTACAGGGGCCTGGTTATATTTATAACCTGTTTGCTACCTTGCCTCCTAGTGCTTTTATGCTAGGTGATACAGTAACATTTGTTGCCTCTTCGGTAATTATCTTAACTACAGGGACAATTTTTGCTATGTGGTTGGGAGAAAAGATCACAGATAAAGGTATTGGAAATGGTATTTCCCTGTTAATTATGGTTGGTATTATTGCCACCCTGCCACAGGCCTTTATCCAGGAATTCGCTTCCAGAGTGTTTGAATCAAACGGTGGTTTGATCATGATCTTAATTGAATTGGTAATTTGGTTCGCAATTATCCTCGCATCTGTAATGTTAGTGATGGCAGTACGTCAAATACCTGTACAATATGCCCGTAGAACTGCATCTGGTGGTTACGAGAAAAATGTATTTGGTTCAAGACAATATATTCCTTTAAAGCTTAACGCTTCAGGGGTAATGCCAATTATCTTTGCGCAGGCAATAATGTTTATACCGGCTGCCGTTGCGGGTCTTTCCGATGGGGAGACATCGCAGGGTATTGCAGCCGCGTTTAGTGATATATTTGGTTTTTGGTATAACCTTGTGTTTGCCCTGTTAATCATAGTATTTACCTATTTTTACACGGCTATCACAGTACCAACTAACAAAATGGCAGATGATCTTAAACGAAGTGGCGGGTTTATTCCCGGCATACGTCCAGGTGGTGAAACATCAGAGTTTTTGGACAGGATCATGTCACAAATAACACTTCCGGGATCGATTTTCCTGGCTCTTATAGCAGTGTTCCCTGCTGTAGTAGTTCAACTGCTGGGTGTACAGGCAGGATGGGCGTTGTTCTTTGGAGGTACATCCCTATTGATTATGGTGGGGGTTGCGATTGATACTATGCAACAGGTGAATTCATACCTGTTAAACAGGCACTATGACGGCTTGATGAAAACCGGTAAAAATAGAAAAGCAGTAGCATAATGGCAAAACAATCAGCAATTGAACAGGACGGAACGATAATTGAAGCATTATCAAATGCGATGTTTCGTGTAGAACTGGAAAACGGTCACGTTGTGACTGCACACATTTCGGGAAAGATGCGTATGCATTATATAAAATTATTGCCCGGAGATAAAGTAAAATTAGAAATGAGTCCTTATGATCTATCTAAGGCTCGAATAACTTACAGATACTAATTAAGATGAAAGTTAGAGCATCAGTTAAAAAAAGAAGTGCCGAGTGCAAAATTGTGCGTAGAAAAGGCAGACTTTACGTGATAAACAAAAAGAATCCTAAATTCAAACAAAGACAAGGATAAGTTATGGCTAGAATTGCAGGGGTTGATATACCAAAACAGAAACGCGGAGTTATAGCTTTGACCTATATCTTCGGAATTGGAAGAAGCAGAGCTCAGGAGATCCTGGCCGAGGCTAAGGTTGATGAAGGCAAAAAAGTGTCAGATTGGGACGATGATGAAATCGGTCGAATTCGTGAGGCAGTTGGAGCTTTCAAGATCGAAGGTGAATTACGTTCAGAAGTTCAAATGAGCATCAAACGTCTCATGGACATTGGATGTTACCGTGGTATTCGCCACAGGTCTGGTCTTCCTTTAAGAGGACAACGCACAAAGAACAATTCCAGAACGCGTAAAGGAAGAAGAAAAACAGTTGCCAACAAGAAGAAAGCAACTAAATAATAAGTAGTATGGCAAAAGCAAAAACAGCTCAAAAGAAACGTAAAGTAATCGTTGAGTCAAATGGAGAAGCGCATGTTACTGCTTCTTTTAACAATATTATTATCTCTTTGACTAACAAAAAGGGTGATTTGATCTCCTGGTCTTCAGCCGGTAAAATGGGCTTTAGAGGATCTAAGAAAAACACTCCCTATGCTGCACAGTTGGCTGCCGAGGATGCTTCAAAAGTAGCACACGAAGCAGGTTTACGTAAGGTAAAGGTGTATGTTAAAGGACCTGGAAATGGAAGAGAGAGCGCTATTAGATCCATTCACAATGCAGGAATTGAAGTAACAGAGATCATCGACGTTACCCCACTTCCTCACAATGGATGTAGGCCTCCAAAAAGACGTAGAGTATAATTAATTAAGTATAAACAAAGAAAGCACCAAGATCTGCGAAGGACAGTGACCTTAATTCCTGATCGCTTTCTTAATAATCAATTTTTCAATGGCAAGATATACTGGTCCAAAGACTAAGATCGCACGTAAATTTGGCGAGGCGATTTTCGGAGACGACAAGTCCTTCGAAAAAAGAAATTACCCTCCGGGACAACATGGTAACAACCGTAGAAGAGGTAAAAAATCTGAATATGCAATCCAGTTAATGGAAAAGCAAAAAGCTAAATATACCTATGGTATACTTGAGCGTCAATTCAGGAATATGTTCGAAAAAGCAACCCGTTCCAATGGGATTACAGGTGAGGTGCTTTTACAACTTTGTGAATCACGTCTGGACAATGTAGTGTACAGAATGGGAATTTCCCCATCTCGTCGTGGAGCAAGACAATTGGTTTCACACAGGCATATTACAGTAAATGGAGAGATCGTAAACATTCCTTCATATCAATTAAACGCCGGTGATGTTGTAGCAGTAAGAGAGAAATCAAAATCTTTGGCTGCTATTCAGGAATCACTATCCAACTCTGGTACCACCTACGAGTGGATCACCTGGAATAACGATACCAAGCAGGGAACCTTTGTTTCTGTACCTGGTAGAGTTCAAATCCCGGAAAACATAAATGAACAATTCATAGTCGAATTATATTCGAAATAATAATTCACAGAAGTCGTAATATGGCAATACTAAATTTTCAGAAGCCCGATAAAGTTATAATGATTGATTCCACCGATTTCGAAGGGAAATTTGAATTTCGCCCTTTGGAACCAGGTTATGGATTAACCGTTGGTAACGCTTTAAGGAGAGTACTGTTATCATCATTGGAAGGATTTGCAATAACTTCAGTTCGCATTGAAGGTGTAGATCACGAATTCTCCACTATCCCAGGCGTGGTAGAAGATGTAACAGAAATTATATTGAACCTTAAACAAGTAAGGTTTAAAAGGCAAATTGATGAAATAGACAACGAAGCCGTTACCATTTCTGTATCCGGGCAGGAGCAACTTACTGCTGGACACTTTCAGAAATTCATCTCAGGTTTTCAAATCCTGAATCCTGATCTTGTAATTTGTAACCTTGACAAGAAGGTAAGCTTCAATATGGAACTTACTGTTGAAAAGGGTAGAGGATATGTTCCTGCTGAAGAAAACAAGAAAGCCAATGCGCCTCTTGGAACTATCTTTACAGATTCGGTTTATACGCCAATCAAAAATGTAAAGTATAGCATCGAGAACTATCGTGTAGAACAAAAGACAGATTATGAAAAACTGGTTTTTGAGATCGTAAGCGATGGCTCTATCCACCCAAAGGAAGCTTTGACTGAGGCTGCTAAAACTTTGATCCATCACTTCATGTTGTTCAGCGATGAGCGAATCACTCTTGAGGCAGATGAGATAGCTCAAACTGAAACTTATGATGAAGAATCCCTTCACATGAGACAGTTGCTTAAAACAAAGCTGGTAGATATGGATCTTTCTGTAAGAGCCCTTAACTGTTTAAAGGCTGCTGAAGTTGATACCCTGGGAGATTTAGTATCCTATAATAAAAATGACTTGATGAAGTTCCGTAACTTCGGTAAGAAATCTTTGACCGAGCTTGAAGAGCTGGTAAATAACAAAGGTTTAAACTTTGGTATGGATCTATCAAAATATAAATTAGATAAGGACTAGGTTTTCAATCTGGAAAACTTAATCTAAAAGAGAATAGTAATGAGACACGGAAAAAAAATAAATCATTTAGGTAGAAAAACCGCGCACCGTAAGTCAATGTTGGCAAATATGGCGTGTTCCCTAATTGAGCATAAAAGAATAAACACTACTGTGGCAAAAGCAAAAGCTTTAAAGCAGTTTGTGGAGCCTTTGGTAACAAAATCTAAGGAAGATACTACTCATAACCGTAGATTGGTAATGACCAAACTACGCAGCAAGGAATCTGTTGCTGAGTTGTTTCGTGATGTAGCTCCAAAGGTGGGAGACCGCCCGGGAGGATACACAAGGATCATTAAACTGGGTAACCGTCTTGGAGATAATGCAGATATGGCACTTATAGAGCTTGTAGATTACAATGAGATCTATAACACTACCAAGCCTGAGAAGAAAAAATCTACACGTAGAGCCGGTAGAGGTAAAAAATCTTCAGATGAAACTACTGCTCCAAAAGCGGAAACGAAAACTGAAAATACTTCAGAAAATAAAGAAGAGAAAAAGGACGAATAGAATGACGTTTTTGATTCTAAAATTTAAAAAAAGGATAGGCCGTTAAGGTTTATCCTTTTTTTTTAGGACATAATCCTTATATTTTGGAATGAAAAACAGGGAATACAGTAGGGCTTATTAAATAAAGAGTAAATATAACATCGGTCCATAAGGCCGGCACATTCACAAAAGGAATTATGAAATACCAGTTAAGAAAAAAAGCTATAATACTTCTTGAGGACGGTACCATTTTTCATGGGAAATCTGTTGGGAACAAAGAAGGTAGTGCAGTAGGGGAAGTTTGTTTTAACACCGGGATGACGGGATACCAGGAGATCTTCACAGACCCTTCTTACTATGGGCAACTTATGGTTACCACCAATGCACATATTGGTAACTACGGAGTAAATGATGATGAAAGTGAATCCCATAAGGCAAAGATATCTGGGTTGATCTGTAAGAATTTTAGCTACAACCATTCCCGTCCCGCGGCAGATGGTTCCCTGCTGGATTTTCTTGAGGATAGTAATCTTTTTGCAATTTCAGATGTTGATACAAGGGCGCTGGTTGCTTACATTAGAGAAAATGGTGCAATGAACGCCATCATATCCACCAGGGTAGATGAGATCGATGCTTTAAAAGGAGAACTTGCAGAGGTGCCCGATATGAACGGCCTTGAACTTGCCTCTAAAGTCTCTACAAAAGAGGCATATTTCTATGGAGATGAGAAGGCCACCTATAAAGTTGCAGCTTTGGATGTTGGAATTAAAAAGGGTATCCTGCGTAACCTTGCCAAAAGGGATACTTATGTAAAAGTATTTCCTTATAATGCTACATACGAGGAGATGAATGAATTTAATCCTGATGGGTTCTTTATAGCCAACGGCCCCGGGGATCCACAGCCTCTTAGAGGCGCAATAGATCTCGCCAAAAAGATCATAGAAAATGACCATCCTTTATTCGGGATTTGTCTTGGCCATCAAATTATTGCTCTTGCCAATGGAATTTCTACTTATAAAATGCATCACGGGCACAGGGGAATTAACCACCCCGTGCTTAACCTTAAGACCAGGAACGGGGAAATTACCTCCCAAAACCACGGTTTCTCTGTAGATCGGAAGGAAACAGAAGCACATCCAGATGTGGAGATCACGCATGTTTGTATCAATGATGATACAATAGGAGGGCTCCAAATGAAGAATAAGAATGTGTTCTCTGTACAGTATCATCCAGAAGCAAGCCCGGGACCTAATGATGCCACCTACCTGTTCGATGAGTTCATAGACAGGATGAAAAGAGTAAGGGCATAGTAAACATTGTAAATTTGAATAAAAGCCGGGAATTTTCCCGGTTTTTTATTCAGGAATATTGCTGTGTACTTCAATGGACGAATAACTAATACTATAAATCTAAATACTATCTTGTCGCAAACGTTATCGCAAAAACCCTTTTGAAACTGCTTCTAATTCTGGTTATTTTAACGGGGTATTCGTATCTTGCTGTTCTTTAATTAATCAACAAAAAATTATGAGTATAATAATCAATATTCACGCGCGTCAAATTTTTGACTCCAGAGGAAATCCAACTGTAGAGGTAGATGTTTTAACTGAAAATGGGGTGTTGGGAAGAGCAGCAGTTCCATCTGGTGCGTCAACAGGGGAGCATGAAGCCGTAGAATTAAGAGACGGTGGTAAGGAATTTATGGGGAAAGGTGTCTCTAAAGCTGTTGAAAATGTAAACGGCGCTATAGCAGAGGAACTTCTGGGATATTCAGTATTTGATCAAAATCTTATCGACCAGGTTATGATAGACCTGGATGGTACCCCAAATAAGGCCAAACTTGGAGCAAATGCGATACTGGGAGTTTCCCTTGCCGTTGCTAAAGCAGCTGCCAATGAGTTGAATATGCCTTTATACAGATACATTGGAGGGGTGAGTGCAAATACTCTTCCGGTTCCAATGATGAATATTATTAATGGAGGTTCGCATAGTGATGCCCCTATAGCATTTCAGGAATTCATGGTAATGCCTGTTAAGGCTGAAAGCTTTTCTAAAGCCCTGCAAATGGGAACAGAGATCTTTCACCATCTCAAAAAAGTATTACACGATCGCGGCTTAAGCACGGCAGTAGGGGATGAAGGTGGATTTGCGCCTACTCTTGATGGGACAGAGGATGCTTTGGAAACGATTCTTCTGGCCATAGAAAAGCCGGATATAAGGGTGGAGATGATGTTATGATCGCACTGGATTGTGCTGCTGCTGAATTCTATGTGGATGGACAGTACGACTACAGTAAATTTGAAGGTGAGAATGGAAAAAAGAGAAGCAGCCAGGAACAGGCAGAATATCTTGCTGAACTTGCCTCTAAATATCCTATAATCTCTATTGAGGATGGAATGGATGAAAATGATTGGGAAGGCTGGAAGGCCTTAACAGATCTTGTAGGAGAAAAGGTGCAGCTGGTAGGAGATGATCTCTTTGTGACCAACGTAGAGCGTTTATCACGAGGAATAAAAGAAGGAATAGCAAATTCAATCCTTATTAAGGTAAACCAAATAGGAACATTAACAGAAACTATCTCCACAGTAAATATGGCCAAGAATGCAGGATATACATGTGTGATGTCCCATAGGTCCGGGGAGACTGAAGATAATACAATAGCCGATCTTGCAGTGGCATTAAATACCGGGCAAATTAAAACCGGTTCAGCTTCCAGGAGTGATCGTATGGCCAAATATAACCAATTGCTTCGTATTGAAGAGGAACTTGATAGCGTGGCTTATTTTCCGCAGCGCAAGGCTTTTAAAATTTAACCAAGTAGAAATAGTCTAGATGTTCAAAATCCTCCTGTTTTTGCAGGAGGATTTTCTTTTTAGAGAATTTTAAAAAATAGTCTCCACTTGCTGCATATCTATGAAATTACGGCTTAAAATTGGCTGCTTTTTTCCCTATAATTTCGTATTTTAGCATACCAAAAATATAATCCGAAAAATTTATAATATATGTCAAAAGTTGCTACGTTAGAGATAGAGGGGAAAAAGTATGAGTTCCCGGTAACCATTGGAACAGAAAATGAAGTTGCCATAGATATCAAGAACCTTAGAGGAGAGACAGGTGCAATCACGCTTGACCCGGGATATAAAAATACCGGAAGTTGTGAAAGTGCAATAACTTTTCTGGATGGTGAAAAAGGGATTCTTAGATACCGGGGTTATTCAATTGAAGACCTGGCTGAAAAAGCCGATTTTCTTGAAGTGGTTTACTTATTGATCTTTGGGGAACTTCCAAAGGAAGAGCAGCTTCAAAATTTCAAAAATGATATAATCGCTGAGAGTTATGTGAATGAGGATATGAAGAAGGTCATTGATGGTTTTCCATCCTCGGCTCATCCAATGGGAATGCTATCCTCCCTTACAAGTGCCCTTATAGCTTTTAACCCAAAATCTGTTAATGTAACCTCTGAAGAGGATATGTATAAGGCTATTGTAAAATTGCTTGCTAAATTCCCTACACTTGCCGCCTGGACATTAAGAAAGAAAAATGCTCTGCCTCTTGAGAACAGGGACACGTCTGTAGGCTATGTTGAAAGCCTGTTGAAAATGATGTTTCAAAAGCCGGGTACTGAGTATAAGTTTAACCAAACGGTGGTTGATGCAATGGATAAGCTGCTTATCCTTCACGCAGACCATGAGCAAAATTGTTCCACATCTACAGTACGTATTGTAGGTTCTTCCCATGCGGGATTGTTCGCCTCGATATCTGCAGGAGTTTCAGCTTTATGGGGACCCTTGCATGGAGGTGCGAACCAGGCTGTTATAGAAATGCTGGAAGAAATTAAGGCCGATGGGGGCGATACCTCAAAATTCCTTGATAAAGCTAAGGATAAGGAAGACCCATTCAGGTTAATGGGCTTTGGGCACAGAGTATATAAAAACTTTGATCCACGGGCAAAGATCATCAAAAAAGCTGCAGACGAGGTACTTGCCGATCTTGGGGTAAACGACCCTATACTGGATATTGCCAAATCTCTTGAAAAAGCAGCTTTGGAAGATGAATACTTCGTAGATCGTAAATTATATCCAAACGTAGATTTCTATTCAGGAATCATTTACCGTGCGCTTGGAATTCCTACAGAGATGTTCACAGTTATGTTTGCAGTTGGAAGACTTCCAGGATGGATAGCCCAATGGAGGGAAATGCGACTTGGTGGAGAGCCAATTGGACGCCCAAGACAGGTGTATATTGGAGAACCTCACAGAGAGTTTAAAAATTTAAATAACAGGTAAACTTACCTGGATAATAAACAGAAAAGCTTCATTTTAGGATGGAGCTTTTTTTTTACTTATAAGTGTCCTTTAGTTCTTCTGGAAAATTATTCCAGGGTGACCTCTGCCATCGAAGCATCTGGAGTATGGAGGGGTGAGGTTGCGGATCTCACAATCTTGTCATTGTTGTCCTTAATAATCAACATGAGTTCATAGTTTTTATAATCTTCGGGAATGATTACCTCGATAGTTTTACCTAATCCAAGCTTTTTAAGAGCGAGCGGATTTCCGAAGAAATCTTTCTTGATTAAATACCAGGAAAGAGTCATAGGAAGGCTCTCAGGGGTTATTATCCAATTATTACCTGTAAAGAAAACTGCCCTGTATGGATAATTGTTACCTGAAATTAAAGGAATGGCAGGACGCAGGATTTTAAATCTTTGAAGGGTATCCAATTTTTCAGTGTAATTATTAAACCTGGATATTAATTCAAAATCCTCTTTTTTATCTCCATTAAAATTTAGTAAACCGTCAAATGTGAGATAAGTACTTTGTCTTTCATCTTGCCAGTTATTAAAAATAAGAGGAAGGAATTTATAGAGATCTTGATTTTTAATAAAATTCCTTGGATCTAGATCGGCAATGTACAAATTGATTCCTGCTTCTTCAGCAAATGAGATCACCTCTTGGAGGTAGTCAATATTCTCTATTCTGAGACCATAACTATTAACGGGAAGGATTTGTTTTAAATAATTAAGCTCCTTAATTGTATTATGGTTTAGGGGGATTTCCAGAGAAATCTCTTTGGAAGGATCAATTTCCCTGATAAGGGAGAGTAGGCTTTTTAAAGATCTTAAATGTATATTTTTTTCTAATAAATTAAGGCCTGGCTTACTATCTCTGCCTTCTAATTCAAATATGTAATTTTTAATTTGTTTTTGGTCCTTAAGTTTTTCAATTCTTTCAAGAAAGTCTTTTCTGTCGTTTCCTTCTATTGTTTGCCAATGATCGGCAGGAAAATTGAAAAATAAATTTATACCAAAATCGGCAGCGATGTTGTTTACATTATAATCATAGATGGAACTGCCTGTATATTTTATAGTGTTAATACCGGCCTCTTGCATCAGTTGAAAATCATTTACGATTGTCTTCCTGGTAAGTGCGTAATAATTGTCCTTCCACTCTTTTCCTTTTTTATAGTGTACCCCATAAATTCCCTTATAATCAAAATTTAAGGGATATAGATCTTTCTTACCAGTTCCAGGGTTAACCTCAAAGTAAGTGGGGGCGGTTTCTATTCTGTTTAGGAGATCCAGGTTAGATTTTAAGGACCAGTCTAGGAAAGAATAAGGGTAAAATTGATTATCAGGTATATTTTGATCTATGTGGCTGTTAAAAAATACTATGCTCCTTATTTCAGGATGTTTATTTTCAATTGTAGAAATTGAATTCTCCACCCACTCCTTCTGGTTACCCTGCAGTTTTAATGAACCAAATTCAGCTATCATAACCGGTTTTTTGGTTAAAAGAAAAAGTTTGTCCTTAAAAGGTTGGTATAATTCATCAAACGAATGTGTATTGCCATCTTCATTTAAACTACTATAGTTTAATATAGTTAAACCAACCCAGTCAATATAATTATCACCCGGAAAATAATCTTCAATAGCTTCAGGTTTCCAGGGATTCCAAACGGTCATAATGTTGTCTGCCTGAAGTTGATGGATCAACTCATGTAAATGTCGCCAGGCTTTCTTGAAATCTTCAGGGGTATTGTTATTTATATGGGACCAGGGATAGCCTGGGTTATCAAATTCATGTGCGAAGCGAAGAAAAACCGGTTTGTCGTAAGACTTCAAAATTTTCAGAAAATCCAGGATATAACTGTCATAATGACCATCAGCAATCTTTTTCAAGGATTTTTCTCTCCCTGGAAAAGCCTCTCCGTCCACAACGAGAGAATCATTCGTCCAGGGCTCCCAGGTTATTAACGGAATTGCATTTTTCTCATATATAGTTCTAATCTCACTATGGGGGAAATTGACCTGGGAATTATTCTCCCACCCCAGGTATAAAGAGATAATATTGAAATTTTTGTTGAGAAGATTCTCCATCAAGTTAATCTCTGAAATATCAGGAAGTGCTGTTTCTTCCTTAGGCTGGTAAATACCAAGGAAGGAAGGTTTTGAATCCTTTTGGTAAGTTACAGGTATTTTTTCCCAGCGCGCTTTGTCATTTCTCTCTTTAAATGTCATTGAGGATATTAGAAGAAGAAGGAGAAGAGGAAGAGCCAATCTCCTCGTAAGATTGAAGATGACATTCGCTGCTTTAAAACTATTTTGTTTTAAGCTGTAGAGATTTCTAATACCTGAGGGTTTTAAATGACTGCGGAGCAGCCTATTTTGATTTGTAACCTTGTTGCTTAAATATACTCCAAAGAACATTATACAGGCATTGAAAAAGGCGAAGCCGGCCATGAGTATGCTATAAGGTGTAAAGTCTCTTTGCAGGCCATACCCTATAGCAAATAAAGACAATAAAGCTATTATTATATTTGGAATCACGATCTTATAGTTGGAATTCCATTCGTTCTCTTTTGGAGTAGGGAGGTAGGGTACTTTTTTATTTAGTATTGTATAACCCAATCCAACGAGATAGATCCACCAGGTGTTTATATGGAGCAAACCTCCAAGAATATGAAAACCACGTTCCCTTTTTTCTATTACCCATTTTTGAACAAAGGTTCTTATTAAAATAGAACTGGCAGCAACAGGAGCAATGACAATAGCAAAATCCACAATATTTCCTTTCCATGGTATAGTTGAAAACAGTAAGGATAAAATTGGTATTAAGAAGTTAATAAACGTGATAAGGCCTCCAAGATAATGTAGGGGTAAAATACCAAAGTGGATCTTTTGTCTTGCCGTGAGTTTATGAAATATCTTTGGATAGACTTTTAGCAGCAAATCAAAAGTGCCGCGAGACCATTTGATTTGTTGTTTGAAGAAGTTTGTAATATTGGAAGGGGCGAGGCCACGGGCCAATATTTCAGGTACGTATACCGCTTTCCACCCTTTTGCATACAATAACATTGCTGTATGCATGTCTTCACATAATCCTGGTGCATGCCCTCCAATGCTGTCCAGCGCTTTTCTGCGAAAAACACAATTAGCTCCTATGGCGTTCACCGTGCCGTAGGCATTTAATGTCATCATCATTGGACCATAAAACTGGAAGGTCTGTTCAGCCGCACCTCGTGCCACCAGGGTCTCTTTTATGTTATAGTAGGACTGTACAATTTGGACAAAGGCTATTTGTTCGTTTGCAAAATGGGGGAGAATGGGGTCCAGGAAATGAGGTTCGGGTATATGATCGGGGTCAAGGATTACACAAATATCTCCCGTTGCATAATTTTCCAATGCGTTATTTATATTTCCAGCTTTAGCATTAATCCTGTTGGATCGGGTAACGTGTATTATATCATTTTGGATGCAAAATTCTTTTAAAAAAGGATCATTAGCTTCGTCACAAAGAAAGGTGGTATGTGGATATTCAATGTTTTTTATAGCCTCCAGCGTAGTAATCGTCATTTGGTATGGCTCACCAGGAAAATAGGTTGTGAGTATATCCACACTGAGGTTTGGAGTATGATCTGGTTTTTCGGGGACTGAGATATTAGAATAGTTATACCACATGTATAACTTCTTAAGAATACTATAGGAGAGGGAGATAATAAGTAAGATGTACAGGAACAAGTCCCCCTGTATTCTGGCTGAAAAAAGAAGATGAGGAAATTCAGGATGCTGAAAATTCCCAGAAGAATCATAAACTTGAGGATGCTTCGCTCACCTTTTGATGGAGCCTTTAAATTACTCTCCATTGGTTGGGTTTAATACATAAAATGGGATATTGGCAGTCGCGATATAATCACTATTATTACCAATAGTTACAAATAAACGATATGGTCCCTCTTCTATGGGAGTTAAAAATTTTACCCTGTTATTGGAAAGGAAGAAATCTATTTGAGAAGCTCTGCTTATAAGAAGTTCATTCCAGGATTCGTAACGTACCTCCCAATTATAAGAATAATCTTCTTTAACTTCTGGTAAAACTATTTCTGCTTCAACCAATTGATTACCGGGTAAAATTATATTATCCATAGCCCCTTTCCCTTCCAGTATAAGGTAATTTACAACCGGGCCTGGATATAAAGTAGAAGTTTCCTTCCATATATTTTCCAGCCTAAGAACACTTTCTGTTCTCTCACCGTTTTTTCCAAATAGACTAAACCATGTAGGAGTGGCTTCATCTTTATATCCCCAATAAAAAACAAAACTTCCAAAGGAGTTTTCCTTTTTAATTTCTGCGATGTAAGAGTGGTACCTTTCTTCTATGAGCTCTGCTTTCTTTGTGCTTGTTTCCTCAACAGGAGCTCCCCAGGCAGTGAGGCCTGTCTCCCAATACCCGTTTACACCCCATTCACTGGTAACGTGTGGACCTGTCCAAATAGAGGAAATAGGTTTAAGTTTTGAAGAAAACTGGCTTAGGGTCCCAAAGGAGTTGAAAGAAATAAAATCCAATTGCGGACTTTTTCTATGTATACTCAATACCCTTAATTTATTTGCACCTATGGTAGTAGTACTTACAGGATGATTTGGATCAATACCTTTGATCAATGAGATAAGCTCATTGAAGCGTTCGAAAAAATTTGTGTTTTTATAGAAATAAGGGTAATAAAGTTCATTGCCCAGGTTCCAGTATAAAAGAGCAGGATGATCCCTATGTAATCTTACGGTTTGCTCAATATTCATTCTTGCTAAATCAAAATATTCTCCATCTTCATAAAAATTGGCACTACTTTTAAAAGTAGGAAGGGGAATATCCACAACAACAGCAAGGCCAAGAGCGTGGGCTTCATTTAAGACTTCTTTTAAATTTACCGTGTCGTAAATTCTGGCCGTATTGCCACCGGCTTCCCTTAAAGAATTTAAATTGGCTCTGGAAGTAGCACCTCCTTTTATGTAAAAGGGCTCTCCCTTTCTTATAAGCCTGAATTGGCCGGAAGTTTTATCAATATAAACCGTAGCTTTATTAAAATCCTGGTGCTCCTTTTTGCTACAGCCCAACAGTACCATAAACAAAAGAAATGGTATATAAATTGTTCTTCGTAATGTCAAAAAAATGTGATTTAGTCTATACCGGTAGGGCTGTTGCTAAGATATAAAAAGAAGTGAGAATAAAATTTACCATAACTTTTAAAATTTTAGGTGGTGGCCCACCTTATGGTCCAGGCAGTTTTTGATGTTGATACCAGAGTTTATTTAACAGGTAAAACCTTTTCTTATATTTGCACAAAATTTGTCACCTATGTTAAAATTAAATATAACCAGTGAAACAGCTCCTTTAAAGGCAGTTGTTCTAGGTACGGCTGTGAGCAACGGGCCAACCCCACTGCTGGAAGATGCCTACGATCCCAAGTCGGCAGAGCATATTAGAGCAGGAACCTATCCTGTGGAAGAGGATATGGTGGCAGAGATGGAAGCTGTAGCTGCAGTTTTAGCCAAATATGATGTAAAGGTCTACAGGCCAAAACTCATTGAGGATTATAATCAAATCTTTACCCGGGATATAGCCTTTGTAATAGAGGATAAATTTATCAAAGCTAATATTTTACCCGATAGAGATGAGGAGATCGAGGCTATTAACCATGTTATAGAACAAATGGATCCTCATAAGGTGATAACCTTACCCGAGGAGGCCCATGCAGAAGGGGGTGATGTTATGCCCTATAAGGATTACCTCTTTGTAGGTACATATAAAGGAAATGATTATAAAGATTTTATTACGGCCAGAACAAATATGGCTGCGGTCAAGGCCTTACAAGAACTTTTTCCACACAGGAAAGTGATTTCTTTTAGTTTAAAAAAGTCAAATACAGAGCCCCGGGACAATGCCCTGCACCTGGATTGTTGTTTTCAACCAGTAGGAAAGGATAAAGCAATAATTTACAAAGGGGGATTTCTTATTGAAGAGGAATACCAATGGCTTGTAGATCTCTTCGGAAAAGAAAATATTTTTGAAATTACCCGTGATGAAATGTATCATATGAATTCAAATATTTTTTCGATTTCTGAAAATGTAGTTATTTCAGAAAAAGGATTTATGAGGCTTAACAAATGGCTTAGGGAGCAGGGAATAAAAGTGGAGGAAGTTCCCTATGCTGAAATCTCCAAGCAGGAAGGACTTTTGCGATGCTCAACTTTACCACTTATAAGAGAATAATATGATGACAAGACAAATTACAGATACCGTTTTAATGGTAAGGCCGGTAGGTTTTAGAATGAATGAAGAAACGGCGGTGAATAATTTTTTCCAGGAAGATATTCAGCTTAAAAACGAAGAAATCAACCTGCAGGCACAAAAAGAATTTGATGATTTCGTAAATAAATTACAAAAAGCCGGAGTTAATGTGGTTGTGGTGGAGGATAAAAAGGAGCTGGATACCCCAGATTCTATTTTTCCCAATAACTGGGTGAGCTTTCATGAAGATGGTACTGCGGTTATTTATCCAATGTTTGCAGTGAACAGGAGGAGGGAACGAAGGATGGAGTTTTTTGAAGCCCTGGAACAAAAAGGTTATAAAATAGAGGAGGTACTGGATTATACAGGAGCAGAGGAAGAGGAAGTATACCTGGAAGGTACGGGAAGTATGATCCTTGACAGGGTAAACCAAAAAGCATACTGTTCACTATCCCCCAGGGCCAATGAAGATCTTTTTATTGAGTTTTGTGAGGATATGGAATTTACCCCCGTGATCTTTACAGCATATCAGGATGTGGATGGAGAAAGAAAGCCCATATATCATACAAATGTTATGATGTGTGTGGCAGAGAATTTTGCTGTTATATGTTTGGACAGCATTGATGATCCCAAAGAGCGAAAAAATGTGGTTAGGCACCTAAAGGAGGATAAAAAGGAAGTTATTAAAATATCGGAGGCACAGGTTCACAATTTTGCAGGTAACATGTTGCAGGTAAAAGGGGCTGGGGATAAAAAATTTCTTGTTATGAGCTCTACTGCCTATAATAGTCTTGAGCCTTCTCAAATAGAGAGAATAGAAAAACATTGTGAGATCCTGAGTGCAGAGATTGACACTATAGAGACCTGCGGAGGTGGCAGTACGAGATGTATGCTGGCTGAGGTTTTTCTACCGAAAGTTTAAGACAAAGATTAAACATAAAAAAAATCTCCGGGATGCTCCCGGAGATTTTTTTATTTGGTGGCCACCGGTTGTGACCTCTTTGAGGTCACTTCCTCGTGAGCGCCTATATCGGGTTCCACATAATTGGTAAGGGCAGTCCCATAGAAATCTATTTCCCCCAAATCAAGATCAATTAAGATTCCCGAATCTATTGCAGGGGAGCCACTTTTCAATTTATAGGCCGTGAGATTTGGCAAAGATTTGCCAAATCCAATGATTCCGCCATTCCCAGGGGAAGAAAGTAATGGATCTTCCTGAAGCCCAACAGCAGTGTTCTTGTAAATTTCATTTCCGCTGGTTCTGAAGTCCTCTAGAGAGTTATAAACTTTTCCGTCATAATTGATACTAAACGTGTCGGTGGTGTGGTAGATATTCCCTGCAAAATATCCTTTATAGCCCGCTGGAATATTAATTAGGTCGGCTCCATTCTCTGCAAAAAGGATATTATTATAGAAATTGATATTATCCTTCACCGGTTTCCAGGTAATATATTTTACCGCTGCAGAGGCTTTATTTGAAGATTGTTCTTTAATATAAAAGGTGTTGTTGTACACGTAAATATCCTTCATCGCCACATTGGCACCATTGAAAAGATAAACACTTCCTCCATTTGTAGCAGCATCATTTTCGCTTATGTTATATCTTACAATAATGTTTTGCATAGGCCTGGCCCCGGTAAATTGACCAATTAGATAGCCGGCACCATCATTGTCGTGTGAATAATTATACTGCATTATACCGTTTGTCACCCCACCGTCCATATCAAATCCACCGCCGTCTTTGTTGGAAGCAGAACCCATGCCATATACCTCATTAAACTGAATAGTCACCTGGTCTGCATCCCAATACCAAATACCAACAGGTCCTCCCTGGGTAAAGGTATTGCCGCTGCCGCTGTTATATACCGTTGAATATTCAATTACAGAGTTTTGAACATCAGAAAGGAGAATTCCGTTGCCGGAGTGCTGATTTTTACTATAGCCCTTAATGTTGAAAACTTCGCAGTTTCTTACAATAATATTCGAATGTGCGTACCCCGTTTTAGTAGAGGAGAAATAACCGAAGGATTGAATCCCATTATCTAAAATATTATAGACCTTATTATTTTCAATTAGAACATCTTTAAAACCTGAATTTTTTGAATTTGCATTCCATGCTCCAATGACAATTCCATTATCTCGAAATCCATGTACTTCACTATTGGTTATTTCCACAAAGCCCAGTTTGGTGTTGCCGGGGAGGTCATTGTAGAAGTAAATACCTGAGTTTTGATTGGATTCCATACCGCTGCCTGCAACAATAAGATTGTTGATCTTTATACCAGAGGTGTTGTAAGCGTAGATACCATATTCCAGGCCTGCTTTTATCCTCGCCTTTCCATTGCCATAGGAGGAGATGATCACCGGCCTTGCAGGATCATTAGCATCTTTACTGTCCAGATATAGATTCCCTTCGTGATCCTGGTTGCCTTCAAGGAAGATCTTAGTGTCAGGAAGGATCGTCGTGTTATTGAGCTTATTTATAGAGCGCCAGGCATCTTGGGGGGACAGGCCTGTATTTTCATCATTCCCTGCCGGACTAACAAAATAAGAGGTGGGGCAGGAATTATCACTTTGAAATTCTCCTTTTATAGCACCAAGTTCTGCCGAGTCATATTGAAAGGTTCCCGAGATGCTTCCGCAGTCATTAGACCCATCCTCAGAGTATTTATGAACCCCTGTCCAGGTTAAAGGCTCTCTGGTCAAACCTTCACCCCCTTTTATAGTGCAGTAAGTTATTCCATCTACAGTATTACAGGTTTCGTTTACCAGCAGCTCGGTATTTACCAGCATTCCCACTATAGTCTGTATAGTGAGACTGGTGCCACCGTCCCTTGTTGTGAGGAGCATATTGAATGTCCTTTCATTATTATTCAATGCTATACCATTCACATCTGTATTTTGATTTTCACAATTGGTACATTTGTACGTCCCTGTTACAGGGGTCACGGGATTTTCTTCAGTTTCTTCTGCCGCTACAATTGCTCCCTGCTGATTTTTATATACTACATCCTGAATTAAAGGCTGGTCATTTTCATCCAACATAAAAGTAAACTGTAGATCCTCACTGTCAAAAAATACTTTAAAATCTGATTCTGATGCTTTTGACCTCATTTCCGTTGCCATAGCTTCAAAGACTTCTCCGGTATGAAGCTTGATTTTTCCGGTAGCTGAGGAATTTAATTTATTCAGGTCCTGCATTCCTTCCGGAAGATTTAAATCGAATACACCTCTAAACTGGGAGTTTGCAGTAGCAAAAACACCTTTATAATAGAGGGCTTTACCTGTATTATTTGTTTTTTGGGGTGTGTTTTCAGCTATAGTCTCCAGGGTTTCATCTGTAGAACAGGATAAGAATAAAGAGAAGCAAAAGGTAATTTTAAGGAATTGCAATAAAATCTTTGGGGTAATTTTTTTCGGCATCGCGCATTTTCTTTAACTTCTCAAAAGGCAGAAAATTCATACAATTTCATAACTAATTGGTAATTGAACTTTATTAAAAAAATTGAAAATTTTGTGGTTTTATCAACTTTTAATCCTAATAATTCAATTTTTTAGCACTAGTAAATATAAGCTTCTGTTTTTGAGCATCTTGAACGGGTCAAATTAACGGCACTAACCGATAAAATGCAAATTAAATCGACAAACAACACTGTTAAAGTTTAAAAGTTTTGTTAAAATTTTTATCGGCGTTTTAACAAACGCCCGCGTTGCTGCCCCAATAGAGGCTATAACTACAGAAATAAGAAAGTATAAAAAAGTGGTAGAAAAAGTGAGATGAAGAAAATTAACCTTTCGCAATCTTTTTAAGCATCCCTTCAAATATAAAATAATGAAATGGGAGCATCGTATACCAGTACAACCTGCCCCAAATTCCTTTTGGCCTGAAGGTGGCAGTTTGGTGTAGCACATTATGTTCGTCGATCTCAAATTCCAGCCAGGCTTCGCCGGGAACTTTCATTTCAGCAAACAACAGTAAGCGTTTTTGCTCCTTATCGGCCAGGAGGACCCGCCAGAAGTCCAGCGAATCCCCGGCAGAGATGTCGGTTGGATGGGTTCTTCCGCGACGAAGACCTACTCCTCCGAAGAATTTATCAAGGAATCCGCGTATTTTCCATAACCAGTTGCCGTAGTACCAGCCTGTAAGTCCTCCAATTGCCCATATTCTCTCAAGTACCTCCTCCGGGTTTTCCACTTTCACCTTTTGCTCATCTTTAAGGCAACCAAAGCTGGGTACCTGTATATATTTATTGGGGTCTGTGGTGAATCTTCCACTACTCATAGAATCTTTCCAGCTGGATACTACCTGGTGCTGTTCAATCTTGTAAAATGCCAGTTTAATGGCTTCTTTATATGGAATGGGTTTAATTCCAAGAATATCCTGTAGACGTGTGTCATTTGTGATCACCTCAATTTTCATGCTATCTACCAGGTTCATTGCCAGTTTATAGGAAGTTGAGGTTACAAAATACAGCCAATAAGAAGAAAGCTTTGGAGACATAAAAGGCACATCCAGGATGTATAGTTTTAATCCCCTCACCTCGGCATACTGTAACATCATTTCTTTATACGATAGTACGTCTGGCCCGCCCACATCAAATGATTTATTGTAGCATTCCTCTTTACCAATTACCCCTGTTAAAAAATTTAATACATCTCTTATAGCAAGTGGCTGGCATTTGGTTTTCACCCATTTTGGGGTGACCATAACAGGCAATTTTTCACACAGATCCCTTATGATCTCAAAGGAGGAACTGCCGGAACCAACAATAATTGCTGCTCTTAATACCGTAAGTTTATAATTGCTTTTATAAAGTATATCCTCAACCTGTTTTCTTGATTGTAAATGTTTGGAAAGTTTTTCCTCATTAACGATCCCGCTAAGGTAAATTACCTGTTGAACAGCTGTCTCCTGCATGATCGTATTAAAATTATTTGCCGCCTTTGCTTCCTTTTTTTCAAAGTCGCTGGTAGAGGCGCTCATTGAATGTATGAGGTAGTAAGCGATATCTATGTCATGTAGTTCTGGTGGGGCAGTTTGATCCTCCAGAAAATCGAGTTCCACCACCTGGATCCTTTTTAATAATTCCTTATTTACAGATAGCCTGTTCCTGTTCCTCACGGCACATACTACCTGGTGACCCATTTCAAGCAATTGGGGTAATAGTCGTAAGCCTATATAACCGTTTGCACCGGTAAGTAATATTTTCATTTGGGGATATTAAGTCCGATTAATTTAACCATTATTTACGTACTTTCACATTAAATACCAATCAATATGGAAATGAAGAATACTCTTAAGATAGTTTTATTAATTGTTGGATTGTTGCTTATAGGCTATGGCATTTATACCCTTGTTACTCCTGAAGTTGCTATGCAGGCGGGACCGCTCAAAGTGGAAGCCCAGGGTGATAAAACCCAGTCTTACGCTATGATTGGCCTGGGGATACTTGCTCTTATTGGAGGGGTTGCTTTTAATAAGCGTTAAAGCCCAAAAGAAACTCCCAGTAATTTAATAATGGATGAGCTTATATATTCTATTCCAATAGCTATTACAATAAATCCAATAATCCTGGAAACAGCGTTTATGCCTGATGCTCCTAACATTTTTACTATGTAATGGGAACTTCTTAAAACCATAAAAGTAGCAACGCAAACCAGCAGAATTGCGCTCACCGTTATAAATCGGTCAATATATAAAGGATATTCCTGGTAAAGGCCTATAAGCAGGGAGATGGAGCCCGGCCCCGCGAGCATCGGGATTGCAAGGAGGGTAAGGGAGATCCCTTCCCTCTGGAAGGCATCATCTTTCACCCGGGGTTTGTCCATTCCCTTATGTTTGGAGAACCTCCCGGTTAGCAAGGCAAACCCCGAAGAGGTGATAATTAACCCCCCTGCTATTCGCAAGGATTCCATACTTATTCCAAAGAACTGTAAGAGGTATTTTCCTGTAAAGAAGGAGATTGTCAAAATCACAAAGATATTGACTGAGGTTAGAAGGGAAATCCTGTTTTTATTTGCGGCAGAGTCATCGTGGGTCAAACCAATAAAAATTGGAACTGTTCCCAAAGGATTAATGACAGAGAATAAAGCAGCAAAAACATAAATAAATAATTCCATTTGTTTTTGCACAAAGATGCACCGGCACCCCCAATTGCGGGTTATTCAACAATTAACCAATAATTAAAATATATGATTACCCCGGGGGCCTATGTAAAGCCAATGTTATTGCATGTCCTCTATTTGAGTGGGGGCAATCCCCGTTTTGTAGTCAATGATCTTCATCATGTATTTATGTACGGCAGGACTTCCTGCTTTTACCTTGATGAAATAATGGTCCCGGTAAATAGAATATTCTTCGGCCCGGCCTTTATAGATCTTTAGTTTGTAATAGGGAATGACCAGTGCATAGGTTTCCAGCAGGGAACGAAACATCACAATAATACCATTTGGCCTCATTTCTATATTGCAAATGTTGGCATTGTTGTCAAGAACGAGTAGGTTATGAATATCGATACTGGAGGAGGTGATGTGTAGTTTTGGAGAACCGGTTCCGTTAAGCCGAAACCTTTCAAGCAGGGTAAAGGTTTTCCCAACTTCGGTATTGATCTTGTCTCGTATTTTGGGTTGATTGTAACTTATATTAACCAGCATATACTTTTTTTCTAAAGATAAGGATTTGCCATTAAAGCACTAGAGCTTGCTGCTAAATTCTCTTATCTTTGGGCTTTCAGAAATAATAAGATCTAAACGCAAATGAGTATTCAGCAAGCCATTGAACAGCAGGTTAAAAAGGCGGTAAAAAGTATATATGACGTAACATTGGAGACTGTAGAATTCCAGCCTACCAGAAAAGATTTCGAGGGAGATGTGACGTTGGTAACCTTTCCTATGTTGCGTCAAATTAAAACCAACCCTGTTCAACTAGGCCAGTCCATAGGTGCTTATCTCTTAGAGAATGTTCCACAGGTAGACAGGTTTAATGTAGTGCAGGGATTCCTGAACATAGTACTTAAAGATAGTCTTTACCTGGAGAAGTTCCTGGAAATAAACCGGCAGGAGGATTTTGGTAAGGCAACACCCGGCCCTGCCTCCCAATCCATCATGGTAGAATATTCCTCTCCAAATACCAATAAGCCCCTGCATTTGGGGCATATTCGAAATAATTTACTGGGTTATTCTGTTTCAGAGATCCTAAAAGCAGCGGGGAATACCGTGTACAAGACACAGATCATCAATGACCGGGGAATTCATATATGTAAATCAATGTTGGCCTGGGAACGTTATGGAAACGGAGAGACCCCTGCTTCCAGTGGTCTTAAAGGTGATAAGCTGGTAGGGAAATATTATGTAAAATTTGACCAGGAGTATAAAAAGGAGGTCAATGCATTAAAGGAGCAGGGCAAGACAGAAGAGGAAGCTAAGGACACTGCCCCTGTACTCCTGGAGGCTAAGGAGATGTTACGTAAGTGGGAAGCCGGTGATGAGAAGGTGGTAGACTTATGGGGAATGATGAACCAATGGGTATACGATGGTTTTGAAAAGACCTATGATGCCCTGGGGGTAGATTTTGATAAGAATTATTATGAAAGTCAAACATATCTATTAGGAAAAGATGTGGTTAATCAAGGGCTGGAGAAAGGTGTTTTCTACAGGAAAGAGGATGGCAGTGTATGGATAGATCTTACAGATGAAGGCCTGGATGAAAAAATAGTCCTGCGCAGCGATGGTACGGCTGTTTATATGACCCAGGATATTGGTACGGCAATTCAACGAGTTAAGGATTTTGATATTGACGGGATGGTCTACACCGTGGGGAATGAACAGGATTATCATTTTAAAGTCCTGTTCCTTATCTTGAAAAAGCTTGGATATGAATGGGCCAATTATCTCTATCATTTGAGCTATGGTATGGTAGACCTTCCTTCAGGAAAGATGAAAAGCAGGGAAGGTACAGTGGTAGATGCAGATGACCTTATGGAACAAATGACTCTCACGGCCAAAAATATATCTGAGGAATTAGGCAAACTGGATGATTATTCAGAAACTGAAAAAGAAGAACTTTACAGGATCATTGGCCTTGGAGCACTGAAATATTATATTCTGAAGGTGGATCCCAAAAAGAGGATACTTTTTAATCCTGAAGAATCTGTAGATTTCCAGGGGAATACTGGTCCTTTTATTCAGTATACTTACGCCCGTATTCAATCGATCCTGCGTAAAGCCGATTTTGACACTTCCTCGCAAAAGGCTGAAATACCCATAGGTTATAATCTTCATGAAAAGGAGAAAGAACTTATCAAGCAGCTTTTGCTTTATCCTGAAACTGTGCAGCTGGCGGCAGAGAATCATAGCCCGGCTCTCATTGCCAATTACACCTATGACCTTGTGAAGGAATTCAATTCATTTTATCAAAATGTAACTATTCTTGGTACCACAGAGCAAACAGAAAAAATATTCCGTGTGCAGCTTGCCAGGACAGTGGGAGAGGTAATAAAATCTGCTTTTAAATTGCTTGGAATTAATGTGCCGGAGAGAATGTAATTCGCCCGGGTTGCTTATTTTTGTCTCTATATAAAACTTTGGATATGAATAGATTGATGTATGTTGGATTGTTCCTTTCCTTTTTTGGATTGGCTTCCTGTGATGTTAGTGATGATGAGGTACCTTGTATTACAGGGCCTGTGCAGCTTTACCTGGAATTTGTAGAAAAACAGACCGGTGAGAATCTTTATGCTAATGATACCTTCCAGACTGCAACACTTGAGGTTACAGATGAGGACGGGGTTCTGGTTCCCTTTGAGTTCGTACAGGATCTTAACCGTACTTTTCTCAAGTTGACCTTTGAAAGAGAAGTTGGGGAAAAGTTGATAACCCTGGCAATAAAAGAAGACGTGAGTCTGGATCTTGAATTAACGATTGCTGTCCTGGAAGACAGTTGCAGGTCTTATTATATTAGTGAATTTGAAGTACCGGGTTACGAATATGACCAGGGAGGCGTGGCCGGGGTGGTTAGGATCCTTTTCTAGGATCCTGTGAATCAAATTTCCCCTGCAGAAACTTTTTTCTTCTGGGGTGAAAATCATTAAATTTGTTCTCCTTCCCGTATAGGGTGAGAATTTAAAATTACAGAGATAATTATGTTCGATAATTTAAGTGATAAGTTAGATAATGCTTTACATGTTCTTAAGGGGCATGGACAAATAACTGAAGTAAATGTTGCCGAGACTCTTAAGGAGGTAAGAAGGGCACTTGTAGATGCCGATGTCAACTATAAAATTGCAAAGGAATTTACCGGTACGGTAAAGGAAAAAGCCCTTGGACAAAACGTATTGACGGCCTTAAAGCCGGGGCAATTAATGGTTAAGCTGGTAAAGGATGAACTTACCCAGTTAATGGGAGGGGAAGCAGCAGGTATTGACCTTTCGGGAAATCCTTCAGTGATATTAATGTCTGGATTGCAGGGTAGTGGTAAAACTACTTTCTCGGGGAAACTCGCAAATTATCTCAAAAATAAAAAAACTAAAAAGCCTTTGTTGGTTGCCTGTGACGTATACCGTCCCGCAGCGATCAATCAGCTACACGTAGTTGGGGACCAGGTTGGTGTTGAGGTTTACAGTGATGAGGGAAACCAGGATCCTGTAAGTATAGCAAAAGCAGCGGTCGCCCACGCAAAACAAAATGGTCATAATGTGGTCATTATAGATACAGCCGGTCGTTTGGCCGTGGATGAGGCGATGATGACAGAGATTGCGAACATTCACAGCGCTATCCAGCCTAATGAAACTCTTTTCGTAGTGGATTCCATGACAGGGCAGGACGCTGTAAATACTGCAAAAACTTTTAATGAGCGTCTTAATTTTGATGGGGTTATCCTTACAAAATTAGATGGTGACACCCGTGGTGGGGCAGCTATCTCCATTAAATCTGTAGTGAATAAGCCTATAAAGTTTATAGGTACAGGTGAAAAAATGGATGCCATAGATGTTTTCTACCCGGACCGTATGGCCGACAGGATCCTTGGGATGGGAGATGTGATATCTCTTGTTGAGCGTGCGCAGGAGCAATATGATGAGGAGGAAGCCAGGAAGCTTCAAAAGAAAATCGCTAAGAACCAATTTGGTTTTGATGATTTCCTTAATCAGCTGCACCAAATTAAGAAAATGGGGTCAATGAAAGACCTTATGGGAATGATCCCTGGAGCAGGTAAAATGCTTAAAGATGTGGATATAGATGATGATGCTTTTAAGCATGTTGAGGCTATCATTTATTCCATGACTCCAGAAGAAAGAAGTACCCCAACAGTTATCAACGCCAGTAGAAAGAAAAGAATTGCAAAGGGTTCAGGTACATCTGTTCAACAGGTGAATCAATTGCTCAAGCAGTTCAATCAAATGGGTAAAATGATGAAAATGATGCAGGGCGGCGGCGGAAAGAAAATGATGCAAATGATGAAGGGAATGAAGTAATCCTTCTTCAACCTGGCAGTTATTTTTTGGATTTGGCCTGAATAACTGATATGATGACGGTTGAAATTGTTGAAGGAAGTATTCATGGTAAAGTACCGGCCAGGGCCGGGAATACAAAAGGTTACACGATCATTTAATTTTTAGCATAAATAATCCCGGTATAATTGGTATCTCAAACTGCCAACTGCACCTTTTTAAATAGATACTATAATGACTATTCTTGACGGTAAGAAAACAAGCAATGATATAAAAGAAGAGATTGCTGCAAAGGTTTCCAAAATGAAGGAGCGCGGGGAGAAAGTTCCGCATCTGGCTGCAATAATTGTTGGGAGTGATGGTGCAAGTATGACCTATGTTAACAGTAAGGTGCAGGCATGTAAAAAAGTGGGCTTTGAATCTTCTTTGTACAGGTTATCCTCCACTGTAAGTGAACTTGAACTGCTGGCTAAAATACAGGAGCTCAATGAGAATGATGATATTGATGGTTTCATTGTGCAACTTCCATTGCCCCCGCAAATAGATACGCAAAAAGTCCTGAATGCTGTAGATCCAGAGAAAGATGTAGACGGTTTCCACCCTACAAATTTTGGAAAAATGGCTTTGGATATGACTTCCTTTATCCCGGCCACACCGTTTGGAATCCTGGAACTACTTGAGAGGTACGACATACCTACAAAGGGGAAACATACAGTAGTAATTGGGAGAAGTTACATTGTTGGTCGCCCTATGAGTATTTTGATGGGCAGGAGTGGTTTCCCTGGAAATTCAACTGTAACCCTTACTCATGAGTTCACAAAAAATATTACCCAGATCATATCTCAGGCAGATATAGTTATAATAGCCGTGGGAATCCCAAATTTCCTGAAGGTAGAAATGATAAAGGATGACGCTGTGATCATTGACGTGGGAATTACTCGCGTCCCAGATGAAAAAGCTGAAAAAGGTTATGTGATCAAAGGAGATGTGGATTTTGAGAATGTAAGCAAGCGGGCATCTTTTATAACCCCGGTACCTGGTGGGGTGGGGCCTATGACTGTTTCAATGTTGCTTAAGAATACCCTGCTGGCGAGGGAAAATCATAGAAGAAAGGCTAAAGCTCTTTCCAACTAATAATAAAAAAGCCGCTACAAAGCGGCTTTTTTATTACAATCTTTTTCTTTTTAAGACTCCTCTTCCTCGTCTTCTCCTTCTTCCAGTTTCCAGTCGAGATAGTTGTGAAGATCTGTTTCCATGAATCTTAAACTAAAGGTGAGCACAGCAAAATCATCTACATATCCTATCCCCGGTATAAAATCTGGGATAATATCAAATGGATTAAGCACATATAATAATCCAAAAGCGATAGCCGCGATGGTGAACCAGGGCACATTGGTATAGATTCCCTTGCGATAATCCTGGAGCATCCCAAACATAACCTTACCCAGCTCTGTATACTTCTTTAAGGCGCTGGAACTCGAGATCTTTTTTGCTATCTCCTCCTGGTTGTCCATTACAACATCTACATCTCCCTCGTCAACTTTAGTGATCTCACCACTTACGTATTCTTCATCTACGATCTTTTCTTTCTTCCCAAACATATTTTTCGTTTTAATTAGGTTTTATAAATTATCATAATCATTCCCATATTCCTTCTTGTAAATCTTCAAAATAAGCAGAAACAGCGATATAAGCAAAGGCCCGAATATTAGCCCAATAAAGCCGAATAAGGGCACACCTACTATTACTCCAAACAGAGTGATCAAAGGGTGCACGCTTGCCAGCTTTTCAAGTATATAAAGCCTTACAATATTATCTGTAGATCCAACGACCACTATTCCATACACAAGGATAGCGATTGCCTGCCAGTTTTGCCCCATTGAGAGTAAAAGCAGGGTTACCGGTACTATTCCCAGGGCTGAACCTATAAAGGGTACCATAGAACCTATGGCGGTTATGGCGAACCAGAAAAATGGATCTGGCACACCAAATATAAGAAACCCAATAAGTGCAATAACTCCCTGAAAGATGGCTACCAGTGGAATTCCCAGTGCATTCGATTTTACAGAGAGATCACTTTCTTTTTCTATTAGCTCAATATTCTCATCATTTAATGGAATATATGTTCTTAAAATAAGGTTCATTTTATCCCGGTTAATGAGCATATAATACAGCATGAAATACATGATCCCAATAGCTATAATAGCTGTAAAGGTACCCCCGCCAAACTTTGCAGATTGGTGGAGAGCCACCCGGTTATGGCGGTGCTGTCTATGCTGTTGCTTATATTAAAACCAAGGTAATCCTGCAAATTATCTGCCTGGTCTTTTACTGCAGCTACAACTTTTTCAGAATTGGCAATGAACTTTCCTATTTTGGAGTAAAGCATTATAATGATAAGCACAACCGGTACAAGGATCCCAATAAAGGAAGCCAGCATTAATACTGCTGCCGCCAATGGCTTTTTCCATCCCAGGTTCTCCAGCTTTCTCATTCCATTCTTCAGGATCACAAACAAGGTTATAGCACCCAGTATGCCCGAAAGAAAGGGTACAATTTCCTTGAATATCAAAAACCCCAAAAAAATTATTACCAGCAGTACGAATAGTTGCCGTACTAATGAGGGTTTAAGTTTATCCATGGAGGTCCCTATTTTGCAAACAACTGGCTCATGTCCTTAAAGGCCTTGAATTCAAGGGCATTGCCCGAAGGGTCTTTAAAGAACATTGTAGCCTGTTCGCCTGTCTTACCTTTAAATCTTATATATGGCTCGATAACAAAATCTATATGCTGCTTTTTTAGTTTTTCAGAAAATACCTGGAAATCATTCCATTCCAATACAACTCCAAAATGAGGAATAGGTACGTCTTTCCCGTCTACCGGATTTCCCTTTCCTGCCTTTTCAGCACTTGATTCCTGGACATGAATAACGAGTTGATGCCCAAAAAAATTAAAATCGACCCAGTGGTCACTGCTTCTCCCTTCTTCACACCCCAGGGTGTCTCTGTAAAAGATCCTGTTTTTTTCAAGGTTCTGCACAGGTATAGCCAGGTGAAATGGTTGTATTTTACCCATAATGTAATAGTATATGTCTAATTTAAAGATAATCCATCAATTTCTAAAGACGAAAATCTTTTGAAAGGACCACCGGGTACTAAAAATATAAAGATAAGCTGAAAGGCAGCAGGAGGAAGTGGTAATAATCTGTTAAGATTTTCTCCTGGAGCGGGAAGCAGGCGTAAATTTTTTTGGTTTATCCTTTTGAGAAGTATTATGTGCAGGGTTTTTAACAGGTTCTGTCTTTAATTTTTTTGAAGAAGTAGCAGGCTCATGAGTTTTTGTAGATGAAGAAACCATTTTCTGGATTGTTTGCAACTCCTCTGCAGTAAGATCACGCCATTCTCCTAATGGAATATCCAGCTGGACGTTCATGATCCTTATCCTTTTCAATGCGGTTACCTCATAACCCAGGTACTCACACATTCTACGAATTTGCCGGTTAAGGCCCTGGGTAAGGATGATCCTGAAATCAAATTTCCCCAGTTGCTCCACTTCACATTTTTTGGTAACAGTATCAAGTATAGGTACTCCACTGCCCATTCGCTTTATAAAAGTCGAGGTTATAGGCCTGTCTACAGTCACTACATATTCTTTCTCGTGATTATTTCTTGCCCGCAGGATCTTATTAACAATATCGCCGTCATTAGTAAGAAATATCAATCCTTCACTGGCCTTATCCAGCCGGCCTATGGGAAAGATCCTTTTTGGATAATTGATGAAATCTATGATATTATCCTTTTCCACGCCAGTGTCTGTAGTACATACTATTCCCACCGGTTTGTTAAAGGCAAGATAGACCTGTTCTTCCTTTTTATTACTAATAGGCTTCCCATCTACTTCTACAAGATCTCCAGGGGCTACCTTAGTCCCCATTTCGGGTACTTTGCCATTAATGGTGACACGTCCTTTATCGATCAATTTATCTGCCTCGCGACGGGAACAATATCCTGCTTCACTTAAATATTTATTGATTCGGGTAAGTTGCATGGTCCAAAAATAAAGTAAGGCTGCAAAGATAAAGATTTTGCCTGCCATTCCAGCAGGATGCATCTTTAACTTGCAGCCTTATATTTAAAGGTGATATTAATGCTTGCGATGATCTGCAGCTACTTCATCTGTATCCTTTCGATATTTAAGCATTGAGATACCGGCAATAAAGAAGATGAACCCTAAAATTGCCAACGCCCAGGGACTCAGCATAAGGGCAATACTTCCAAAAATTCCCAGAACTCCCATTACCAGTGCAATAGCACCACCAACTAACATAATAATAGCTAAGATCTTGATCATAACATACTTTATTGGTTAAGGGATAAAGTTAGACAATCTATTAAAAAGAGGTCTTGAATTAACATTTTATAAAGATAATTCTTACAAATAGGACGATTAAAATGCTTTATTTCTACCAGCTAATCATGAAATACTTGATTTTAGCATCATCTGGGATCTGGGAAGCATTTATCCTGCTGTCTGTATCAAATCTAAGGCTGGAGGGTAGTTCCTTTTTATCTATAGTTAAGTACATATTAAGTTCGTCTATGAATACTACTGCAGAGTTTAATGTGTTCTCGATCCTGGAAATACTGTAATTCTTAACCACATCCCCAAAAGTGCTTTTTGTATTTAAGCCTTTGGCAGTTTCAAATCTGGGATCAAGGACCTGTATGTATCCAACAGTGCTAGTTGAATCAAACTGCTGCACCGGCTCCAGTATAAGAAGGGGAGAGCCTTCCCTGTCATAGATCTCAATGTCATTAGTAGCGTTTAGAAATCTATTTCCCGAGGTATTCCTAACTATGGAATCATTTGCAAAAACAGAATCCAGTTGGTTGATCCTTATCTCTTTTGTAAGAGGCCCAACCCTATTGGAATCTATTAAGAAAGGATCCTGGTCTCTGCCGCAGGCTGCCATAATCGCCGCCACACTTGCACACAGAAATATTTTTTTTATCATTTGAATTTCTTATTTAAAACTTTTATTTAAAATGCTCATCACCCCTCTAATAAATGTTGCACTGGTGAGGACTTTGATAACGGGGTTTTGCCTTTGCGATCCTCTTTTTCGGGTTGTTGTGCGGGAAATAGTTTCTCTTTCCTTCTTTGCTTTAGTGCGAGCTTCTTCCTTTTCTGCCTTTGATATCTTTGCGTTTAGAAGTTCATATGCGCTTTCCCTGTCTATGTCACCGCTGTACTTTCTGGCCAGGGTGGAGGAGCCGGTGATCTCCCTTAATTCCTGTTCTGTAAGTATATCCATTCTGCTCATTGGTGCCCGCAGCATTGTTGCAGCGAGCGGGGTGGGCCTGCCTTTATCGTCAAGAGCAGAGATCAATGCTTCCCCTATTCCTAACGCCGTAAGGACTTCTTTGGTATCGTAATATTTAGAAAGAGGATAATTTTCTGCTGTTAATTTTATGGCTTTCCTGTCTTTTGCAGTAAAAGCGCGCAGGGAGTGCTGGATCTTAAGTCCCAGCTGGCTTAGGATCTCTGCAGGTACATCTGTAGGGTTTTGAGTTACGAAATAGATCCCTATCCCCTTGGACCTTATAAGTTTTATGATGCTTTCCAGTTGATCCATCAACGCGCCAGATGCTTCTTTGAATATGAGATGCGCTTCATCTATAAATAGAATTAGTTCCGGGTTTTCAGCATCCCCTTTTTCAGGGAATTCAGAATATACTTCTGCAAGCAGGCTTATCATAAACGTGGAAAAGAGCTTTGGTTTATCCTGTATGTCATCCAGTCTTAGGATGTTGATGTAACCTTTCCCCTCTGGGGTTTTCCTTATAAGATCGTGGACTTCAAAAGAAGGTTCACCGAACAGGCGGTCCCCGCCCTGTTGTTCCAGGGAAACAATATTTCTAAGGATGGCTCCCGTAGAAGCTTTGGAAATTCTCCCGTAGTCTTTTTCAAATTCTTCTTTACCTTCATCTGTGGCATACTGCAGGATCTTTTTAAGGTCCTTCAGGTCCAGAAGTGGTAGGTGGTTATTGTCACAATATTGAAAGATTATGCCCAAAATACCGGTTTGGGTATCGGTAAGATTCAGGATACGGCTTAAGAGTACGGGTCCAAACTCGCTTACTGTTGCTTTCAGCTTTACCCCGGGTTGATCTGAAAGGCTCAGGATCTCAACAGGAGAGCGCTGGGGAGTGAATTCGAAATCGATTAACCTGTGCCTGCTCCTTAATTTTTCATTATCTTCAGCAGCTTTGGCTATTCCGCTTAAATCACCTTTAATATCCATTAAAAGGCAGGGGATCCCTTTATCTGAAAGATTTTCAGCAAGTATTTGCAGGGTTTTTGTTTTTCCGGTTCCTGTTGCCCCGGCTATTAAACCGTGCCGGTTAAGGGTGCGTAGCGGGATCTTTACACGGGCTTCTGCAACCGGTTGTCCATCGAGCATCGCCGCTCCCATAAAGATATGGTCTCCTTTGGAAGAATAACCCTGTTGAATATGTTGTATAAATTCCTCCCTGTTTTCCATATTATATGATTTTATTTAATAACCCCTTTTAAATTACCGCCGGCTGTAACAATCTTATAGTTCCTTCACTTGCATCAATCTCGGCACCAAGCCCGTTGGGAATTGTTGAATTATCATCAATATGTCCAATCATAGCGCCTGTATATGCGGGAATATTTAATGGTTTTATATAATGGTCTATAACTTCTTCCATCGTGAGGGAACCATAGCCGCTTCCTGGCTTACAATCTGTGCATTTTCCAAATACAAATCCTGATATTTTGTCAAGTACTCCACCCAATTGCAACTGGGACATCATCCTGTCCACAGCATAGATCTGTTCCCCCACATCTTCGAGGTAAAGGATCTTATTGTCCCAGTTGTTAGGAAAATAAGGCGAACCCATTATACCGGTGAGAACAGAGAGGTTGCCGCCAAGCAATTCTCCCTTTGCCTTACCCGGCTGTATAGTTCTTATCCTGTTTTTTGTAACCACAAGGTTCTTTCCTTTCTCAGCAGGATTTTTATAGGTAACCGTTTCCGCCTCGAAAAGCACTTTTCTAAAGTTTGAATAGCTAAAGTCATTCCAGGTAGATACAGCAAGAGGTGCGTGAAAGGTAACCAGTCCTGTCTTTGCATATATTGCCAGGTGAAGGGCAGTGATATCACTATACCCTATAAAAATCTTGGGGTTTTTAGCAATGAGTTCGTAATCAAGTTTCTCAAGGATCCTTGCTGCTCCAGAGCCACCTCTAAGGGCGATGATAGCGTCAATTTGAGGGTCCCCAAACATCTCAGTAAGCTCTGCAGCCCTTTCCTCATCGGTTCCCGCAAGATGCCCATATCGATTATTTACAAATTGTCCAAGTTTCACCCGTAAGCCCATTGCCTCAAAGGTCTCCACCGCGATCTCATAAGGTTCAGTTTCAAAAATTGCACTGGAAGGGCTTACTATTCCTATAGTATCACCTTCTTTAAGTCGCCGGGGGAGATCGGGTTTATTTATTGATGAGGTGAGGAATGTTTCCTGCGGAAGTGTAAAAGCTGAAAGGGAAACAGCGAGTCCTCCTGTTCCAAGATTTCTTAAAAAGTTTCTTCTCTCCATTGATTCTGTATTACGCTGAAGCCATTTTGTGCTAATTTAAAAGAATTAGCCAATTTTATTAACTTTTATTGCTGCTTAATTCCTTTCATATAACTGCTTCAGGATCACCTCCATGTTTTCCTTTAATTCTGAAGTAGGCACCACATAATTGCTGTTCATAAAACTGAAAGCAAGGATTTTCCCCGATTTTGCGCGTAAGAATCCGCTAAGGCTATGGTTGTTCCTTAAAGTGCCGGTCTTTGCAAAAATATATGGGGTGGCGGCTGCATAATTGTTTTTAAGGGTGCCCGATACTCCTCCGGTAGCCATTAAACCGAAAAGTCTTTCTACCGGAGCTTCAGCCTTGATCTTTCTCAACAGGGCCACCATGGTACGAGGTGTTACAAGGTTATACCTTGATAAACCCGAGCCATCTACCCACTGCGGCTCGTCGGGGAGGTCCTGTAAATGATTTTCCAGCATGTGTGCTATTGCAATCTCTGTTTTTAGTGTGTCGGCAATCTTACCTGCCGCCAAAAGCAGAATTTGCTCAGCAATGAAATTATCGCTCACCTCCATCATACGTCTATAAATACTATCCACCGGTAAACTGTAAAGGGTTTTGGGATTTCTGAACTGGGATTTAGGGTCCTGCAGGAGGACGACCTCTTTTTGCAGCGTGTCTCGTAATATATTTACCAGTAATTCGGGAGAGTATTTCACAGGAACCTGTTGGGGCTGTGAACGTTGGGAGGTATTTTGATCAAAACTAAATTTATTGGAAAGCATCTCTCTTCGCACACCTCTAAAATTTTCTGAAGTAGTAACAGGCCCAATGGAATCTTTAAAAATGCCCGGGCTTACCCTCGGCACTTTAGCACCGGCAGGAAATTCTACAGATATCCTATTTCCGTAGACGGGAAAAGAAGATCTTTCTACGCTGTAATAAGAATTATAGTCGTCCCAGGACCATCCCGGCCCAAAATATTTTTCAGTAAAAGAAGGAGGAAAATAATAAAGTGTTTCACTGCGATTCCTTAAAAACTCTGCAATCTTCGATTCCTGCAAGTCAGGATTTAGGAAAGAAGGATCCCCTGTTCCTTTGAAAATAACAGAGTCGCCCCTTACTTCATATTTCAAAGCAGGAACAGAGTCTCCCAGTATCTTTAAGCCTGTATATAAGCTAAAGAGTTTTATGTTGGAAGCCGGGGTGAAATATTTTGAGGCATTATGTTCATAGATCATTTTTCCTGCTGTAAGATCATAAACTGCCAGACCTGCAAAACCCTGCTCAAAGGAAGGCGATTTCTTAAACGTCCTGTCAATTATTTTAGTTGAAGAACAGGACGAGAACAAAAGGAATAAAAATGAGAGGAAGAAAAAGAGAAAAATAGTGTGCCGTGATATTCGAAATTTGGAGACCATTTAGACAGTTTAAGGCGATAATCAATTAGTGGCTTAAATTTAGTTTTTTTAGATAATATGAAAAGTCAAACTTAGGTTTATTTCGATTTATAGATTTTACTCCTTCACAGGTTAACAGGATTTGACCTCTTCCAGGTACTTGGTGTTTCTAACTTTTTGGAGTACATTTAAGTTTGTTGGTTTTTTTTCGGGACCTTTTCCAGTAAGTGGAAGTTTTTTTTGGGCTATGGATTTTAAGTCTGTGGGTATACGTTCACCATTCTTCTGTTTTTAATTTAAAATTCCATTATATGCATTTCTTTCGTCTTTATCTCCCTTCGATCCTAATACTTAGTCTGAGCATTGCCTGTAAAAACAACCAGAAGGAAATGGTGGATCCCCGGGTGAATACAGAGGAAGAAAGGCCAATTATTTCAAGTATTCTCGAAGACCGGGAGTCCTTTTATTATGTGAATTTTGAAGAGTACCCTGCCATGGACCCCACCCTGCCAATTGGGGTGTTTGACTCGGGAACAGGAGGTTTAACTGTGCTGGATGCCCTTGTGAATTTTGATGCTCATAATAATCAAACACGAGAAAAGCAAAGCGATGGTAAGGCCGATTTCCTGGAAGAGGAGTTTATCTACCTGGCAGACCAGGCCAATATGCCTTACGGTAATTATTCCAGCGAGGAGAAAACCGATTTACTTGTAGAACATATTATAAAGGATGTGCAATTCCTGGTTTCCAATAAATACTACCGGGATGGTAAAGACAGTATCGTTCAAAAGGACAAGCTTCCTGTAAAATCCATAGTTATTGCGTGTAATACAGCTACTGCCTATGGTAGTGAGCTTGTGCAGGAGTTTTTCCTTAAAACGGGGATAGAGTTAAAAATTATAGGGGTTATTGATGCAGGAGCAAGAGGAACATTATCACGCATGGAACTGGAAGAGGATGCAAGCGTGGGGGTAATGGCTACCGTAGGGACCATCCAGTCAAAAGGATATGAGAATACCATCCTTAGAATTAACCTATCTAACCCTTCAAATCCGGGATATCCTGGAGGAATTGTATAATTATCAAAAGGAAGGACAATATATCTACAGGGATCATATGGTGGAAGATGTGGCAATTGTAGATCCGGCTGTGAATGTTGCAGAGGAGCTGTATGAATATTTACAGCAAAAAGCACTTTTTAATCCTGCAGGCAATATTGCGAACAGTGAGTTCTATATAAGTGTTCCCAATTCCGGGAATCCCCGTGTGAAAGTAGATGAGAATGGCAGATTTCCCTATGATTATAAATATGGAAGACAGGCAGGGGAGATACAGGAATACGTGAAGGTTGTGCCCTTCAGCCGTGACAATATCCCTCAGGAAACCCTTGAGCGACTGGAGAAATCCATTCCTCAAACCTATCAATTAATTAAGGATTTTTCTCAATCCAATCCCAAGACAAATTTTTTGAAGAAAGTATAAGGATGTAGGTTGTGTTTCGGTTTAAACACCCGCTAATCTGGTTATTTTCAGTGCTTAATAAATATTTCCTCTGCTTGGCCAAAAGTGAAATTTTTTAACAGGCAGGTGCAGTTTATCGGTTTTTTTTGCTTTGTGTTTTGAACAATTATGGTATATTAGTTTCTAATCCTAATTTTTTAACAAACAAACCAATGAAAAGCAAAATTACATTTCTTGTGTTACTTGCTCTTTTTCAGGTATCTGCTATGGTAGGCCAGGAGAGGACGGTAACAGGACAGGTAACAAGTGCAAGAGACGGCATGGTCCTTCCGGGGGTCAATGTTATTGTGAAAGGTACTACAGTGGGTACCACGACAGATTTTGACGGTAATTATTCACTTACCGTACCTACAAATGCAACCCTGGTGTTTTCATCTCTTGGTTTTGGGACAAGAGAAGTAGCTGTAGGCAACCAGCAGGTTATCAATGTAGAGTTATCTGAAGACCTGGAGGGGCTCGATGAAGTTGTTGTTACCTCCTTTGGTATTGAAAGACAAACCAGGGCGCTGGGATATGCCGTGCAGGAAGTTACTTCAGAAGAAATTACGAGAACGAAGCAACCTAATATTGTAAGTGCCCTTCAAGGACAGGCTGCCGGGGTGCAAATTACCAATTCAGGTGGAGCTCCGGGGCAAAGTGCACGAATCATTATAAGGGGTGTGAACTCACTTGATCCAAATGCAGATAACCAGCCATTATTTGTTATAGATGGGGTGCCAATTGATAACTCCACTACAGAATCTGGTGGAACCCCACGTGGTCTTTCAAACAGGGCTGCAGATATAAACCCTAATGACATAGAATCCATGAACGTTCTAAAAGGTGCTGCGGCAACAGCTCTTTATGGAGTGAGGGCAGCAAATGGTGCGGTTATTATCACCACCAAGAAAGGAAAGGCAGGGGATGTGAGAATTAATGTGAGCAGCAGCGTAGGTTTTGAAGAGGTGAATCAATACCCTAAATTCCAGGAAACCTATGGGCAGGGATTTGCCGGAGTTTATGATCCTAATTCCTTTTGGCCAAATTGGGGGCCCTCAATGGAGGAAATTAGACAAATTGATCCAGATGCGCAATTCTACGATATTTGGAGAGATGCAATGAATACGGGGGTGCAGTATGATAACTCTTTTAATATTTCCGGCGGGACAGAAAATGCAAATTTCTATGCCTCTGTAAGTAATCTTGACCAGGAAGGGATCCTTCCTTTCAGTACCTGGGGCAGGACTACCGCAAGGTTAAACGGAGAGCTGAAATTCAGTGAGAAATTCTCGGTTGCAGGTAATATGTCCTATGTGGTTTCTGGTGGTAACAGGGTGCCCCATGACAGGTTTATGGAACGTTTGGTATATAACACGCCAAATAAAGACATAAGGGATTATATAAACGAAGATGGAACTATGAATCAAAGAGGTGGCAATACAAATCCAATATATGATGCCCGGTTTAGTACGTTTGAAGATGAGGTGAACCGTATAACCGGAAATTTCAGGTTTACATACACTCCCTTTGACTGGATGAATTTAAACTACATTATTGGAACAGATTATTTCCACGATGCCCGTACCTCAATTACTCCCGGTCCACTGGGAATTGAAGGGGAATTACCATTAAGCTCCCAGGGTTTTATTACTGAAACAAGAATAAACAGCCGGGACCTTAACTCCAACTTCTTTGTTACCCTTTCCAGGGACTGGAGTGAAAAATTTAGTACCGTACTGCGTGTTGGTAATGATGTTTTTGAAAGGGACCTGGAGAGAGTTGATGCTACGGGAACAGAATTCGTAATTCCGCGTTTTTATGACCTTAGTTACACAAACCAGCTTTCAAATTCCCAGGACAAGCGCCGGAAAAGACTTGTAGGTGTGTATGGGGACTTAAGTATTGAGTATGACAATATGCTGTTCTTAAATATTACAGCGAGAAATGACTGGACCTCTACCTTGCCGGTGGGTAATAATTCCTTCTTTTACCCATCTGTAAACCTTGGTTTTGTGTTCACAGAGGCTATGGATAGTCCAGATTTTCTCACCTTTGGTAAACTAAGAGCATCCTATGCTGAGGTTGGTAAGGATACAGATCCTTATTTAATAGGACAAACCTATACGGCTCCTAATGTTTATCCATTAGGCGGGCAGGTAGGTTTTACAAGGTTTAGCCAGTATGGAGACCTTAATCTACGGCCGGAAAGAACAACAGCGATAGAATTTGGAACAGATCTTAGATTCTTTGAGAACCGTTTAGGATTGGACTTTACCTGGTATAAATCCAATAGTAAGGACCAAATTATTCCTGTTCCGGTTTCCAATACCACCGGTTTCTCCACTTTTATTACAAATGCAGGGGAAATAGAAAACCGCGGGGTTGAGTTTATTCTTAGAGGTACCCCTATAAGAACAGAAGATTTTAGATGGGAAATTGCCCTTAATGCAGCTTATAACAGGAATGAAGTTGTCTCCATTAGGGAGGGAATAGAGCAAATTGCGCTGGGAAGCCAGTTTGGGTATGCTGGAAGTACTGTATCTTCTATCTTAACAGAAGGAGAGGCTTATGGCAACATTTATGGTAGTAGTTACCGTAGGTTTGGAGCAGATGAAAATACCACTCATCTCGACAGGGACCTTCCTATAGTTATAGGTGAAAATGGTTTCCCGGTAAGGAATGGGGAGTTACTTATTTTAGGTAATGCGACCCCCAAATGGATAGGGGGCTTAAGGAATAACTTGACCTATAAAGGTTGGGACCTGTCTTTCCTTATAGATTTCAGGACCGGGGTAGAGCAGTATAACCAGTATGACATGTTCTTCTCTGCATTTGGTATAGCAGAAAGAACCCTTGAAAGAAATTCATTCAGGGTTTTTGATGGGGTGCTGGCAGATGGTACTCCCAATACCCAGGAAGTATGGCTGGGACAGGGTGTGGGGCCAGATGGCCGTGACTACGGTGCCGGTTTTTATCGTAATACAGAGCGTACTGTGAGTGAAAACTTTGTGCAGGATGCCTCTTTCGTCAAATTAAGGAATATCACCCTTGGGTATAATTTTAACGATAATATCCTAAGCTCACTTGGTTTCATTAATTCTGCCAGGATTGCTGTAGCAGCAAACAATATTATCCTTTATACGCCCTGGGATGGGTTTGACCCGGAATCATTTAGTGCCGGTGCGGGTGGTAATGCCGTTGGATTTACCGGTCTTGGCTACCCTGGAGTTCAAAGTTTGTTTTTTACACTTAACCTAGGTTTCTAAAAAAGTTTATTATGAAGATTATAAAGAAAATATTTACGTATTCGTTGGCAATGGGTGCACTGGCCACGCTTGGCTCCTGTGATGACTACCTTGATATTAACGAGAACCCGAATAATCCCACAGAGGCTCCTCTGGCGGGGTTAATGACAAATTCCACTTACGAAACGGCCCAGAATGTCTACAGGCTGGGAAGTACTACTTCAAATTATGTGCAATATTTGGCATCGCCTAACCCGGGTGGAGCTGCAGATACTATGGAACCTACAAGTTTCGATAATACCTGGGCTACGCTTTACAGTGTGATGACAGATCTTAATGATATGATCACTGCAGCACAGGAAACCGGTGCAAACCATTATGAAGGTGCGGGCCAAATCCTGCTTGGACTTCATTTGGCTATGACCGTGGATGCCTTTGGGGATGTGCCGTTTAGTGAATCCTTCGATTTTGCAACCCTGACCCCGTCCTACGATGATGATGCCCAGCTTTATGACAGGGTTTTGGCACTGCTCAACGAAGGTACTTCCAATATGTCGCAGGAAACCACTTTGCCCCTGGGGAATGATGATTTTATCTATTCCGGGGATGCAGATAAGTGGGTGAAATTTGGAAATATGCTGCGTGCAAGGTATTTAAACCATTTAAGTGGTACAGGAGCATATGATCCTGCTGCGGTATTGGCAGCTTTGGAGGGAGGTTTCGAAAGCAGTGCAGATGATGCACAGGTAGAGTATTTTGAACAGGCATATAATCCCTGGGCAACTGTAGCCATTAATAACGCCAATTTATTTCTTGGTGGCTGGATATCTGAACACTTCATTGCAGCCTTTGATGGTACGATCCACGGAGTTGAAGATCCACGAATGCCCTTAATCATTGGTGCTACAGACGAAGGCGAATACATTGGGGTAAAAAGTGGTGCCGGGAGGGGCGATGCTCCAGAATCTGGTGCGAGATCTACCTTGATCGAAGACCAGTTCTATACTGAAAGAGAGGGGCCGGTTCTAATCGCTACTTATTTTGAGCAAAAATTCATTGAGGCTGAAGCCGCTTTCAGTATTGATAAATCCAGGTCCTACCAGGCATATCTGGAAGGGATTGAAGCTCATATGAGAAAAGTGGGGGTGCCGGAAGGAGAGATACAAGCCTACATAAACAGCCCGGAAGTAAGTATGGGGGAAGCTGCTTTTACAATGGACGATATTTTTGAGGAAAAGTGGAAAGCAATGTTCCTTCATCCTGAAGCCTGGGTAGATGCCAGGAGATTCGATTACCAGTATGAAGGTTTCGAATTACCCGCAAATCTTAATCCAGATCTCAATGGCCAGCTTATACGACGCCTGGCATATCCAGATTCTGAAAGGAGCAGGAATGGAAGTAATGTTCCAAATGTTACTTTGCTCGACAGGATCTTTTGGGATGAATAAAGACTTTTAAACCTGAAAAAATCTCCCGATATTGTCGGGAGATTTTTTTTATGCGCTATTTTCGAGTTTCGTTACTTTTACTTATTATTTCCTGTAGCCCTTCCCGGCATGCAGGTGATATTATTGATCGACCTGTTAAATTTGATGAAGAGCGAAAGGAACTTACCCTGGAGTATCTGCAAGACCGCTATGGAATTGCGAAGGAACAGCCGGTGATACAACCTAAAATGATTGTGGTTCACTGGACAGCCATACCCACTCTTGAAGCTTCGTTTGCCGCTTTTGATCCTGTAAGATTGCCCGGCTCAAGAAGTGATATACAGGGGGCAGGTGCCCTGAATGTTTCAGCTCATTTCCTTGTAGACAGGGATGGCAGGATATACAGGTTAATGCCGGAAATCTGGATGGCCAGGCACGTCATTGGCTTAAACCATTCAGCAATAGGAATTGAAAATGTAGGAGGGACCCCGGTCACCCCTCTTACCAAAGCCCAGTTAATGTCCAATCTTTTTTTGGTAAGTTACCTGGCTACAAAATATTCCATAGATTATGTAATTGGACATCATGAATATACCCTCTTTGAAGGCCATCCTCTCTGGTTGGAAAAGAATGAAGCCTATCGCACCACCAAAGTGGACCCGGGGAAGGAATTTATGAATGATCTAAGGAAAGGATTTACAAAGTATAATTTTAAACCTCTGCCGGTTAAAAACTAAAATGAAAAATATGAATACAATAAAGATCACATTGCTTTTTGTGCTATGCGGCCTCACAGGCTTCGCACAAACTCCACAACTATATAAGGACCTTTATGATTCCTATTCAACATATAAAGTGGATGATTTTGACCAGCGAAGGATAAAACATACAGCGGTAAAAAATCATCTTAAAGAATTGGGGTCTAATGAACTTTTCAACCTGCAACAGGTGGGGACTTCTATCGAGGGCAGGGAGCTTTACCTTTTAAGTGCAGGAAAGGGAGATACGCAGGTGTTTCTCTGGTCCCAGATGCATGGGGATGAATCTACAGCAACACGGGCTCTTTTTGATATCTTCAATTTTTTGCAAAGCGATGAATTTAAAGCTGAAAAAGAAAAGCTGTTTGCTGAGCTTACCATCCATTTCCTGCCAATGCTGAATCCAGATGGGGCAGAGAAGTTCACACGACGCAACGCGTTGGGAATAGATGTGAACCGTGATGCTTTAAGGCTGCAGTCGCCAGAGGGGCAAACTCTTAAAAGAATTAGGGATAGCCTGGACGCCGATTATGGTTTTAACCTCCACGATCAAAGCAAATATTACAATGCCAGCCGCACCGGGAACCCTGCAACTGTTTCATTTTTGGCGCCGGCATATAATTACGAAAAGTCCATTAACGAGGTAAGGGGAAATGCTCTTAAGTTAATCGTTGAAATGAACAGGCACCTGCAGGAGTATATCCCCGGGCAGGTAGGACGATATAATGATGATTTCGAGCCCCGGGCGTTTGGGGATAATATCCAGAAATGGGGCACGAGCACCATTCTTATAGAATCTGGTGGTTATCAAAACGATCCTGAAAAACAGGAGATTAGAAAATTGAACTACAGTATGATCCTCACAGCACTTTTTGCTATTGCTGAAGGTGATTTCCTGGAAAATGATATCGCGCTTTATGAGGAAATTCCGGAAAATGACAGGATGCTCTTTGACCTTAAAATAACTGAAGTGACCTATGAACTTTTGGGCAATGAATACCTTCTCGATTTAGGAATAAACCGGCAGGAAGTAGATGATGAGGAGAATCGCAGTTTTCATTACAAAAGTCATATAGTAGACCGGGGAGACCTTTCAACCAGTTATGGCTATGAAGAATTCAATGCTGAAGGTTACGGGATAAAAATGCCGCAAGTGTATCCGCAGGAATTGACAATTGAACAGGTGGAGGAGCTGGACCATGCTGCATTGCTCAAAAAGGGCTATGCTTATATTCCTGTCAAAGACCTTGGCAGTGATAAAAAATCCTCACCCTATCCCATACATATGGTTAGTCCCGGCTATAAAGTGGGAAATGACCTGGAGTCAACTTTTTTTCTTGAAAAAGACGGGCGCATTGAATATGCGGTGGTCAACGGCTTTCTTCTGGACCTGTCCAGGGACGAGCTGGAAATTGAAAATGCCCTTATAATAAAATAATTACAGAGGTTGTAATCTTCATTGTTATAAGCGTCTAAAAAGATGAGAATCCGTATCTTTGCACGCTATGATAAAAGAAGAAACACAGGAGCTGGTAGACCAGGGAAAAATGTTGCCTTTAATGGAGGCTTTCTATACCATACAGGGAGAAGGTTATCATAAAGGAACTGCCGCCTATTTTATAAGAATAGGTGGTTGTGATGTAGGCTGCCACTGGTGTGATGTTAAGGAAAGCTGGAATGCAGATCTTCATCCACCCACTGCTGTAGATACTATGGTGGAAGAGGCAGTTAAATACAGCAAAACTATTGTGATCACTGGAGGGGAGCCTCTAACCTGGGATATGGGGCCACTTACTTCGAGCCTTAAAGAAAAAGGCTGTGCTATCCATATAGAGACCTCAGGAGCTTATGAGCTAACAGGCCACTGGGACTGGATATGTCTTTCTCCTAAAAAGATAAAATTACCTACAGAGGAGATATATGCTGTCGCCAATGAACTTAAGGTAATTGTCTTTAATGCACACGATCTAAAATTTGCAGAGGAACAGGCTGCAAAAGTGAATAATGATTGTATACTCTATCTCCAGCCGGAATGGAGCAAGCGGGAAAAAATGATCCCCTTGATCGTAGATTATGTCATGAAAAATCCAAAATGGAAGGTTTCCTTGCAAACCCATAAATATCTTAATATTCCATAAAAAAAGAGGCCGTCTAAAAAGTAATTTTTAGGCGGTTTCTCTTTTTAGGTTATTTAATGATTTGTTTGGTCTTCTCCTTTTTAAAAAATTAATAGAAAGTCAAGGATATAGTCTTTTTAGGCTACACTGAACTTCCTGAGGTTGTGTGCCATTGCTATGAGTCCTATCTCAGTGGTAGCTTTATCCATTCCCCGGAGCATAAACCGTTTGAAACCCATGTTCTGCTTGATATTTCCAAAGACAGCTTCCACATCCCAGCACCGGCGCTTACGATGTGCTATTCCTTCTTCACTTAGCAGCAAATCTCTTGCTTTTTCTTTTAGGCGAATTAGGTTGTGATTGCGTTCGATGGTCCTGTTCCCTTTTGCTTTATGGCAGCTGCCTCGCAGCGGGCAGCCAAGGCAATTCTGAGCCTGGTATTTGTGGATCGTTTGTTTAAAACCATTCTTAGTTTCACTTTCGTAGCTTTCTATTTTATTCATCGCCTGCCCCATTGGACAGTAATAAGTATCTGTTTCCTGGTTGTAAAACAAGTTATCGGGATGGAAAGGGTTTTCTCTGTGCTTTTTATCCCGTTGTTCTTTGTGAAAGTAGTTGTATTTCACATAGGCAGTAACTTCTTTCTCTTCTAGATCAACATAATTTTCTTCACTGCCGTAACCAGCGTCGGCAGTAAGAGTTTGAGGAGCTTCTCCATAGGAGGCAATATGTTTTTGCAGGTGATCTTTTAAAGTGGTGGTGTCAGCTGTAGTTTGTGCTAAGGAGTAGTTAACGATAAACTGATTATTGGTTGAAGCCTGCAAGTTATATCCGGGTTTTAATTGCCCATTTTGCATATAATCATCTTTCATCCGCATAAAGGTGGCATCGGGATCTGTTTTGCTGTAGCTGTTCCTTGTTCCCAGGATCTTCTCCTGCTCATTATATTTTTGTAGGTTCTGTGGCCAGTTCTTTTTGGCATAATTGAGCTTTTGTTTGACCTTCTTGTCAATCTCTTTGTCCTTCAGGGCCTGGTTTATGGTGTCAATGGTTTGAGCAACTTTTTCAGGATCGATGGCTTCAAAATCAGGTTCATTAGGCAACATTTGCTCCTGGTCATAGACACTCTCAACATATTTCCATAGTTCTTTAAGTTGTTTTTTGATTCGCTCTTTACTGGTCTTGTTAGACTTGCCCCACACAAAGGTATAGCGGTTAGCATTGGCTTCTATCTTGGTGCCATCCACAAAAAGTTCTTTAAGTGATAGCACTCCTTGTTCTGCCAATAAAATTACAACCTGATTAAAAATGTTTTGAAAAGTTCCTTTTAAGCGTTTTCCCCTAAAATCATTGATGGTATTATGATCTGGTTTGCTTTGCCCGCTAAGCCACATAAAGTGTATGTTCTCCTGTAGGGCTTGCTCTATCTTACGAGAGGAGTAAATGTTGCGCAAATAGGCATAAATGGTCACTTTTAATAACATCCGGGGATGATAGCTGGAAGTGCCACCTCCTTTATAGCTCCTTTCTAAAGCGGAGATATCAAGGCGATCAACAATCGTATTTACAATTCGGACAGGATGATTCTTAGGAACCAAATCATCATAGCTGGGCGGAAGAAGACTTAACTGGTCCTGTGAGTAAGTCTTAAATACAACTTTCTTGTTCATAGCATGAAAATAATACTATCCATAATTATTTCCAACAAAAAAGGCTGCCTTTTCAGACAGCCTCTTTTTTTTAAAGAAATAAGAGTTTTATTTTTTATTAGCAGGCATAAATGGTACTTCTACATATTTGTCATCCCAGCCCATCAATAATTTGGCACCTTCCCCCTGTGGCTCAAAGGCAACAGAGAAGCTTTCAATTGTAGTTGGAGAATTTCTTACAGGCACTTTTATTCTCACCTTATCCTCCTTATCTGTATATTCATAAGCTCCCCAGGTATGTATCCTGTTATTTAGGATAATTGTCCACTCCTTTTCGCCCGGGATGGTGTACACTGTATAAGTTCCCGCTTCAACCAAGGCATCGGCTACTTTTACATCCTGATACAGGTTTAACTCTGTTGCTTCATTTGCACCTGTACGCCAAACTTCCCCATAGGGAACAAGATTTCCAAAAACCTGGCGATTTCTCTTTTGAGGTCTGCTGTAAATGACCCGGGCTACCGCCTCATCATCAGTATTTCTGTAAATAGCTATATCCATGGGACTGGCATCAATTTTCGGGAAATTGGGACCTTCCCTTGGAGTGTCCTGTTTGTCCTGAGCTTCCATAGAAATGGTATTCAGGGTAAAAAATGCAATAGTTGCTAAATAGACTAATTTTTTCATAAATAATTATTTTTGATTTTTTATCAAACCGCTATAAATGTAGGATTTATAGCAGTGTACGACTGTTAAGAAATGCTTATAATTTCAAAATGCTTAGTTGAATCTTTCAATCTAATAGTTTTTCACCTGTTGCACCAGATGTTTTATTCTTTAAAATTTAAAATATTTGAAATTTAATTCTCATATGTAAGCAAAATATAATTTTTGCTTTTTGTTGGTTATCTTAAGGGCCATATTTGCTTCATAAATATAAAACAAAAGTTATGTGTGGAATATTAGCAATTATTGGATCATCTCAAACAGAAAGCAAGATTGATGCCTTATCTAAGCGTATGAGCCATAGGGGGCCAGATGAGAGTGATCTTCATGTTACAAAGAGCGGGGCTATCCTTAGCCATGAAAGACTTGCAATAATGGATATTAATACCGGCATACAGCCCATACAGGGAAGCCGCAGTGCCTGGATGGTACATAACGGGGAGATATATAACTTCAGGGACTTAAAGAAGAACGAGCTTAAGGAGCATAGCTTTCGCACCACGGGAGACTCGGAAGTTATAGTGCATTTGTATGAAAAATATGGGTATGAGTTTGTAGATAAGCTGGATGGTGATTTTGCCTTTGTGGTGGTAGACGGTGATGATTTTATTGCTGCCCGGGATCCAATAGGTGTAAAACCCCTGTATTATGGAAAAGATGAGGAAGGAGCCCTTTGGTTTGCCAGCGAAATGAAAGTCCTTGCAGATCAATGCGTGGAATTCCAGGCATTTCCTCCGGGATATTATTATACGCCAGTAACCGGTTTTGTGCAGTATTACAAACCAGCCTGGTACAGTGAAGCCGAATGTACAAAAGAGGCAGGCCTTGTTAAACTTAGAGAATCATTGATTGATGCTACCAGGAAAAGACTTATGGCAGATGTACCTCTTGGGGTGCTTCTAAGCGGGGGGCTGGATTCCTCCCTTACATCCTCAATCGCATCCCGTCTTTTAAAAGAAGAGGGTAAGGAATTACATTCGTTTTCTATTGGGTTGGACAGCGAAGCGCCAGATCTCAAGGCGGCGAAAAAGGTTGCCGATTTTCTTGGAACCATCCATCATGAGATCCACTTCACTATTGAGGAAGGTATAGAGATCATTAAAAAACTTATCTGGCACCTGGAGACGTATGATGTAACATCTATTCGGGCCAGTACCCCTATGTATTTTCTTTCCAAAGCTATTTCAGAAGCAGGGATCAAAGTTGTACTTTCAGGGGAAGGGGCAGATGAGATCTTTGGCGGCTACCTTTATTTCAAGAATGCACCTTCAGCAGTAGAATTTCAGAAGGAAACCATCAGGCGCGTACAAAGGTTATCAACTGCAGATTGTTTGAGGGCAGATAAATCTACTATGGCCCATGGTCTGGAAGCAAGGGTGCCATTTCTTGATAAGGAATTTTTGCAAACTGCAATGGAAATAACCGCTATAGAAAAAATGCCTTCTACTCACGGGGGGGTAGAAAAATATATCCTTAGAAAAGCTTTTGATACCCCAGAGGATCCATTTTTGCCGGCTGAGGTTCTATGGAGGCAAAAGGAGCAATTTAGCGATGGTGTTGGTTACAGTTGGATAGATAGCCTTATCGAGTATGCGAAAGCACAGGTAAGTGACGCAGAAATGCAAACAGCGGCTGTAAAATATCCGGTTAACACCCCGGCCACTAAAGAGGCGTATTTCTACCGTGAAATATTTGCAGGATTTTACCCGCAGGAGAGTGCGGCGCGTTCAGTAAAAAGATGGGTTCCAAAATGGCAGGAGGATCTTGATCCAAGTGGAAGGGCCAGTTCTACCCACATCGCAAAAAAGCAATTTACACCTGCAGCTGCAGAAATGAAAATTGTAGCCATTTAGAGCTGTTTTTTCACAAAAATTGTTAATAACTTAAGGGTATTGAGGTGCGCATCAAGCTAATAGGAGTAAGGGTTTTGTTATATTTGTCTGTTGCAAAATTTGATAAAATTTAACAGAATTATATATGAGCGAAGAAGCGAAGAAACACAATTACTCGGCAGATAGTATCCAGGCGCTGGAAGGGATGGAGCATGTGCGCATGCGCCCTTCTATGTATATTGGTGATACCGGGGTAAGAGGTTTACATCACCTGGTATACGAAGTAGTTGATAATTCTATAGATGAGGCCATGGCCGGCCACTGTGACACTATAAAAGTCACAATTAATGAAGATGGATCTGTAACTACCGAGGATAACGGTAGGGGGATCCCAATCGATATGCACAAGAAGGAGGGAGTGTCTGCCTTGCAGGTGGTAATGACCAAGATTGGTGCGGGAGGAAAATTTGACAAGGATTCTTATAAGGTCTCAGGTGGTCTTCACGGGGTGGGGGTAAGTTGTGTGAATGCACTTTCTACTCATCTCAAAGCTACTGTTTACCGTGACGGGCAAATATGGGAGCAGGAATATGAGCAGGGGAAACCTATGTATCCTGTTAAACCTGTTGGGGAAACAGACCTTAGTGGTACCGTGGTTACTTTTATGCCAGATCCCACGATCTTTCAGCAAACAACAGAATATAGCTATGATACCCTGGCAAGCAGGATGAGAGAATTGTCTTTCCTGAATAAAGGAATTACGATCTATCTTACAGATAAGCGGCAGGTAAATGAAGATGGTACGCATACTACCGAGAAATTCCATTCAGAGGAAGGTTTAAAGGAATTTATAAAATATCTGGACGGTAACCGCGAGCCTATCATAGGAGATGTGATCTCTATGGAAGGAGAGAAGAACGATATTCCTGTTGAGGTGGCGATGGTGTATAACACCTCGTTCAATGAGAATTTACATTCTTACGTTAATAATATAAACACTCACGAGGGAGGTACCCACCTTTCAGGATTTAGAAGAGGCCTTACCACAACCCTAAAGAAGTATGCAGATGCTTCAGGGATGCTGGATAAGCTTAAATTCGAGATCGCGGGGGATGACTTCCGTGAAGGGTTGACCGCGATTATCTCAGTAAAGGTTGCAGAACCTCAGTTTGAAGGACAAACAAAGACCAAACTTGGTAACAGGGAGGTAACGGCAGCGGTTTCTCAAGCAGTTTCAGAAATGCTGGAGAATTACCTGGAGGAAAATCCGGGGGATGCCAAGATCATTGTTGAGAAAGTGATCCTTGCCGCACAGGCACGTCACGCGGCCAAAAAAGCGCGTGAGATGGTGCAGCGTAAGACGGTGATGAGCATAGGAGGGCTTCCCGGGAAATTGTCTGACTGTTCAGAGCAGGATCCTTCAAAATGTGAAGTATACCTTGTGGAGGGAGACTCTGCAGGGGGTACGGCAAAGCAGGGAAGAGACAGGAATTTCCAGGCCATTTTACCACTAAGGGGAAAAATCCTCAATGTTGAGAAAGCAATGTCTCATCGTGTTTTTGACAATGAGGAGATAAAAAATATATATACCGCCCTTGGGGTTACTATTGGTACAGAGGAGGATAGTAAAGCATTGAACCTCTCCAAATTGCGATATCATAAAGTAGTGATTATGTGTGATGCCGATGTGGATGGTAGCCACATCGAGACACTTATTCTTACTTTCTTTTACCGCTATATGAAGGAGCTGCTTGAAAACGGCCATATCTACATTGCAACTCCACCTCTTTACCTGGTGAAGAAAGGACAGAAAAAACAATATGCGTGGAGCGACAAGGAGCGTGATGAAATAGCCGCAAGTTTTAGCGGGGGTGTGCAAATTCAACGATACAAAGGTCTTGGGGAAATGAATGCAGAGCAGTTGTGGGATACCACTATGAACCCTGAATTTAGGAAACTTAGACAGGTTAATATAGACAACAGTAGTGAGGCAGACAGGATCTTCTCGATGTTAATGGGAGATGAGGTGCCGCCAAGACGGGAGTTTATAGAAAAGAATGCCGTCTATGCTAATATAGATGTTTAATAAAAAAGCCCACGAAAAGTGGGCTTTTGCTTTTGTAACCGCCTTTAAAAAGGAAAAGTCTCCAAGTGAGATTTTTTCTTATTTTAGCGCCCAAACCAATTCATTATATATGTTGAAAAAGAACCTTCAATTGTTGATCATTCTGTTGGCGGGTATTACTGCTACAGCACAAAACGAACAGGAACGCCTTATAAATGACATGCTTTTGGTGGCAGAGAATTTTGCCAATCCGGGGGCTGAAGGTGCTGCAATACAGTCCAGTGCAGGCTGGTTCACATCTGCCACTACTCTTGAAAAATGGAAATTTGAGGTTTCGGTTCATGGGAATGCCCTTTTTGTGCCAGACGGGAAACAAAGAAAATTATCTTCCAACAGGGATTTTTCCCTTCTTTCTTTTAGGGATGCCAATAACGCTGTGCTTCCTACAGTATATGGAGGTAATACCGATGCTGTCTTTGAAGGCAGGATCTTTGGACAGGATTTTTCCTTTGATGCGATAGATGGTTTGAATAAGGAAAATATTATCCACCCATATCCACAGGTAACAATGGGTCTCCCATACAGTACAGAGGTATCTGTAAGATTTCTTCCATCTATTATTGTAAACGATGTGGGCTTTCAAACCTATGGGATAGGTTTAAAACATAATTTCACCCAATATTATGAAAGGAGATATAACCCAGAGGATTTCCAGTTTGCAGCGGCTATTGCTTACAGTAATTTCAAAGTTGATTATGCTTTTGAGCAAATCTCGCTACCGGTCCTTCAGCTTAACAGGGTGGATGTGAATGCAGACCTTTGGTTATTCCAGGTGCTGGGATCCAAATTATATGACACTTTTGAGGTGTTTGGGGCATTAGGGCTTACCGCCTCCAATTTTGACTACAAAATGGGAGGTACCGGTGAGGCACTGCCTTTGCTTAATAATGCCTTGCAGGGAGTGGAAGGCAGCGGTACAAATTTCAAAGGTGATCTTGGATTCAACTATTACGTGGGGAATTTTAAAATAAGCAGCATGTTTACGGCCAGTAACTTTTTTAATGTGAATTTGGGAATACATTACAGGATATAAGCAGAGTTTAACCATTCCTTATTCCATATTAAGCCCATATTTCGTATTTTCGCTGAAACATCAATAAATCATTAAAAAATATATAAAATGAAAGTTACTATCGTAGGAGCAGGTGCCGTAGGTGCCAGTTGTGCAGAGTATATTGCAATAAAGGATTTTGCCTCAGAAGTTGTTCTTCTTGATATCAAGGAGGGGTTTGCTGAAGGAAAGGCAATGGATTTAATGCAAACTGCTACCCTTAATGGATTTGATACCAAAATTACCGGAACTACCAATGATTATTCAAAAACTGCCGGCAGTGATGTGGTTGTGATAACCAGCGGTATTCCAAGAAAACCGGGAATGACCAGGGAAGAGCTAATAGGTATTAATGCCAATATAGTTAAGGAAGTGGCTTCCAATCTTATCGAGCATTCCCCTGAAACTGTTATGATAGTAGTGAGTAATCCTATGGATACCATGACTTACCTGGTTCATAAAGCCACGAACCTTTCAAAGAATAAAGTTATAGGTATGGGTGGTGCTTTGGACAGTGCGCGTTTTAAATATAGATTAAGTGAAGCTTTGGAATGTCCACCCTCAGATGTTGACGGGATGGTAATTGGAGGGCATAGTGATACCGGGATGGTGCCATTGACAAGGCTGGCCACAAGAAATTCTGTTCCTGTGAGCGAGTTCCTTAAAGAGGACAGGCTGGAGCAGGTTAGTGAGGATACTAAAGTAGGTGGTGCAACCCTTACCAAATTATTGGGTACCAGTGCCTGGTACGCTCCGGGAGCAGCAGTATCTGCTCTTGTGCAGGCCATTGCCTGTGACCAGAAAAAGATGTTCCCATGTTCTGCTTTGCTTGACGGGGAATATGGCTTAAGTGACCTTTGTATTGGAGTGCCTGTAATCCTTGGAAAAAATGGTATTGAAAAGATTGTTGAAATAGAACTCAACGATGCTGAAAAAGCTAAAATGAAGGAAAGTGCAGAGGGAGTTAAAAAAACAAATGACCTCCTTGAATTTTAAGAATATGCTATTTATTTAGCTGCTGAAAAAGCCTCTTTTAAAGGGGCTTTTTTTAGTTTAAAAGTTAAATTATTCTAAAAAAAAATAATTGGGATTTGAATCATGAAGTCCTATATTTGTCCGTTTTATAAAATGACCTAAATATTAAGGAATAATGCAGAATAAAGGACTGATCAAGATTTTTGCTATTTTGTTTGGACTGGTATGTATCTACCAGTTATCGTTTACATTTATTGCAAGTAGTGTAGAGAGTGATGCTGAAGCCTACGCTCAGGGAAAAATTAGCGGTGATGTTGAAAATTATTCAGTAGCACGGGAACAGGAGGCGAGCAGGTATCTTGACTCCATTGGGAATGAGGAGATCATTGCCGGGATTACTTATAATTCAGCTAAAGAAAAAGAACTTAATAAAGGTCTGGATCTTAAAGGAGGGATCAACGTTATTCTTCAAATTTCTGTTAAGGAGATATTAAGAGGTCTGGCAAATAACAGCCAGGACCCTGCATTTAATCAGGCTCTTGCTGAAGCTGATGTAGCCCAGAGAAACAGCCAGGATAATTATATAGACCTCTTCTTTGAGTCATTTAATAATATAGAGGGGGCACAACTGGCCTCTCCTGAAGTTTTTGCTAATAAAGGTTTACAGGGGCAGGTTAACTTTGATATGTCAAACAGTGAGGTTGAGCCTATAATTAGAGAAAGAGTAAACGAATCCATTACTTCTGCATTTGAAGTATTGCGTAAGCGTATAGATAAATTTGGGGTTACCCAGCCAAATATCCAAAGATTAGGAAACTCCGGCAGGATCTTAGTAGAGCTTCCGGGAGCCAAGGATATTAGTCGTGTTAAATCCCTTCTTCAAAGTACAGCACAGCTTGAATTCTGGTTTGTACATAAGAATAACGAATTTGGCAACTTCCTTATGAATGCCAACAATGTGATCGCTGAATCAAGGAGGTCACAGGAAACAACACAAGCTGAACCTGTTGCAGATACGGTTGCCGATGAGCAGGAAGAAGATGAAATAGAAGCCTTACTTGCCAGCCAGGAAGATACTGCACAGGCTGCAACAAGTGGAAATAACCCATTGCTCGATAAAGTGGTATCTCCAGGTTTCCAGGGAAGTCCGGTACTCGCAACATTCCGTACACAGGATACTGCCCAGGTAGGGGAGTATCTAAGGATGCCGCAGGTGCGTTCTTTATTACCTTCAGATCTTCGCTATGCTGAATTTGCATGGGGTGTTCCAAAGAACAATGTGGTAGAATTGTACGCCCTTAGAGGTAATCGTGAAAACACACCTCCTTTAACCGGGGATGTTATTACAGATGCACAACAGTCTTTTGACCAATTAGGCCGTGTGGATGTTACTATGCAAATGAATGGTAAAGGTGCCAAGATATGGGAAGAAATGACCGGCAAGGCATACCAGGAGCAGGGGAACATTGCCATTGTTCTTGATAATGTAGTATACTCGGCTCCTACTGTGTCCACGGGGCCTATTAGCGGTGGAAGAAGCCAGATTTCCGGTGATTTTGATATTGCTGAGGGACAGGATCTTGCGAATGTCCTTAGAGCAGGTAAACTTCCGGCTTCAGCAGCTATTGTTCAAAGTGAGATCGTTGGTCCTTCGCTTGGACAGGAAGCAATTGATAGCGGTATTACCTCCTTCCTTATTGCTCTTGTTTTTGTATTGATATGGATGGTTTTTTATTACGGTAAAGCCGGACTGTTTGCAGATGTTGCCCTTGTGGTGAACATTCTCTTCATATTTGGGATCCTTGCAGGCCTTGGAGCTGTGCTTACCTTACCAGGTATTGCTGGTATTGTGCTTACCATAGGTATGTCTGTAGATGCAAACGTACTTATCTTCGAACGTATTAAGGAGGAACTGGCTAAAGGAAAGGCTCAGAAAGATGCAATTAAGGATGGTTTTAATAATGCCTTATCTTCTATTCTGGATGCCAACATCACAACAGGTCTTACAGGTTTGATCCTGCTGGTACTGGGAACAGGTCCTATAAAAGGTTTTGCAACTACCTTGTTAATTGGTATCGCAACTTCATTATTCACTGCGATCTTTATTACAAGGTTGTTCATAGACGGATATGGTAAAAATGGTAAATCATTACCGTTCAGTACAGCTGCTACCAAAAACCTTTTCCAGAATTTAAGTATCGACTTCCTTGGAAAAAGAAAGATCGCTTATATGGTTTCAGGTGTAATGCTTCTTATAAGTATTGGGTCCTTCTTCATTAACGGTCTTAACCAGGGGGTTGATTTTATTGGAGGTAGAACTTATACAGTAAGATTTGCTCAGGATGTTAATGCAACTGAAGTTCAAAATGACCTGGTTGCAGTATTTGGAAGTGCAGAGGCTAAGACCTTTGGAGCCAACAATCAATTAAAGATCACTACAAAATATAAAGTGGAAGATGAAGGGGAAGCTGTGGATACCGAGATACAGCAAATGATGTTTGAAGGATTACAATCTTACCTTCCTCAGGATATAACTTATGATGACTTCACTATAGGAAGCGGGGAACGCGGTATTGGAATTATGCAATCTATGAAAGTAGGTCCTACTATTGCAGATGATATTAAGAATGACTCTTTCTGGGCGGTAATTGGATCGCTTGTAGTAGTGTTCCTTTATATCCTGCTTAGGTTTAGGAAATGGCAGTACAGTTTAGGTGCTGTGGCCGCTGTTTTCCACGATGTGATCATTGTTCTGGGAATCTTCTCTCTATTCTACAATATAATGCCATTTAGTATGGAGATCAACCAGGCATTTATCGCGGCTATACTTACGGTCGTGGGTTACTCGCTGAATGATACCGTGGTGATCTTTGACAGGATTAGGGAGTTCGTAAATGAACACACCAGCTGGCCTCTTGGCAGGACTGTGAACAGTGCACTTAACAGTACAGTGAGCAGGACGGTGAACACCTCTTTGACCACAATTATAGTATTGCTTGCAATCTTCATCTTTGGTGGAGAAAGCTTACGAGGATTTATGTTTGCTATGATCGTTGGTATCATTGTGGGTACTTACTCATCCCTTTTCATCGCAACCCCTGTTATGTTTGACAGTGTGAAGAAAAAGGAGAAGATGGACAAAAGAAGAAAAGTTGCCGCTTAAGGTTACTTAGATAATCATAGAAAAAAGGCTGCCTTGAAAGGGCAGCCTTTTTTTATTTGTTTCTCTTGCAGTAAATAATAAATGAAGTTCGGTTGTGTTGGTGTGCATCCAGTCCCCGCCACCGTCAGCCAGATTTTATTGCATGGTCTATTGAGTTAGTAGGAGGGGTCTGGCGATTTCTTTCAAAAGTTTTTGAGACCGTGGGTCCAATCCAAGACCGTTAGATGCTGAAACAAGTTCAGCATGACGTGAGAAGAGGGTTTTCAGATCCAACGAGCATCCTCGCCACCGTCACCCTGAGACCCCGATAAATTTTTTTTATTAGCGTGAGGTGATGACGTATGAATATCATCAATAAGTATAATATTCTTCTTTGCAGAATTTCTCCCGGCCTACGAAAGCTTATCATAAAATTTGATATGAGAGGGGCGTTAAAAATTTTAGGCTGTTTGAGCGGAACGGATTAAACTCGCTAGAATGGATTTGCTCGCGAGTTCCTAAAATTTAGCCACCGAATGATAAATTTAGATAAGCTTTCGTAAGCCTAGACTTTTTTGTTTCTTTTTTGGGCGATGCAAAAAAGAAAAGGCGGTCCTATGAAATGGGAATAAACTCCCCTGGATAATAGAAGAAATATAGAATACGTCAATGGTAATTTATTTCAGGGTCTAATGGGTTAGAAGGAGGGGCTAGGCGATGGCTTTGGAAGATATTAAGCTCGTAGGTTTTATCAAGAGCGTTAGATGCTGAAACAAGTCCAGCATGATGTGAGAAGAGGATTTTCAGATCCTATGAGCGTCCTCGCCACCAGCACCCTGAATGTATTTCAGGGTCCAATGGGTTAGAAGGAGGGGTTAGGCGATGGCTTTGGAAGATATCGGGCCCGTAGGTTTTGCCAAGAACGTTAGATGATGAAACAAATTACCAGCATGACCTAAGTAAACACTTTGTCCCGTTAGGGACCATATATGGGTAGAAGAGAAAAGACAAGAGAATAATCCGTGCCTTTAGGTACGGCATATAGTATCACAGAGGATGGTATGATCAGGATATCTAATCAAGGTTAGTTCCGGAAACAAGTTCATAAGTCCTGATTCCAACATTGTATTAATGAAAAGCTGATTAGATCAATCCTTCCAAAACCTCATTTTATCCCCTGTTTCTATGTTCCATTCCTCAACCTTGCCCGCATTTACCTCGAGAATGAACTGTGCCGGGGCGTTGGATGGGATTGAGGTTTCATCCAGTGGCTCTGCATTCTCATAAAAGCTCACCACAATGCTGTCTTTGTTATAAAAGATAAGGTCCAGCGGGATATAGGTATTCTTCATGTAGAAGTTACGCTGGCCCTCCTGGGAGTATACAAATAACATTCCCTGCTCCTCTCCCAGAGATTCCCTGTACATTAGGCCGGTTTCCCATTCATAGGGTGTATCGGCTATTTCTATTTCCAGGGTTTTGATAACCTCTCCCTCTTTCAAAAGTTCCATCTCACCCTCCCGTTCAAATGTGATCTCGGGAGTTTCAATAGAACTTTCCTTTGGCTCATCAGCACAGGAAATTAATAGCCCTGGGATAAGCAGGAAATAAAGCCAATGTTTTTTCATTAGTATCATACTGCAGTATTTTTGACAGGCCTGTACATAAAGTAAAAGCCGGCTATTATAAACGGAATACTAAGCCATTGTCCTGTATTAAGGGACAGAACGATCTCTCCCTCACTTTGTGGCTCCTTCAGGAATTCGATAAAGAACCTTACTGTCCAAAGCAGCACAAGAAACAGGCCGAAGAGATAACCTATCTTCTGCTTTTTATCAGTTTTCCAGTACACAAACCAAAGAGCCAGGAATACCAGGGCGTAACAAAAGGCTTCATATATCTGGGTGGGATGCCTTGGGAAATTCTCTCCCAGTTGCACAAAGATGACCCCAAAGTCTGTGTTAGTGGGTTTTCCTATAATTTCAGAATTTATGAAATTCCCTATCCTTATAAAAACGCCCCCGCTTGCCACAGGAATCACAATCCTGTCCAGGATCCATAAAGTAGGTTTGTTAAGTACGTTTTTTCTGTAAAGATACATAGCAATAATGATCCCTATTGCCGCACCATGACTTGCAAGTCCGCGAAAGCCGGTGAACTGGAATTCAGGCTCAAATTTTACGGGCAGGAATATCTCCAGTAAATTATGCTGAAAATAATCCCAGTCATAAAATATTACATGTCCCAGCCGGGCACCTATTAATGTGGCCAGTACCGTGTAAATAAAAAGAGGATCCAGTTTTTCTACAGGGATCCCTTCTTTTACATAGATACTTTTCATGATATACCAGCCCAATCCAAAGGCTATCAAAAACATTAAACTGTAATAGTGGAGGGTGAAGAATCCCAGATCCAGTCCTTCAGAAGGATTCCAGACAATAGCATTGAATAGCATGTATGATTTTTTAAATTGTGGTAGTAAATATACATATTTGCATTGTTTTGAAACAGCACAAACACAAATAATGGGAACTATGGTACAGGGTCGTGGCCTTTCCCGCCCCAGGGATGGCAGCTGGCTATGCGTTTTAGTCCAAGCCATCCTCCTTTGAAGAAGCCGTATTTCTTAAGGGCTTCCAGGGTGTATTGAGAACACGTAGGGGTATACCTGCAGGTGGCCGGAGTCAATGGCGATATTACTTTCTGATAGAACTTTACCAAAAGTATGAATGGGTATGCGAGCCACGTTTTTAGCATAACCACTTGTTTAAATGTTAGTCAATAGAAAAGGTGGTGCCTTCCTTGCCGTCCTTGAGCTGTATTCCCAGTTCAAGCAATTGGTCCCTTATCTGGTCGCTGGTTGCAAAATCTTTATTATTACGAGCCTCAGCTCTTAATTTTATTAAAAGCTCTACAGTACCTGAAAGTTTTTGGCTGCTGTCCTCATTGACGGTGGCGGTGTCAACCAATCCCAGGACATCAAAGATAAAGGCTCTCATGATCTCCTGCAGGAGTTCCCTGTCGGCAGACTTGAGTTTTTCATCGCCTTCTTTTACAGCATTGATGAATTTCACTGCTTCAAACAGCGTTGCTATGAGAATGGGGCTGTTGAAATCATCATTCATCGCGTCGTAACAACGTTGCTTCCACTTTTGAAGATCGAAAGATGTAGTTGAAGATGTAGGAAGATCCTCAAGATGACGATATGCATCCATAAGCCTGTTAAAGCCTCTTTCACTGGCCGCCAAAGCCTCATCAGAAAAGTCAAGGATGCTTCGGTAATGTGCCTGCAGCATAAAGAATCTCGCGACAGAAGGGTTATAGGCCTTGCTAAGGACATCATTTTGGCCGGTAAAGATCTCTGTAGGTAAAATGTTATTTCCTGTACTTTTGGCCATTTTTTTCCCATTAAGGGTAAGCATATTAGCGTGCATCCAGTAATTTACAGGATTTTTACCGGTAGCTGCTTCGCCCTGGGCTATCTCACATTCATGGTGTGGGAATTTAAGATCCATTCCACCGCCATGTATATCAAACTCTTCTCCCAAATATTTGGTGCTCATTACTGTACATTCCAGGTGCCAGCCCGGGAACCCGTCACTCCAGGGAGATGGCCAGCGCATGATGTGCTGCGGTTCGGCTTTTTTCCATAAAGCAAAGTCCTGCGGATTCTTCTTATCGCTTTGGGCAGCAAGTTCCCTGGTGTTAGCGATCATATCTTCAATAGCCCTGCCGCTTAACCTGCCGTAATTGTGATCTTTATTGAACTTAAGAACATCAAAATATACAGATCCATTTACCGCGTAAGCGAATCCTTTATCAATAATGGTCTTTATGGTTTCAATTTGCTCTACAATATGGCCTGTAGCCGTAGGTTCAATACTTGGCGGGAGATTGTTGAATTTTTCCAGGATGTTGTGGAAGTCCACGGTGTAGCGTTGCACCACTTCCATTGGTTCAATTTGCTCCAGCCTGGCTTTTTTAGCGATCCTGTCTTCGCCGGTCTCAGCATCATTTTCAAGATGGCCGGCATCTGTAATGTTACGTACATAGCGCACTTTATACCCAAGGTGCTTCAGGTACCTGAAGACAAGGTCAAAAGAGATAAAAGTACGGCAGTTGCCTAAGTGAACATTGCTATAAACAGTTGGTCCGCACACGTACATTCCAACATTTCCTTCTGTGAGGGGGGTGAAGATCTCTTTTTCCCCGGTCATTGAATTGTAGATCTTCAAGCTTTGCTCTTTATAAACCGCCATAAATGTATGCTGATATAGTTTTTAATTAAAAAGTAGTGTCTAATTTAATATAATCCAGGAATTCCCTTTTCACACCAGGGTCTTTAAAGGCGCCGCCAAATTCACTTGTAACGGTACTGCTTTCTATATCCCTTATTCCCCTGCTGTTAACACAAAGATGCTTGGCATCAATAACACAGGCAACATCCTCTGTCCCCAGTGCTTTTTGAAGCTCCTGCACTATTTGCATCGTCATACGCTCCTGCACTTGTGGTCGTTTGGCAAAGTAATCCACGATCCTGTTCATTTTGGATAGACCAATAACAGACCCTTTCGAAATATATGCTACATGAGCTTTACCTACTATAGGAAGAAGGTGGTGCTCACAGGTAGAGTAAACAGTAATGTTTTTTTCTACAAGCATTTCCCCGTATTTATATTTATTTTCAAAGGTAGATGCTTTGGGTTTTCTTTGAGGGTCAAGGCCGGCGAACATTTCTTTCACAAACATTTTTGCCACCCTTAATGGGGTACCTCTAAGACTGTCATCATTCAAGTCCATTCCAAGGGTATCCAAAATATGTTTCACGTCCTCGGTGATCATAGCGATCTTTTCGGTATCACTAAGATTGAAGGCATCTTCCTTCATAGGGTTTACTGCACTGCTGGATGCATGTGCATCACCAAGTTCGTCTATTTCATTCTCAATTTGGTCTATCTTCATAGCACTTTTTTCTATTGTAGTCGTAATCTTTTCAATTGGCTTGCAAAGATACATATTTTCAGGCTGTTTCATGCAAGTTTCATAAATCTGCATATGTGCTGTAAAAGGAAATTCCTTAATTTGCAGGTAGTTCCTGTAGAAATATGAAAACCCGTCGCCATTATTTAATATTCATTCTTATATTTTCCTGGTACGGGGTAAGTATTGCGCAGGGTGACCGCTGTTCCTCTATTCAACCTTTTTGCGCGGGAGATGAACAATTGGTTTTCGAAAATTCAAATTTCACTAACAGTGCTCAGGTTCAGGCAGAGCCGGGGCCATTTTATGGATGCCTGGACGATCAACCTTATCCCGCCTGGTTCTATTTGCAAATCCGGGATTCCGGTAATCTTGAATTTCTTATAAGGCAATCTCAAAACCCTGATGGTTCAGGGATGCTTTATGATGTGGACTTTATAGTATACGGCCCCTTTGATGCAGAGGATGATTACTGTAGCAACGCGTCACTTTCAGCAGGGAATGTTATTGACTGTAGTTTTGACCCGGCCGCTGTTGAGGAGATGAGGATTCCCAATGCCGTGGCAGATGAGATCTATGTAGTCCTTATTACCAACTATTCAAACCAACCCGGTTTTATAAGCCTGCAGCAAACCAATTCTGCTTCAGGGGGTTCAACAGATTGTTCGATTGTGGGCAGTACCCTGGGACCCGATATTGCTGTTTGCGGGGAATCCTCATACACCCTCGACGCAACCAATGCACAGGCTACCTCCTACACCTGGTCCATATTTAATGAAACTACCGGAAATTATGATGTCATACCTAATGAAACCGGGGCAACCCTAACAGTTTCTGAAACCGGGAATTACCAGGTTATTATAAGAAGCGAGGTCCTGAATGCAGAGGTTACAGATGATGTCCTGGTGGAATTTTTTGAGTTGCCCGTGCCTGGTTCCACATCTGTAGTTACAGGATGTTTGCAGGGGGAGGAAGTAACCTTTGATCTACAGGATACCGCTGCGGAACTTATTGGGACCAATACAGGAAATTTCACTACCAGGTTTTATTTGAGCCGGCAGGATTATGAAGAATCTAGCCCGTTACCGGCCGGACCTGTGGTTTATAATGTAAATGACACCTTTACCTTGCTTGGCACACTTGTCAATGAAGACACAGGATGTGAATCCCTGCCTGTGACATTAAATTTAGATACTTTCCTGATGCCTGCAGTAGAATTTCCCGAATTTACAGCTTTGTGTCTGGATCTAAATGCAAATGTGGTAAATACCGTTTTGCTGGGGGAAGATCTTGGCCCCGGGTACACATACGCCTGGAATATTCCAAATGATCAAAATGGAGATGGATTAGAGGATGCCGTGCTGGAACTGGATGCCTTTCCATCTCAAAACCCCATCACATTAACTGTTACTCATACAGCTACCGGGTGTAGTAGCTCCTATTCCACTTTGGTGCGTGCTTTTGCTGCGCCGCGGGAAGTTACGGTGGAAGTGGAGGGAAATGACTTTGATGGAGGCTATGTGGTAACTGCCACAGCAGTTCCTGGTTTTGGCAATCCAACTACTTATGAATACAGGCTTGATGATGGTCCCTGGCAGGAAAATCCTGTTTTTACCGGGGTGTCTGGCGGTACACATACAGTTACGGCAAGGCAGGTGGATGGTTGCGGCATGACTACCTCGAGGCCATTCCGGTTATTTGGTTATCCACGGTTTTTTACCCCCAATAATGATGGGTATCACGATACATGGAATGTGGTGAATGATGGGGAAGGGCTGGTTGGGAAAATTTTGATCTTTGACCGGTATGGAAAGCTCTTAAAGGAACTTGATCCCAGGGCCGCCGGGTGGGATGGTAATTATAACGGCCGGTCAATGCCGGCAGATGATTATTGGTTTTCCCTGGAATTTCGGGATGAGGCCAGCGGCGAGCTGCAGGTTTTTAGAGGGCATTTTTCCCTGGTGCGCTAAAAAAAATCCGGACCTTCCAATTTTATAAGTGACTCTAAGGTCAAGTAAAAAAGGGGGGAGGAAGGCCCGAAAACTTTTAAGTTACAGTCCGAAGCTCAGGGAAAGGATCACATTGGTAAAATCACGATCTATCCCTGCACGATTGGTTAAACCAACCTGGTAAAGCTGCGGGTTATCTGTCCTGCTGGCATTATCATAAGCCAGGTCAATTTTTATATTGCCAAAGTTATATCCTAATCCGGCTGAGTATCCCGTAAGATCCCCTATAGTGGTTTCATCTACATAGGGACTCTCTTCAAATCTATATCCACCTCGCAGGCTCCAGTTGCTTATCCTGTATTCGCCACCTATCCTGTAAGTAGAGGCAGCTCTCAAATTATCGGCAATTATACTGTTTTGGAACATAAATTCAGGATCTCCGGCAGGTCGCAATTCAATACTGCTGTAATCCTTATAGGAATAATCGAAACTCAGGAGTCCGCTGGGGCCGAAGAGAACCGCCAAACTACCGGTAAGTTTCCCCGGGGTTTTAAGATTATAATCGGGATATGAATTTACAACATTGGGATTCACAACTACTCTCTCATCAAATTCATTGCTGAAGGTTTCAAGCCTTTGAGTAGCTCTTTCATTTATTGTATACCAGGTGGGGGTATCATAAGTAACTCCCAGCCTGAAGTTATCACTAAGTTTTGCAATTGTTCCTACCTGAAGGGAAAACCCGCTCCCGGTGGTGCTTAGATTATTGCCAAAGATCACTTCATTGGTCTCACTTCCTGCATTGGAATTTCTTTCCAGCAGCCTGGTAGACCTGTCATAATTGAGAAAGTGTGCATTCAGGTTGGCTCCCATGTAGAGGAAATCTTCAAATTCTGAAGCAAAATTAAAAGTGAATTTTCCGTTTAAGCCGGTTGCTGCGTAGGAATAACTCTGGTCAAAACTTCCCGGTGCAATTGTGGACGTATAACTGGTGTTATCAAGGGTATTGGAAACAGGATCTATGATATAACCCTGGTATCCCAGGAAAGCCTGCTGCGCTCCAAAGCCTTCATTCTCTCCAAGGAATAAATAAAGATCGGTTATGGTTTCGTTCTCTATTGTTTCAAGTAATTCCAAAGGTATTCCATTGGCATAGTTCAGGAAATAACTGTCAATGGAAGTTGATCCAATTCCTCTTGCCAGGAAATTATCATCAAAATTATTGGTTTGAGCATAATTAACACCAATGGTAAACTTCCCAAAGCGGTTATCTGGGTTAGTGCTGTTGAAAACCAGTACGGCTCCCGCCTGTTCAAAATTTACATCAGAATTTCTATTGGCATTGAATCCGTTAAAATAGCTGGTGGAATTCCTGCGATTATTATAATTAAGTGTAACGGTGGAGTAGCTGTTGAGAAACACAGCAGATCCTGCTGGATTCATGCTCATTGCAGATATGTCTCCGCCAAGAGCTCCAAAGGCGCCGCTCATCCCCCTGTAACGTGCGGTTCCAGAGAGACTTTCTGTGGAGTACCTTAAAGCATCGGTTATGTTCTGTGCCTGAGAGAAGCCCATGCCTAAAAACGCCAGGGCAGTGATAAATATCTTTTTCATATTTGGATATTAAATTATTTAATGAACAAATGCAATTCGTATATCCTCACAGGTGATGATAACGCATTGCATTTATGTTCTTATAGTGTGTCGTCGTTAGGAGATCATTAGTTTCCTCTTCCTCTACTGGAGGTTCCTCCTGAAGATGATCTTCCACCGCCGGAACTTCTTACAGAACCAGAACTTCTGGTCGAGGTTGGTGCACTTCTTACAGTATTACTACGTGTTTGTGCAGGCCTGGAGTACGTATTATTGCTCCTGTTACTACGTGCATCAAAGACACGTGACCTATTGGAAGTGTTATAGTTTTGATTGCTCCTTGTATATTCCCTGGATACTGCTCTTCTTGTAAGGCCGTAATTATCGTTACTACCTCTAAGGTTTCTGATACTTCTTGAGTAGCTTGTGGCCCTGCCTCGTGAATCTATTGCAGCGGCATTCCTTATAGAAGATCCGCTTCGGTTCCTGTTTTGATAATAGGATGCTGCATCCCTGCGCCCTGTATTATAAGCGACGTTTTGTCTAAAGCTGTTGTACCTGTTACCATAGTAGTTGTATGGATTATACCAGCCACCACCGTGAAAGAAAGGGTGTGCACCCCACATTCCGAATCCCATGCTCCAGCCGGGTCCCCAGAATCCTCTGCCCATTCCAAATCCCCATCCTGAACCATAGAATCCTCCCCAGCGAGGTCCCCAAAAACCGGGTCCCCAATGTCCGGGCCCCCAGAATCCGGGTCCCCAAAACGGGTCAAATCCGTACATGGCGCCACCCCAAAAGGGATCCCACATACCCATTCCCCAGCCTCCGTAGAAACCGGTGTTGTATATGTTTACTGCATAAGAATCTGGATCTTCACCCCATGGTGCATTTGGACGGTAGCCCTGGCTCTGGGCTCCTTCTTCATACTGTCCCTGCGAAGTGTAAGACTCAACATCGGTAAATATCATATCATCTGCAAGAACGTTCCCGTAAAGGGCTGCTTCTTCAGCAAATAAGTTTTTATAGTAACTGCTGCCGCTATTATCTTGGGTTGCATTTTGCTGTCGGTCGTATCCACGCTGGTTCGTACGATTTGACTCACCATAAATCCCGTCCTGGTTGCCGGTATACTGGTAAGAACTACAAGATGCCAACAAAAGAAAAGACACAGGAGCTAGAAACAATAATAGTTTTCTTCTGGTAGTTTTAAAAAGTGCCATTAGCTGTGTATTTTATTGTTGAACATTACAAAAATAGTTAGTTTTGCGCTAACTAGTTGTACCTTTAACAAAGACACAACGTTTAAGAATTCACAACATTTGTGCCAAAAAAAGATATGGGTAAAAAATTAACCGCGCGTAAAGAAGACTATTCCAAATGGTATAATGAATTGGTTGTCAATGCCGACCTTGCTGAGAATTCAGCTGTAAGAGGGTGTATGGTAATAAAGCCATATGGCTATGCGATCTGGGAGAAAATGCAGGCAGAACTGGATAGGATGTTCAAGGAATCTGGCCATCAAAATGCATATTTTCCTCTTTTCGTTCCAAAAAGCCTTTTTGAAGCAGAAGAAAAGAATGCTGAGGGTTTTGCTAAAGAATGTGCCGTGGTTACTCACTACAGGCTTAAAACAGATCCTAATGACAACTCAAAGTTAATTGTAGACCCTGAAGCTAAACTGGAGGAGGAGCTTATCGTGAGACCAACTTCAGAGGCTATTATTTGGAACACTTATAAAGGCTGGATACAGTCGTACAGGGATTTACCAATTTTAATAAACCAGTGGGCCAATGTGGTGCGCTGGGAAATGAGGACAAGGCTATTTCTAAGGACTGCTGAATTTCTTTGGCAGGAAGGTCATACGGCCCATGCTACAAAGGCTGAGGCTATCGGCGAAGCTGAATTGATGAATAATATCTATGCAGAATTTGTCGAGAATTTCATGGCTATCCCTGTTATTAAAGGGACAAAGAGTGAAAACGAGCGTTTTGCAGGAGCTGTAGAAACCTATTGTATAGAAGCATTAATGCAGGACGGGAAAGCTCTGCAGGCGGGAACATCTCATTTCCTTGGCCAGAATTTCGCCAAGGCTTTTGATGTGAAGTTTGCATCAAAGGAAGGAAACCTCGAACATGTATGGGCAACATCCTGGGGTGTGTCTACCAGGTTGGTTGGAGCTCTTATAATGACCCATAGTGATGATAACGGCCTGGTATTGCCTCCTTCGCTTGCGCCAATCCAGGTGGTAATTGTACCTATATATAAGGGAGATGACCAACTGGCTCAAATTTCAGAAGTGGCAAATGATATAGCATCCAAATTACGTGCTGCAGGAGTATCAGTGAAATATGATGACAGGGATACTCAAAAGCCCGGGTGGAAATTTGCCCAGTATGAATTACAGGGAGTGCCTGTAAGGCTTGCGATAGGCCCTAAAGATCTTGAGAAAGGGAATGTAGAACTGGCACGAAGGGATACCTTAACCAAGGAAGTGGTTTCCCAGGAAGATGTTGTTGGGATTGTGACAGGGTTAATGACCACAATACAGGAAAATCTTTTTTCAAGGGCAAAGAATTATCGTGATGAACACATCTCAAAAGTTGACAGCTTTGATGAGTTCAAGGAAGTGCTTAAAACTAAAGGAGGATTCCTCTCTGCTCACTGGGATGGTACTTCTGAAACAGAAAAAGCGATCAAGGACAGGACCAAGGCTACTATTCGTTTAATACCTATAGAAGGAGAAAAGGAAGCCGGCCAGTGCGTGTTTAGTGGGAAACCATCACAGCAAAGGGTGTTATTTGCAAAGGCATACTAAGGAATTTATAATTTTGATAATTTTTGAGGGCAAATTATCTTTGCAACCTCAAAAAAGTTCTTATTTTTGTGGCCCGGAAACGGGGTTGAGCAAGGCTGAAAGTTTAATTCTAATATTTTTAGAAAATTTTTGTTCAACATTTGCGGCATTCAAAAATAGTTGTATTTTTGCATCCGCATTTAAAACAAAAAATGGTCCGTTCGTCTAGGGGTTAGGACGCCAGGTTTTCATCCTGGTAACAGGGGTTCGATTCCCCTACGGACTACGAAAGGCAACTAAGTTGCAATGTTCTGTGTAAAAGCAGGAATGTCTGCCCAAAAGCAGGCTCCTTTTTGAAATGATTAATGGTCCGTTCGTCTAGGGGTTAGGACGCCAGGTTTTCATCCTGGTAACAGGGGTTCGATTCCCCTACGGACTACAATAAAAAATTAATTTAATAGTATTTGTAATGGCAAATCATAAGTCGGCGTTAAAGAGAATTCGTAGCAATGAGACCAAACGTCTTAGAAATCGCTACCAGCATAAAACTACCAGAAACGCTATTAAAAGGTTACGTGAGGCTGAAAAGAAGGAGGCAGAGACCTTATATCCATCTGTTGTATCTATGATAGATAAATTGGCCAAGAATAATATTATTCACGACAACAAGGCATCAAACTTAAAGTCAAAGTTAGCTAAACACGTAGCTGCACTTTAAGAAAAACAGTGTTCAATTTATATCGAGAACTGTTGAAGGCTTCTGCTTTCAACAGTTTTTTTGTTGGGGTAAATTTGATGTGTTTCTTCCCTAAAGCTTAAGGGATTTAATTATTTTTTCCGGAAGCCAATAACATTAAGATTACGCGGATTTTGGCGGATTACACGGAAAGTATTTTCCTCATTTTTTGTCATCCTGCGGAGCGTTTTTTGCGCAACTTAGGATCTCTCCTCATTTAAATTCTTGTTTTTAGTCATTCTGCGGAGCCCATTTCACGCCAATACTGGTCTCTCCTCATTTTTATCATCCAGCGAAACGCTTTTTTGCGCCAATACTGGCCTCTCCTCATTTTTTGTCATCCTGCGGAGCGCTTTTTCGCGCGACTAAGGATCTCTGGCGATAGTAAATTTTGTTCGTTTCCTATAAAATAATTGCGGAAGGAGAAGCGAATGTTTGGATCTTAAGATGTCCTGTAAATGGTCTTTGTACTTTGGGCTGTCACTTCCCGCTGCACCGACTGTTGGGATTCTTCACTTCGTTCAGAATGACAAAATATGGTTTCTTGTCATCCTGCGGAGCGCTTTTTTGCGTGACTAAGGATTTCTCCATTTTTTGTAATCTTGCGGAGCGCTTTTTCGCGCGACTTAGGATCTCTGGCGGAATCAAATTTTTCTTGATTATCTGAAAGATTTTCCGGAATGAAAAGCGAATGTTTGGATTTCAGCATGTCCGGGAAATGGTCTTTGTACTTTGGACTGTCTCTTCCCGCTGCACCGACTGTTGGGATTCTTCACTTCGTTCAGAATGACAAATTATTGTTTTTTGTCCTTCTTTATTTAACTCATCGCGCAACTAAGTAGCTCTGGCGGCACCAAATTTTGTTAGTTTCCTATAAAGTAATTGCGGAAGGAGAAGCGAATATGTATTTTGTGATGTCCTGAAAAGGAAGCTTATGCTGTCTAGAAACCCTTCCTACTGCACCTATTGCAATCCCGGAAGCCATCGATCGGTATTCACTACGTTCAGGAGGACCGGATAAGGTGATAGGCCATTTTTTTTTGTCCAGACTCTAGCCTCTAGATTCCATTATAAAAAGTCTTGTCTCTTGTCTCTTGTCTCTTGATTCTAACAAGAATTACTCTCCTTTAAACTGCGAATTAATCCCATCTATATACTCCAGCACTTCTTCCTGTCCCACGCCGTTTTCTGCAGATGTTATAAAGTATTGCGGCATCTCCATCCAGGTTTCGAGCATCTTTGACTTGTAATATTCTACATTTCTCTCCAGCGCTTTCGGTTTAAGTTTGTCGGCCTTGGTGAAGATGATACAAAAAGGGATCTCGTGTTCTCCCAGCCATTCCATGAATTCCAGATCTATGGCTTGTGGCTCATGCCTGCTGTCTATAAGTACAAATGCGCAAAGCATTTGCCTTCGTTTCTCGAAATACTGGGTTATGAATTTTTGGAATGTTTTCTTGATGCTTTTTGAAACCCTGGCATAACCATAGCCGGGTAGATCTACAAGGTGCCATTCCTTATTGATCAAAAAATGATTGATAAGCTGTGTTTTTCCTGGACGGCCCGAGGTTTTTGCAAGGCTTTTACGGCCTGTGAGCATGTTTATAAGGGAAGATTTGCCTACGTTACTCCTGCCAATGAAAGCATATTCGGGTAAGCTGCTGTCCGGGCACTTTTCAACATCGCTGTTGCTTATAACAAATTCGGCAGATTTGATCTTCATGTGTAGTTTCTAGAAGTTCCTCTTTTGAAGCCATTTGTACAGGATCTCATTAAATTCCTCTGGGTGTTCCATCATGGCTGCATGTCCGCACTTGTCAATCCAGTAGAGGTTTGAGTCTGGTAGTAGCCTGTCAAAATCTTCAGCTACTTCCGGTGGGGTCACATTGTCATTCTTCCCCCAGATGATGCAGGTAGGAGTATGCATTTTTGGAAGGTCCTTGGCCATGTTGTGACGTATGGCACTCTTCGCGATAGCGAGCGTTTTGATCAACTTGTTACGGTCGCTTACCGTTACATAAACTTCATCTACAATTTCCTTGGTTGCCACTGCAGGATCATAAAAAACATTCTGGGCCTTTTTCTTGATGAATTCGTAATCACCCCTGCGAGGGTAGCTTTCACCCATTGCATTCTCATAAAGGCCGGAACTTCCGGTTATGACCAATCCCTTTAAAATTTCAGGATACATTTTGGTCGCAAGAAGAGCAATATGCCCGCCCAGGGAATTTCCCAGCAAGATGACCTCTTTATATCCCTTGTAATCCACAAAATCCTTTAGGTATTTTGCAAATGTTTGAACACTTGTTTTTAAGAGGGACATGGTGTAAAGGGGTAGCTCCGGTATTACAATCTTATAGCCTTTTTGAGGAAAAAAATCCACCACGCCGTCAAAATTGCTCAATCCGCCCATTAGCCCATGCAAAATAACGATTGGAGTGCCTTCACCTTCTTCGAGATAGGTAAATCCTCCGTCTTGCTGTAATTTATTCTTCATTGATGGCCTTTGCAGTTAGCAATCGCAAATATAGCGATTTCAGTACAAGTATAAGCATTTTTAGGAAATACACTAATCATTTGTTTAAAGCTTTTATGGATAAAACCATCTAAAAAAAGCCTTAAAAGTGACGAAAATTTCGCTGATTTACCAAGGTCCTGAATTCCACAGAAGTAGCGCTATTAACTAGTCTTTCAGCAGAATAGGTGGAGAAACTTATCAACAAAGTGGTAAAAAGTGGTAAATTGTGGTAATAATTTCAATATATTTGAAACTATAAACAAACCAGTGGTAAATCTCATAGGGACATACGAATGTAAAGTAGATGCCAAGGGCCGGTTAATGGTCCCTGCTCCATTGAAAAAGCAGTTATCACCTATGTTGCAGGATGGGTTTGTTTTAAAACGCGCGGTTTTTCAGCCGTGTTTGGAGTTGTACCCAATGGAGCGGTGGGATAAAATGATGTCAAAGATAAACGCCCTGAATCCTTTTGTTAAGAAAAATAATGATTTTATAAGAGTGTTTACTGCAGGGGTAAAAACTGTGGAGGTAGATACCAACGGCAGGTTGTTGATCCCTAAAGATCTCATTGCTTTTGCCGGGATCGATAAGGAGATTGTTCTATCATCTTCTGCGGGAATCATTGAGGTATGGGATAAGGATAAATATGAAGCAACGCTCGATGCTACTGCCGGGGATTTTGGGTCGTTGGCCGAGGATGTAATGGGAAATATAGATTTTGATGGATTATCATAAACCTGTCTTATTAAGAGAATCTGTAGATGGTTTAAATATTAAGCCAGATGGGGTTTATGTGGATGTGACATTTGGCGGTGGAGGGCACTCCCGGGAGATCCTTTCCCAATTGGGGGAGAAGGGCAGGCTTCTGGCTTTTGACCAGGACCTTGATGCTCTTGAAAATAAAATAGATGACCCCAGGTTTACGCTCATCAATGAGAACTTTAGATTCATTAAAAGATTTCTTCGGTTCCATGGGGTAAAGGAAGTAGATGGGATTCTTGGGGATTTTGGGGTTTCTTCTCATCAATTCAATGTGGCAGAGAGAGGTTTTTCAACCCGGTTTGAGGCAAAGCTGGATATGAGAATGAACCAAAATAGCGCTCTTAGTGCTTATGAGGTTATTAATGAGTATGGTGAGGAGCAGTTAAGAAAGCTCTTTTATGAATATGCAGATCTTAAGAATGCGCCACGACTGGCATCAGAAATTGTAAAAGCAAGGGAGGCCGCGCCTATAGAAAGTAGTGAGAGGCTTAACGAGGTTTTAAGGCCGTTCCTTTTCAAGGAGAAAGAGCACAAGATCCTCGCCCAGATCTACCAGGCAATTAGGATTGAAGTAAACCAGGAGATAGAGGCATTAAAGGAATTCTTGTTGCAAACCGAGGAGTTGGTGAAGAAAAATGGAAGACTAAGCCTTATTTCTTACCACTCGCTTGAAGACAGGCTGGTAAAACGGTATATACGCAGCGGACTTTTTGAAGGGGAGCCGGAAAAGGATTTCTACGGAAATATCTCGGTACCATTTAAAAAAGTAAAGGGGCTCATAGTTCCTTCAGCTGAAGAGATCGCAGATAACAGCAGGGCTCGAAGTGCCAAATTAAGAATAGCGAAGAAATTATAGTAAATCTTTAGAGCCGCAAGGTTCAGTAAAAACTAAAGATGAAAAAAGGGTTTTATAACATCTTAAAGGCAAAGTTTCTTATAAGCAGTGATGCTGTACAAAACTGGCGCTTTATAGTTTTTTGTACCCTGCTGGCAATAGTGATGATCGCATCCTCTCATAGTGCTGAAAGAAAAGTGCACAGGATCGCAGGACTCAATCATGAGGTAAGGGAATTGAAGAATGAATTTGTTGATGTGCGCTCTGCCCTTATGAAATTAAAAATGGAATCTACCCTCACGGGAAAAATGAAAGGGAGGGGGATCGCCCCATCTGAGACCCCTCCTTATAAAATTAAGATCAAAGTAAATAAATAGATCTGCTGTGGCAACTACAGAGAAGCACATACTTAACCGTCTCTACATCATTGCAGGATGCATGTTCATCTTTGCGGTGGCGGTAGCTGTGCAGTTGCTTAATATTCAAATTGTTGAGGGGGAGAGGTACAACCAGCTTGCAGAGGAGCGTACCTATCGCAATTTCACCATTCCCGCCAACCGCGGAAATTTATATGATACCAACGGCAATCTGCTTGCTACTTCTATTTCTAAATACGACATAAGATTTGATGCAGTAACGGTTACAGATAAGAATTTCGAAGAGAATATCACAGCCCTCTCCAGGGAGCTTTCCAATATGCTGGGTCAAACTCCGGCTCACTGGTCTCAAAAGCTGCGTACAGCACGGGTGAACAAGAACAGGTATTTGCTTATCACCAGGAACCTGGGATATACAGATTATATGAAGTTGAAAAGCTTCCCTATGTTCAAACTTGGTACATATAAAGGAGGAATGATCACAGAGCAGCGCACGGTAAGGGAGCATCCGCTTGGGGCTATGGCTGCCAGGACGGTTGGTTATGAGCGTAAGGATGATCAGGGTTTCTATACCCGGGTGGGTCTCGAAGGCGCTTTTGGGCCTTTCCTGGAAGGGAAAGATGGTCACCGGCTTAAACAAAAGATAGCAAAGGGACAATGGAAGCCAATAAGTGATAATAATGAAGTGGAGCCAAAGGATGGGTACGATGTTATCTCCACGATAGATGTAAATATTCAGGACATTGCTCACCACGCCTTACTGGCCCAGCTGGAAAAATATGAGGCAGATCATGGTACTGTGGTGGTGATGGAAACAAAAACCGGAGAGATCAAAGCTATCTCCAATCTGGGGCGCACCTCCAAGGGTACCTACTATGAAAAACTAAACTATGCTGTTGGGGAAACCCACGAGCCCGGGTCTACTTTCAAGCTAATGGCGATGATCGTTGCCCTGGAAGATAAGGTAATAGATACCAGTACAGTGGTAGATACCGAAAATGGGATTATGACCATTCGTCGCAACTATGTACGTGATTCCAAAAGAGGGGGCTATGGTAAAATTTCTGCAGGACGTGCATTTGAGGTTTCCTCGAACGTTGGGATCGTGAAACTTATCTATGATAACTATAAGGATAAACCTCAAAAGTTTATCGACGGGCTAAACAGGATGAATTTGAATGAGCCGTTGGGCCTATCCATTAAAGGAGAAGGAGCGCCATATATTCCAACCCCGGGAGATAAAACCTGGAGCGCCTTATCCCTCCCGTGGATGGCCTATGGATATGGTAGTATTCAAATTACGCCATTGCAAACCCTTACTTTCTATAATGCAGTTGCAAATGGAGGGGTGATGGTGAAGCCGCGATTTATCAAGGAAATTAAGGAGTGGGATAAGACAATCGTAAAAAATGACCTTACAGTCATCAATCCTTCGATTGCCTCTGCTGAAACGATTTCTAAGGTGCAGGAAATGCTGAAGAATGTGGTGGAAAAAGGTACGGGAAAAAGCCTTTACTCCCCAAATTTCTCCATGGCCGGAAAAACGGGTACAGCCCAAACCGAATACTGGATGCCAGACTGGCAATCGAACCGAAGGTATATTTCCTCTTTCGTAGGTTATTTCCCTGCTGAAGATCCCAAGTACACAAGTATTGTGATAATCCACAAACCAAAAGTAAGCACAGGATATTACGGCGCCGATGTTTCAGGGCCGGTGTTCAAACGCATAGCCCAGAAGATCTATACAGATACCCCGGTTGAAGATGAGATAGAGTCCCTGGACATCCAAAACGAACTCATCTTAAATGATTTTGAAAAATATTACACCACCTCCCAAAATGAAAAGAGGTTAATGCCAGATGTAAAAGGGATGCCGGTTATGGATGCTATGTCCATTCTTGAGAACCTGGGGCTGGATGTAAAGGTAAATGGGAATGGTTATGTGAAAGATCAATCCATAGCACCTGGAGAAAAAATTAAGACCAAACAAAAAGTAGCACTTATATTAAGTTGAAAAGTTTAAAGGACATATTATATAAAGTACCAATGGAAGCCGTGGCGGGAAGCACGGCAGTGATAGTTAATGAAATTCACTTTGATTCCCGCAGGGTGCAGTTGAATGATGTTTTTGTAGCGGTGAGAGGTACCGTGGTCGATGGCCACCAGTATATCACCACTGCGGTTAAAAATGGTGCCCTGGCTGTGATATGTGAAGAATTGCCTTCAAATATCGTAAATGGGGTAACCTATGTGCAGGTTGCAAATTCCCAGACTGCCCTGGCTTACATGGCTGCAAATTTTTATGACAATCCTTCAGCAAATCTAAAACTTGTGGGGGTTACCGGTACCAATGGTAAAACCACTATCGCCACCCTGTTGTATAACCTCTTTACAAAAGCAGGTTTCAAAGTGGGGCTTTTGTCAACAGTAAAAGTTATGGTAGCAGAGCAGGAATACCCTGCAACCCATACCACCCCAGACTCTCTTACCATCAATTCTTATTTGCATAAGATGAACCTGGAAGGGGTAGAGTTCTGCTTTATGGAGGTGAGCTCTCACGGGATCGCTCAAAAACGTACGGCTGCATTGCAATTTGCGGGCGCCATCTTTACAAACCTTTCTCACGACCATCTTGATTACCATAAAGACTTTGCTGAATACCGGGATGTCAAGAAGGTGCTTTTTGATGAGCTGCCATCATCGGCTTTTGCCCTTGTAAATGTTGATGATAAGAACGGACAGGTGATGATGCAAAATACCAAAGCAAAGAAATATACCTACGCTTTAAAATCCTATGCAGATTATAACGCGCAAATCCTGGAAAACCAGTTTAGCGGCTTGTTGTTAAAGCTTAATGGACATGAGGTTTGGTCTAAACTTATTGGAAATTTCAATGCCTATAATATCCTGGCGATCTACGCAACGGGAGAGTTGTTAGGGCTTGATGTTCAGGAAAATTTGCGCATCATAAGTGAATTGGAATCTGTAAGCGGCCGGTTCCAATATGTGGTCACTCCAAAGAAGGTGACGGCTATAGTGGATTATGCCCACACCCCAGATGCTTTAAAGAATGTACTGGAAACCATTAACTCCATAAGGACCAAAAATGAGGAATTGATCACAGTTGTAGGCTGTGGGGGAGACAGGGATAAGACCAAAAGGCCGGTTATGGGTCATATAGCCTCAGCTTTAAGTACAAAAGTGATCTTCACCAGTGATAATCCCAGGACAGAGGATCCTGAGAAAATCCTGGAAGAGATGGAACAGGGGGTAGAGCCGCAAAATTTTAAAAAGACAATGGCTGTTGTGAACAGGAAACAGGCGATCAAAACCGCCTGCCAGATGGCACAGCCCAATGATATAATCCTTATTGCCGGAAAAGGCCATGAGACTTACCAGGAAATAAATGGTAAGCGAACAGATTTTGATGATTTCAAGATCGTAAGTGAATTTTTAACTCAGTTGGAAAAATAACCATCCCTGCAGGGGTGCCGTAAAGAAGATATGTTATACTATTTATTCAAATTCCTGGATGAGAACTATGATATCCCCGGCACGGGGCTGTTTGAATTTATTTCATTCCGCTCTGCCATGGCTATTATCTTCTCCTTGGGAATCTCTACTATTTACGGTAAAAAGATCATTAATTACCTGCTAAGGAAACAAGTAGGAGAAAGCGTGCGTGACCTTGGTTTGAAAGGTCAGAGTGAAAAGGCAGGAACCCCTACCATGGGTGGGTTGATAATTATCATCGCTACCCTTATCCCGGTGCTGCTTTTTGCAAGACTGGACAATATTTATGTGATCCTGCTTATTGTGACCACCCTATGGATGGGGACTATTGGGTTTATAGATGATTACATAAAAACCTTTAAGAAAGATAAAGAAGGCCTTAGCGGAAAATTTAAGGTAATAGGCCAGGTAGGCCTTGGGCTTATTGTAGGTGCTACTATGTATTTCCATCCCGGGATCACTGTGAAGGAAGAAACAAATGTGCCGGCAATAAGGAATACCCAATTCGTGGAACAGGCCCAGGAGGCCTCCAGTGCAGCAGGCCCCGGCACCAAGAGTACCACCACGACTATTCCTTTTGTAAAAAATAATGAATTTGATTATGCCAGCCTTATCACCTGGATAAATCCAAACCTGGTAAGTTACGCCTGGCTTATTTTCATTCCCATAGTAATCTTTATTGTGACAGCCGTATCGAATGGCGCAAACCTTACAGATGGAATTGACGGTCTCGCCGCAGGTTCCTCGGCAATCATCGTGCTCACCCTGGGGATCTTTGCATGGGTATCGGGTAACATCATCTTTTCAGATTATCTCAACATTATGTACATCCCCAGTTCGGGGGAAATGACCATATATATCACCGCCTTAGCAGGGGCATTAGTGGGGTTCCTATGGTATAACACTTTTCCTGCCCAGGTTTTTATGGGAGACACAGGAAGCCTTACCATTGGAGGGATAATCGCGGTGCTGGCCATAGCAACAAGAAAAGAATTGCTGATCCCTATTCTCTGCGGAATCTTCCTTGTGGAAAATCTATCGGTAGTGCTGCAGGTAACCTGGTTCAAGATCACCAAAAGAAAATACGGAGAAGGCAGAAGGATATTTTTAATGTCCCCGCTGCATCATCATTATCAAAAATTAGGATTACACGAAAGCAAGATAGTTGTAAGATTCTGGATCGTTGGAATTTTCCTGGCCATCGTAACAGTAGTAACGTTGAAGGTTAGGTAATCCTGTAGAGACGCAGCACGCTGCGTCTTCAAGAGACAAGAGACAAGAGACAAGAGACAAGAGACAAGAGACAAGAGACAAGAGACAAGAGACAAGAGACAAGAGACAAGAGACAAGAGACAAGAGACAAGAACAAAGAACAAAATAACACCAAACACCAAACACCAAACACCAAACACAACACAATGACAACAAAACAAAAAATAGCAATTCTTGGAGCCGGCGAAAGCGGGGTGGGGACGGCTGTTTTGGCGTTGAAGCAGGGGTTCGAGGTTTTTGTTTCAGATCGTGGAAGGATTAAGGAGAAATACAAGAATAAGCTCGGAGAAATAGGAGTAGAGTGGGAAGAGGAGATACATTCAGAAGAAAGGATACTTTCCGCAGATGTGGTGATGAAAAGCCCCGGTATACCAGATACTGCTCCATTGGTGGTGAAGTTGAAAGAAAAGAATATTCCTGTGATCTCAGAGATAGAATTTGCAGGTAAATATACAGATGCTACCATCATTGGTATTACAGGTAGCAACGGCAAGACCACTACCACAAAATGGACGTACCATATCCTTAAAAATGCAGGTTTGAATGTTGGTATGGCGGGGAATGTAGGTGATAGTTTTGCCCTGCAGGTAGCAGAGACAAACGTTGATTATTATGTTCTGGAACTTAGCAGTTTTCAGCTGGACGGGATTGAGAGTTTCAGGCCGCATATTTCAGCTATTGTCAATATTACTCCAGACCATCTGGACAGGTACAACTATAACCTTGAGGAATATGTAGCCTCAAAATTCAGAATAACAAAGAATCAAACAGAAGAGGATTTCTTTATATATGACAGTGATGATGAGCTTATCAAATCCTGGCTTAAAGATCATCCTGTAAAGGCTAAGGAGTTGCCATTCTCTGTAAGCCAAAAACTTGAAAATGGCGCCTATTTAGAAGATAACAACATTAAAATAACTACACAAAACACCCAATTTATTATGCCTAAATCGTCTCTAGCACTTGAAGGTCAACACAACACCAAAAATGCGATGGCTGCCTCAACCATAGCCCAGTTATTAAGAATAAGAAAAGAGACCATACGTGCCAGTATGGAGAGCTTCCAGGGAGTTGAACATCGCCTGGAGAAAGTGCTTAAGATCAATAATGTACTTTATATCAATGATTCCAAGGCAACGAATATCAACGCCACTTATTACGCACTGGACAGCATGGACACAGAGACTGTGTGGATAGTTGGGGGGGTGGATAAAGGAAATAATTATGCCGAATTGCTGCCGCTGGTTAATGAAAAAGTAAAGGCGATTATTTGTCTTGGAGTGGACAACTCAAAGATATTTGAGGCGTTTGGTAATTGTGTGGAATTGATGAGTGAGACCCAGTCTATGGCAGAGGCTGTGCAAATGGCCTATAAAATAGCCGATAAAGGTAATGCCGTTTTGCTATCCCCGGCCTGCGCAAGTTTTGACCTGTTCGAGAATTACGAGGACAGGGGGAGGCAGTTTAAGGATGCGGTGAGGAACCTCTAAAGAAGTTAAGAGTTAAGAGTTATGAGTTATGAATTGATAAATTTAATGTAGAGACGCAGCACGCTGCGTCTTCCGGAACCAAGAACCAAGAACCAAGAACCAAGAACCAAGAACCAAGAACCAAGAACCAAGAACCAAGAACCAAGAACCAAGAACCAAGAACCAAGAACCAAGAACAGAGAAACAGGACAAAATAACACCAAACACCAAACACCAAACACCAAACAACAAACACCAACCAGGAATGAGCAGCGTTTTTTCAAATTTAAAGGGAGATAAAGTGATCTGGGCGACAGCCGGATTGCTGGCCCTGTTCTCATTTTTACCGGTGTACAGCTCCAGTAGTAATATCGCATATTTATACGGGGATGGTAGTACTTTTAATTATTTGGTGGTGCATTTCTTTCACCTGTTGCTGGGCTTCTGTTTGTTATATGCTATTCACAGGATCCCTTATCACTATTTCAAAGGCCTTTCGATCTTAATGCTGCCCATTGTGGTGGTATTGTTAATCTATACAATCGCACAGGGAACCACAATCGACGGCTCGTATGCAAGCCGCTGGATACAGATCCCGGTCGTGGGAGTGACCTTCCAGTCTTCCACGCTGGCCGCTGTAGTGCTGCTCATTTATGTAGCTCGATACCTAACCAGGATAGCCGATAAGGAAGTGACCTTTAAAGAAACAATTTTGCCATTATGGATGCCGGTATTTGTTGTGCTTGCCCTCATCCTTCCCGCAAACTTCTCTACCACCGCGATCATTTTTACGATGGTTATTGTGCTGGTGTTTTTGGGAGGATATCCGCTAAGATACATTGGGATCGTTATGGGAGCGGGATTGATTGCTCTAACCTTTTTTATACTTGTAGCCAAGGCATTCCCGGGATTAATGCCCAACAGGGTAGATACATGGACTAGCAGGATAGAAAACTTCTCTAACGGGGAAGATACTGAGGCCGATTACCAGATCGAGAAGGCAAAGATCGCCATCGCACGTGGTGGGGTAGCCGGCGCCGGAATTGGAAAAAGTGTGCAGCGTAATTTCCTGCCACAGTCGTCATCAGATTTTATTTATGCCATCATTGTGGAGGAAATGGGACTTATTGGAGGTTTTGGTGTGATGTTGGCGTATTTAATGTTGTTGTTTAGAATAGTTATTGTAGCTACAAAGGCCGACACTATTTTTGGAAAGCTGGTAGTGATGGGGGTTGGATTGCCCATAGTGTTCCAGGCCCTGGTGAATATGGCTGTAGCGGTGGAATTATTTCCCGTGACCGGCCAAACCCTTCCGCTTATAAGCAGCGGGGGAACATCCATCTGGATGACCTGCCTGGCCCTGGGAATTGTTCTTAGTGTAAGCGCAAAGAGAGAAGAAATTAAAGAATCGGAAGCCAGGGAACACGAGGAGGAGAATCCGTTGGATATTTTAAGTGAAGCCATATGAAGGAACTAAACGTAATAATATCAGGAGGAGGCACCGGGGGTCATATTTATCCCGCAATTTCTATTGCCGATGAGATCAAGAGCAGATATCCCCTGGCAGATATTCTTTTTGTGGGTGCAAAGGATAGAATGGAAATGACTAAAGTGCCAGAAGCAGGTTACCCTATCGAAGGCCTATGGATAAGTGGTATAGACAGGAAATTCTCCCTTAGAAATCTGGCTTTCCCTTTGAAACTGGTGAGCAGCCTTGTAAAGGCAAACCAGATCCTGGGATATTTCAAACCTCATGTGGTGATTGGAACAGGTGGGTTCGCAAGTGGTCCCCTACTTAAAATGGCAAATAATAAGAAGATCCCCACGCTCATACAGGAACAAAATTCCTATCCAGGTATTACCAACAGGATGCTGGGTAAGGAAGCCAATGTGATTTGTACGGCTTATGAAAACCTGGAAAGGTATTTCCCTGCTGAAAAGATTCGGGTAACCGGTAATCCTGTGCGACAGGATATAACGAATATTGATCAAAAGCGGGAAGAAGCCAGGGAGTTTTACGGAACAAAATCGGGTAAAAAGACATTGCTGGTGCTTGGAGGAAGCCTGGGGGCCCGCAAGATCAATAAATTAATAGAAGCCAATCTTGCGTATTTTGAAAGGAATGAAGTGCAGGTAATATGGCAAACAGGTTCCCTTTACTATGATGATTATAAAAAGTTTGATACAGAAACTATCAAAACCTATGCTTTTCTAAACAGGATGGACCTTGCGTATGCCGCGGCAGATGTTATAATCTCGCGTGCCGGTGCGGGTACTGTTTCAGAATTATGTATAGTAGGAAAGCCGGTGCTTTTTATACCCTCCCCCAATGTGGCAGAGGACCATCAGCTTAAAAATGCTATGTCTATTGTAAGTAAAAAGGCGGCATTTATGATTAAGGAGGATGACCTGCTGGGGGAATTTGAAGATACCATAACACTTATGTTGGAGAACAGGGAGGTACAGGAGGAACTATCAGAAAATATTAAAAAGCTGGCGAGGCCTATGGCTACCGCAGCTATTGTAGATGAAATAGAAAAATTCATCAAAGTATGATGAGCGTGAGGTATTTCGGCACAACACCCGGGGTTACTTTATAAAAAGAAGGAGATAATTTTGAAAAAGATAGATAACATACAGAATTTTTACTTTCTCGGCATTGGCGGGATAGGCATGAGTGCCCTTGCACGATATTTTAATGCGCAGGGTAAGAAGGTGGCAGGATATGATAAAACAGCAACAGATCTTACAGCCTCCCTGGAGGAAGAAGGTATAAAGCTTATCCTGGAGGATGAAGTGGCAAAGGTGCCGCAGGCTTTCAAGGATGTGGAGAATACCCTGGTGGTATATACTCCTGCAGTGCCGGCCGACCATAAGCAGTATAATTATTTCAAAAAGAAAGGTTTTAATATTAAGAAACGCGCAGAGGTGCTGGGGATGATCACTAAAGATAAATTCACCCTGGCAGTGGCCGGTACCCATGGAAAGACCACTACCACAGCTATCCTGGGGCATTTGTTGAGCAAGTCTGGCGCTAAGGTAACTGCTTTCCTAGGCGGAATAAGTGAAGATATAAACACCAATCTCATTATGCAGGGAGATGAGGTTATGGTGGTGGAGGCCGATGAGTTTGACAGGTCTTTCCTGAAGCTTTCGCCAAACATCGCGGCGATAACATCTATGGATGCAGATCATTTGGACATCTATGGTGATGCCGAAAAATTAAATGAATCCTTCCGGGATTTTGCTGCCCTTGTTCCTGAAAATGGAAAGCTTTTCATCGCAAATGGACTGGACCTGCCGGGTACAACGGTGGGAGTGAAGGATGATGCAACATATTCAGCTATAAACGTAAAAGTGGACAATGGCACCTATCATTTTGATTTGCGTACACCCACCATTACTATAGATAATTTACAGTGCAATCTACCCGGCAAACACAATTTGCAGAATGCGGTTACGGCCCTGGCAATGGCATTGGAATACGGGGCCCCATCCCCGGAGCTTGCCAGGGCTTTATTTAGTTTTAAAGGAGTAAAACGGAGGTTTTCCTACAGGATCAAAACAAAGGAGCTGGTGCTTATAGATGACTACGCACATCACCCTACAGAGATCGCTGCAGTATACCAGGCCGTTAAGGAAATGCACCCTCGTAAAAAGGTACTGGCGATCTTCCAGCCCCACCTGTTTTCCAGGACCAGGGATTTTGCCGATGACTTTGCTGAAAGTCTCTCAAGGTTTGATGAGGTAAGGCTGCTGGATATTTATCCTGCAAGAGAAAAACCCATAGAAGGAGTGACTTCTGAATGGCTTTTGGACAAAATAGAAAATGAGGATAAAAAGCTGATATCGGAGGGTGATATTGAGAAAGAAATTCGCAATTCACAGGCGAAGGTTGTGGTGATGATGGGTGCAGGTAACATTGGGGAAATGATCAATAAAGTGACTGAAAAACTGGCTAATGAAGATTAATTATAATTACATAAAAGCATTTCTCCTGCTTGCGGCATTGATCTTCCTTTTCGGCTTTGCTGAAAAGAGGAATAACAGCCGGGAAATAAACAAGGTAGAGGTGCAATTTATGGAATTTGAAAACCTGTATGTCACTGAGGAAGCGGTTAATAAATTGTTAATACAAAATAATGTCACTGCTACGGGTGTAGTTAAAGAAACTTTAGATTTGAATAGGGTTGAGAAGGTGCTGCGGGCACATGATATGGTAGAAAATGCCGAGGTTTTTGTTACCCTGGACGGGGTGCTCAAAACCACTATAAATCAGCGCAGGCCAATAGGAAGAGTATTTGGGGCAGAAATTTTTTACGTGGACAGGTTAGGGGATAAGATGCCCCTTTCGCCGTACTATTCTGCCAGGGTTCCCGTGATCACGGGAATTGGGGAAAATGAGATAAAAGAAGTATATCCTTTGCTGGATTTTATTTATAATGATGAATTCCTGCAGCAACACATCACAGGGGTACACAGGAAAACCGGAGGGCATTATGAGCTGGATGTGAGAAAGATGGATTTTGATATATTTTTTGGAAAGGTTGAAAATCTGGATACCAAGTTCAACAATTTCAAGGCGTTTTATAAAAAAGCGCATAAGGACGAATTATTAAATACTTACAAAATGGTGGATCTGCAATTTGGAAATCAGGTTGTATGCACTAAAAAATAAGGTATGGAAGAGAACGACATTGCCGTAGGCCTGGATATTGGAACCACAAAGATAGTGGCCATGATAGGCCGTAAGAATGAATATGGGAAGGTGGAGATCATTGGGATAGGAAAATCCAAAAGTATGGGGGTTCACAGGGGAGTGGTGAATAATATCACCCAAACCATCCAGTCCATTCAACTGGCAATACAGGAAGCAGAAGCAGATAGCGGATTAAAGATTCATGACGTGGTGGTGGGGATAGCCGGCCAGCACATAAGAAGTTTACAACACAGCGATTACATCACCAGGCCAAACCCCGATGAGGTAATTGATAATGATGATATCCATACCCTTTGCAACCAGGTACATAAGCTGGTGATGCTACCGGGAGAGGAGATCATTCACGTGTTGCCACAGGAGTTTAAAGTGGACGGGCAGGCAGAGATCAAGGAGCCAATTGGAATGTATGGTGGCAGGCTGGAAGCCAATTTCCACGTCGTCGTGGGGCAGGTATCCTCCATAAGGAACATTGGAAGATGTGTGAAGAGCGCCGGCCTGGAACTTTCAGCAGTTACCCTCGAGCCACTGGCATCGGCCAACGCGGTTTTGAGCCAGGAGGAAAAGGAAGCGGGAGTTGCTTTAATTGACATAGGAGGTGGTACCACAGACCTTGCGATCTTTAAAGATGGAATAATAAGGCATACCGCCGTTATCCCGTTTGGGGGTAATGTGATCACAGAGGATATCAAGGAAGGCTGTTCCATAATAGAAAAGCAGGCAGAGTTGCTGAAGATAAAATTCGGATCTGCCTGGCCGGGAGAGAATAAAGACAATGAGATAGTTTCCATCCCGGGCCTTAGGGGCAGGGAGCCAAAGGAAATTACCTTGAAGAATCTGTCCAAGATCATTCACGCCCGTGTGGTAGAGATCATTGAGCAGGTATACCTTGAGATCAAGAATTACGGTCACGAGGAGCAAAAGAAAAAATTGATCGCCGGGATGGTGATCACCGGTGGTGGTGCCCAGCTTAAGCATTTAAAGCAGCTGGCTGAATATATCACCGGGATGGATACCAGGATAGGTTATCCAAACGAGCACCTGGCAGGTAACAGCGATTCTGAAACTACCAGCCCGCTTTATGCTACGGCGGTAGGATTGGTGCTTAACAGCCTGGAGCAAAAGAATGCCCGGTTCCAGGAGCAGGTGAATTTAAAACCTGAAGAAAAACCGGCAGAGGAAGTTGCCCGGCAGGAAGAGAGTCAAAATGAGGAGGAATACAGGCAGGAAGAAGAGCGCCGGCCAAAGAAGAGCATTTTTGACAAGTGGGCAGAGAAGTTTAAAGATTTTTTAGATAACGCAGAGTAATAGAGTAGAGAACCAGTAAAACAGGATTTATGAGCAGTACAGATTTCGAGAACATTTCATTCGATTTACCCAAGAACCAATCGAACGTTATTAAGGTTATTGGTGTAGGTGGTGGAGGAAGCAACGCGATCAATCACATGTTCCAGCAAGGGATCAAGGGGGTAGATTTCGTTATTTGCAATACCGATGCACAGGCCTTGGAGAACAGTACGGTACCAAATAAAATTCAGCTGGGCGTGAGCCTTACTGAAGGACTGGGGGCCGGAGCAAATCCCCAAATTGGAGAACAGGCAGCAGTAGAAAGTTTTGAGGAGATCAAACGTATGCTGGATACCAATACAAAAATGGTGTTCATTACTGCAGGAATGGGTGGAGGAACTGGTACAGGGGCTGCACCTATTATCGCGAAACAGGCAAAGGAAATGGACATTCTCACTGTGGGGATAGTTACCATTCCTTTTCAGTTTGAAGGAAAAATGAGGAACGAGCAGGCGCAGCAGGGAGTTGAAAAACTTCGCAGCCACGTGGATTCCCTCATCGTTATAAACAACAATAAACTCAGGGAGGTATATGGTAACCTTGGATTCAAAGCCGGGTTCTCGAAGGCAGATGAGGTCCTTGCCACTGCTTCCCGCGGGATTGCAGAGGTAATAACGCATCACTATACTCAAAACATTGACTTGCGGGATGCCAAGACGGTGTTGAGCAATAGTGGTACTGCTATTATGGGTTCTGCAACCGCATCTGGTGCCAACCGTGCCAATGATGCCATCATAAAGGCGCTGGATTCCCCTTTGCTTAATGACAACAAGATCAAAGGAGCCAAGAACGTTTTACTGCTCATCGTTTCAGGTTCAGAAGAGATCACTATAGATGAAATTGGGGAGATCAACGACCACATCCAAACCGAGGCCGGCCACAGCGCCAACATCATTATGGGGGTTGGGGAAGATGAAGCCCTTGAAGATGCTATTGCAGTAACTATTATTGCAACAGGTTTCAATGTAGATACCCAAAATGAAATTGTAAATACAGAAACAAAGAAGATCATCCATACCCTGGAGGACGAGCAAAGAGCAGAGCACAACTTTTCTGCCGCAAAATTTGATAACGGGAGACAGCTTCCTGAGGATACTGCTTCAGGTAATGAGGCTCCAAAGATCGTTCATACTTTGGATGAGGAGATCGAGGAGGTGGAGGCACCGCCAAAAAACGATAATTTAAACACTCCTCCCAGTGCACGTAATATGGATGTGATCTATGAGGAGGTGAACTATGAGGAGGAAAATTTTATCATTACCGATACCTCTTCCGCAGCCAAAGAAATAGAGGTGAATGAGCCTGAGGAGATCAAAAACGATTCAGAAGAGCAATTTATGTTCACTTTTGATTTTCCAATAAATAATAAGAAGGAAGAAGAGAAGAAGCCTGCAATTCAAAATGAGAACAGGCAAACAAAGCAGTCGGTTGAAAAACCGGCTCCCAAAAAAGTAATCCACAATCTTAGCGAGGAAACCCGGGAAATGGAAGTGAATGAACCCATTGAGATCATTCCGGTTACAGAGAGTACTGCGACAGGGGTGAAACGTTACAGCCTGGATGATTATATGGAAGTGGAGCAAATGCTGAAGAAATCAAAGCCCACCCCTAAGAAACCTGAAGAGGAGGAGGTTGTTTTTGAAAAGAAAACAGTTGCTCCGAAACCACAGGAACAGGTGCAGGGTGAGGAACACGATCCCTTTAATAATCCTATTTCTGAAAGCCTTATCGCCAGGGCGGCAGAGAGAAGAGCAAAGATGAAGGAGTTCAATTACAAGTTCAGGAACAATGCAGCCCAAATAGAGGAGATAGAAAGACAGCCTGCATATAAGCGTGCCGGGATAGATCTTGACAGCTCAAGGCCGGGAGAGGAAAAGCTTTCCAGGACAAGTCTTGGTGGTGGCGATAAAGATGATCTAAGGTTTAGGAGCAACAACTCCTTCCTGCACGATAACGTAGATTAATAACTGGTTTTACACTTTTTTAAACCCGAAATTCCTTGCAGGATTTCGGGTTTTATTTTTATCTTCGCAGTCCTTTAATACAAGAAGAAAATGAGCTTACAGGAACGGGTAATGACAGAAATGAAAGCGGCTATGCGCGCAAAGGATGCCGGCAAGCTGGAGGCATTGCGTGCCATTAAAAGCGGCATTTTACTTGCGCAGACTGAGAGTTCATCAAAAGATGGTCTTACAGAAGAGGAAGAGCTAAAGCTTTTGCAAAAACTGGTAAAGCAGCGCAGGGATAGCGCCGCAATTTACCGGGAGCAGGGAAGAGAAGACCTTGCCCAGCCCGAGATCGAGCAGGCAGAGGTAATAAGCATCTTTTTACCGGAGCAAATGACAGCTGAGGAAATCGAGGAAAAAGTTGATGAGATCATTGCAGAGACCGGCGCCAGTGGTATGAAGGATATGGGCAAAGTAATGGGGAGAGCATCCCAGGAGCTGGCCGGCAAGGCAGATGGGAAGACCATTTCTGTGATAGTGAAGAAGAAATTAAGTTAGAATCGAATAAGACCTCACAGGTTTTAGAAACCTGTGAGGTCTGAAGATGAGTTTAGGCCCCGTGGCGCAACTGAATAGCGCATCAGATTTCGGCTCTGAGGGTTGCAGGTTTGAATCCTGCCGGGGTCACGAGTAGAGGAGAAGATCCGCAGCGAAAGCTGCGGATTTTTTTGTTCAGGTGCTGTACAAATTCACCGTTGCTTCTCAAGACCCTGCTTAATCGTTTCCTTTACTTTTTCCAGGGTGGCGATCATATCCTCTTGATTGGTTTCCGGGTCATTATTGTATGCAATGAGTGGACTCCCACCATATTTATCTGGTTGTAAGGCGGTGATGGTGAAAATCAGCTCCAGAAGACCCGGGGGTACATCCTTCATTCCTGTGGGAGCTTTTCCTGTTACCTCTGTTGCTGCCATTACTGCTGCACACCGAAGACTTTGACTATCTGCCCTTGAAGGGCAGGGCCCCCTTTCACCGCTCGGGTTCCAGCTATTCTCATTTGAAATAAGGGCCAGTGTTCGATCTATAATCTGCAGGTCCTGCTCTGTGAAAATTAAGCCGGGTTTAAAACAATCTTCTGCACAATCAACAGACTTAACCTGTTCCCCGGCTGCGATGGAGGCCACCCAATCGCTTAGGCGGTTTCCATCTTCCTGGTATTTATAAAAATGATCGCGCGTTAGGATAGTATGTTGAAACCCGCCTGCGGTATAGGATCGAAATTGGGGCTGCTGGCTCCTTATTGTCTCGCGGTTGGTTTGTATAAGTTTTTGTACGTCCTCTCCCGTCCCTGTGAGCTCCAAATAATATTTTTGTACCGCATCATGGGCATGGTCAACCTGATAGAGTTCCAGGTTTGGAGCACTACGGGCTGCGAATAGGAATAATTGATCTATCCCGGCATTGCCTTCAAATTCTTCCCAGCCGGGATGCTTTTGCAGTACTTCAGGGACACCCCATTTTGTGGGATCTGAACCTGCACTGGCCTCCCTGCCAAAACTGCCCGCATCATCACTTAAACCTACCACCCTGGCTTCAGGGTACTGCTGTGCCAGCAGGCTGGCATAAAAAGGAGTAGCTAAAGCTCCTGCACTGGAGCCGGCAACAAAGATCTCCTGTGGGCTCTCGAAGTTGTCGTAGATCCAGTTCATTACCGCCATGGTATTGGTTTGACCCCGATGGTACACCGTGAATTCCCGGGGTTTCCCATTTTCTTTTTCAATTACGTAAGTGACATCCCGGGCACCCAGGTAACTGTCACCTGTACAAACCGGGAGTACTACCATCGAATAACCCACAAAGGGGTTTTCAGGATGTTCCGGGTCAAAGATGCCATTTAAATTTTCGGGATGTCGCTGTGGCTCTACCTGTGAAGCATGTGTATAGGTTTCCCTTTCAGGATCACATGTTTCAGCATCCCAGCACCCACCTCCACCGTGAAGGTAAACAAGCAATTTATTAGAATTAGTAGCCTTTGCAAAGAACTTATACTCACTGCCTTGCGCACAAAGAGTCTCACCCCCGGGATACAGAATGTTCCAGCCCTCGCTTAAACGAGCTATGCCCGGCAGGGTTCCCTCCTGTGAAAGATTTGTATAATTGTTTTCCTCGGTTTCAGCAGGGGTTTGGCCGGTCGCGTGGATGCTTAGTAAAATTATGCCTGTCAGGATGAGTAGCTTTTTCATTATTATTTCACTTTAATTTGTTCAATCTTTTCAGTAAAAACAGCGGTAAAATTCTCCTACCTTTTATTATGATGAACTGCAATAACCTCTTCAGTAAGATTGAGAAATTGTGCAGCATTATGATAAAAGATCCCGGCTTTTTCTTCCGTAGTTAAAAAGCCAAGGGAATTTACACGTTCTATTGCTATGCCTATGGCTTCCGGCCATATCATTTGATCTGTACCAAATAATATCCTGTCCAGCATTCCCATTTGTTTAGCCTGTTTAAGAAAGGATTCCAGCACCGGTTCCATTCCCGGTATCCAGTTAAGGATACTTATATCTGTATATAGCTGCGGATACATATTCATCATCATCAAAGCGTATTGGGAATATGGGCCGGCACCCCCTGAGTGCATCATGAACACCTTCAGTTTAGGAAATTCTACCAGCAGGTCCTCCAGTAATAATGGGTTCCCCATCTTAAGCCGGAATTTGGGGCAACAGCGAAAAGGAGTGCCGGGAAAACTGGCCCCGGTATGTATACCCACGGGAATTCCTTCCTCCTCTGCAATTTTGTAAAAGGGGTAATAATCTGGATTTGACGGGGAATAGCCAAAATATTGTGCTCCTACTTCCCCCAGCATGTCAATTTCACCATTTCTAATTAATTGGCGCAAACTGTCAGGCGACATAAATTCTGATGGTTCCCTCAGTTCAATTCCACGCAGGGTGCTTTCCCTGTCATATGCAGCCCAGTCATTTCCGCTCACGTGAGAAATACCAGATACAGCTCCCAGGACTATATTGTGCTCCTTCATAATTTCAAAGGTTCTCTCCATTTGTTCTTTTGCCGTGGCAGGGGAAAGTTTGCCTGTTACAGGACTTGGCGCCGGGCCCCAGAAGTCGACAGAGTAGGAGTGCAGGTGCATGTCGATAATAGGACCGGTATAGCGTCCGGGTAAAGTTTCCTGATTATTTCCTGCGGAAGGTTCCTGTGCTAATGCCAGATTGAATGTAAGAAGAGATAAGAAGGCAATTGTTATGAGGTGGAAGTGCGGTTTGAAAAATTTCATAAGCCTTTGATTTGAATTAATACTATTTTACCGCGGAAGAGTCCTGCGCAATGTGGAGATGAGCACAGTACTATCCGGTGTTAGACAGGTAAAAATTTGTAACCTGTTCAATATCAAAGGGGTATGTAACTGTTAATTTAAGAATTTTATATTAAAAAGTATAAGCAGATTTAAAAAAATCTTTCACCCATTATTCTGTAGGAGATTATTCACAGGATTCCTTATCTAAATTTCTGTAATTTAGGGAGATAACAATTATCGCTTATAATTATGGAAAAGATCAAAGCCTTTGCGGCACACCAGGAAGCAGCGCCCTTAAAACCTTATGAACTGCAGCGGCGCGACCTGCAGGAAAATGATATTTTTATTGATATTGAATACTGCGGGGTATGCCATTCAGACCTTCATTTTGTGAAGAATGACTGGGGGATGTCCCAATATCCGTTAGTTCCGGGGCATGAGATCATAGGCCGGGTCCTCGGGGTGGGTGCAAATGTGACCGATTTTAAGGAGGGGGAACTTGTTGGCGTGGGCTGTATGGTGGATTCCTGCCGGCAGTGCAGTGCCTGTGAGGAAGGGCTGGAGCAATACTGCGAAAAAGGAAGCGTCTTTACCTATAACGGACCAGATAAATATATGGGAGGAATGACCTTTGGGGGCTACTCCCAACAAATCGTGGTAGATAAGGATTTTGTGCTGCATGTGCCCGAAAATCTCGATGCAAAGGCTGCTGCTCCTTTACTGTGCGCCGGGATCACTACCTACTCGCCATTAAAGCACTGGAATGTAAAAAAGGGAGACAGGGTAGGAGTAATTGGCCTGGGTGGCCTCGGGCATATGGGAGTGAAATTTGCTCACGCCATGGGCGCAGAAGTCGTGATGATCACCTCGTCTCCCTCAAAAAGTGAAGATGCAAAAAAACTGGGAGCCCACGATGTCCTAATCTCTAAGGATGAGGAACAAATGGCACAATATGCCAATTCCTTTGATTTCCTGCTAAACACCATCCCCGTGGGACATGATGTAAATCCTTACCTGGGATTGCTCAAGCGGGATGCAACTATGGTTATCGTAGGCGCAGTAGAGCCTGTGGAGCCTGTACATGGAGGTCAGTTAATATTTCAGCGAAAAAGAATGGCCGGATCCCTTATTGGCGGGATCAAAGAAACCCAGGAAATGCTGGACTTTTGCGGGGAACATAACATAGTTTGTGACGTGGAAATGATCGATATGCAGGAGATCAACACCGCCTATGAGCGAATGCAGAAAAGCGATGTGAAATACAGGTTTGTGATAGATATTAAATCGCTGGAGAAGTGATTAGTGAGCCAAGAAACAAGAGCCAAGAGACAAGAGCCAAGAGCCAAGAGAAAAGAGAAAAGAGAAGAGAATCTGGAGGCTAGAGTCTGGAGTCTAGACTAAAAATAGACAGGAATTAATACGCTAGCTAACACAGATTTTAGTTAAGCAGTTTAGAAAAATATTAGTGCATTAGTGGCTAAAAAAGAGAGCCAGGAGCCAGGAGACAAGAAACAAGAAACAAGAAACAAGAGAAGTACATCTGGAGGCTAGAGTCTAGAGACTAGACTAAAAATAGGTTAGAATAAATAAGCTAGCTAACACAGATTTTAGTTAAGCAGTGTAGAAAAACATTAGTGCATTAGTGGCTATGAAAGAGAGACATGAGCCAAGAAACAAGAGCCAAGAGAAGAGAGAAGAGAGAAGAGAAACTGGAGGCTAGAGTCTGGAGTCTAGACTAAAAATAGGTAGGGATTTAATACGCTGGCTAACACAGATTTTAGTTAAGCAGTTTAGAAAAATATTAGTGCATTAGTGGCTAAAAAAGAGAGCCAGGAGCCAGGAGACAAGAAACAAGAAACAAGAAACAAGAAACAAGAGAAGTACATCTGGAGGCTAGAGTCTAGAGACTAGACTAAAAATAGGTTAGAATAAATAAGCTAGCTAACACAGATTTTAGTTAAGCAGTGTAGAAAAACATTAGTGCATTAGTGGCTATGAAAGAGAGACATGAGCCAAGAAACAGGAAACAAGAGCCAAGAGCCAAGAAACAAGAAACAAGAAACAAGAGCCAAGAGCCAAGAAACGAAAAATAAGACCAAGAATCAAGAGAAGAGAGAAGAGAAACTGGAGGCTAGAGTCTGGAGACTAGATTAAAAATAGACAGGAATTAATAAGCTGGCTAACAAAGATTTTAGTTAAGCAGTTTAGAAAAACATTCGTGCATTAGTGGCTAATAAAGAGAGACAGGAGCGAAGAAACAAGAGCCAAGAGAAGAGAGAAGAGAGAAGAGAAACTGGAGGCTAGAGTCTGGAGTCTAGACTAAAAATAGGTAGGGATTTAATACGCTGGCTAACACAGATTTTAGTTAAGCAGTTTAGAAAAATATTAGTGCATTAGTGGCTAAAAAAGAGAGCCAGGAGCCAGGAGACAAGAAACAAGAAACAAGAAACAAGAAACAAGAGAAGTACATCTGGAGGCTAGAGTCTGGAGACTAGACTAAAAATAGGTTAGAATAAATAAGCTAGCTAACACAGATTTTAGTTAAGCAGTGTAGAAAAACATTAGTGCATTAGTGGCTATGAAAGAGAGACATGAGCCAAGAAACAGGAAACAAGAGCCAAGAGCCAAGAAACAAGAAACAAGAAACAAGAGCCAAGAGCCAAGAAACGAAAAATAAGACCAAGAATCAAGAGAAGAGAGAAGAGAAACTGGAGGCTAGAGTCTGGAGACTAGATTAAAAATAGACAGGAATTAATAAGCTGGCTAACAAAGATTTTAGTTAAGCAGTTTAGAAAAACATTCGTGCATTAGTGGCTAATAAAGAGAGACAGGAGCGAAGAAACAAGAGCCAAGAGAAGAGAGAAGAGAGAAGAGAAACTGGAGGCTAGAGTCTGGAGTCTAGACTAAAAATAGGTAGGGATTTAATACGCTGGCTAACACAGATTTTAGTTAAGCAGTTTAGAAAAATATTAGTGCATTAGTGGCTAAAAAAGAGAGCCAGGAGCCAGGAGACAAGAAACAAGAAACAAGAAACAAGAAACAAGAGAAGAGAATCTGGAGGCTAGAGTCTGGAGACTAGACTAAAAATAGGTTAGAATAAATAAGCTAGCTAACACAGATTTTAGTTAAGCAGTTTAGAAAAATATTAGTGCATTAGTGGCTAAAAAAGAGAGACATGAGCCAAGAAACAAGAAACAAGAAACAAGATTCTCGAACCAAAAATATTAAAAATTCCAAATTCCAGGTACCAATTTCCAAAAAATAACAACGCCAAACAGAAAACGGTAAACAGTAAACGGTAAACACTCCGTCCTCTGCCCTCTGCCCTCTGTCCCCTTTTTCTAACGACTAACGACTAAAGACTAACAACTAACCAAAAAACCCCATAACTCCAATGAAGCTACAGGGTTTTTTAGAATGTCTATAAATATCCTACTGCCCGTCTGGCGCTATGTTGGCATCGGGTAAGGTGATGCTGCCGTCTTTAAGGTAGGTGTCGAACCACTGCATCATTCGCAGGTTATAATCGTACCTGGCGGTGGATTTTCTGTTTCCGTGGCCTTCGCCGGGATACAGCACTAATCTTACAGGGGTTTCAGTTCTGGTTTTGATATGACGGTACAACTCATATGACTGCCCGGGGTTAACACGGGTATCATCTTTTCCATGTAGAATAAGAAGCGGTGTTTCAGCCTGGTCGGCATAGAAGATGGGGCTGCGTTCAAGGTAGAACTCATAGTCATCCCAAATCCTTTTGCGGGCGTGTACCAGGAACATTTCTTCAGGAATATCACTGGTTCCCCATTTAGAGATGTTGTTGCTTATTCCTACAGACATCACCCCGGCAGCAAAGCGTTTGGTGTGGCGGGTGGCCATCCAGGCAGTTGCATAACCACCGTAGGAACCTCCGGTAACCCCTACTTTGTCCTTATCGATATCATAATTTTCAATTAGATAATCCACTCCATCTATAATGTCGTCAAATTCCAGTCCCGCGGGATCTCCCTGGCTGGATTTGGCAAATTCAATTCCTCTGCCGGTACTACCCCTGTAGTTAGGATAGAAAACCGCGTAGCCCTCCCCGGCGCCAAGTTGACCCGGCATATTATAGGAGGTTAACCAGCCATTGCTGTAATGAGCCTCAGGCCCCCCGTGCACTACGGTGATCAAAGGGGACTTTCCGCTCTTGTTTATAGGGTGTATTAAGATTCCTTCTATCTCCAACCCGTCTGCTGCTTTATAGGTGATAACTTCCTGTTTTCCCATTTTCTCCTCTGCAAGCCAGGGGTTGGAGGTGGTGATACGTTCTGCTGTGCCGGCCTTCGGCTTAATGACAAAAAGTTCATCGGGGTGCTGCGCGGTATTTGCAGTAGTTGCAATAGTGTTATTGCCAGCAACTGCAAATCGTGTAATATTCATAGCCTCCTCACGGAAAAGTTTATCCATTTTTCCGTCAAGGCCTATTGTTCCAAGGCTGCTGTAAACGCCTTCACTAACCTGGATATAGAGGGTTTTATTGTCTTTCCAGTCCAGGCCGTCGAATTTCCCTTTGAAATCCTTTTGAAGGATCTTAGGGCTGCCGCCGGTAACTTCAGCTATAAACAGTCTGCCATCAATTGGATCATGTTGATCTTCTCCTGCGATAAATGCAATCCTCTTCCCATCGGGGCTCCATTTCATGGGCCCCTGTTTACCCTTATGATCAACTTCAGCAGTTATATTTAAAGTGTTGGCATCTACTATGTAGATCTTTTGTGAAGTATAGAAATCATCTACAAGAGAGGTAGGAGCCGCGGCAACTGCCAGTTGTGAACCCTTTGGACTCCATTGGACAGAAGTTACATGGCCCTCCACTGCCAGTTCTTTGGGAGTGGGGTCGTTGAGGTTGGTTACAAAAGCTGTGGAATTTTCCAGGTCGGTTTCATAGACCTCGGGCGTATAGGGCAGTTCATTTTCCCTTTTATCCTGGGGTTTGTTGGCTACGAAGGCCAGCTGTGTTCCATTAGAGTGCCAGTCATAAGATGAAATAGAAGTCTGGAATTCATAGATTTTGGTGGCGTCACCACCACCTGGCTGCATCTCGTAAACAGCAGTTGCTTCATCTTTATCCCTTTTTGCGGTAAAAGTGATGCTGCCGCTCCCGGGACGGAATTTAATATTCGAGATGCTGTAGTCTGTCACCAAAGGAGTAGATTCTTTTGAAGAAAGGTCATAGATGTATAAATGGCTTTTCGCCGGTACATTTTCCTCCAGCGGGTTTGCCGGAACGACTTTTTGATAGGCTATTTTTTGACCGTCCTGTGAAATGACAATATTGGTAATAGCTTCAATCTTTGCCACATCCTGTGCTGTGAGCACATTCTCCTGGGCTGTCACAGTATGGGCAATAAAAAATACGAGAAGTGCAATGTATTTCTTCATATGCTTATATTTTATGATTTAGAATTTGGAGGTATAAGTTAATTTAATTTTTGGATTCGAAATATGACTTTGGTCATTTGTCACAGTTTTTTGTTTTAATTTATTTATAGTTAGCGGTGCGACTATCTTTGCATCCTGTTTAAATTTATTGCTCCAGAACTTTCTGAAGTAAGGCTCTGTGACCTTTCCGGGATAACTAAATTTATATCTTGTACCGCCAGTTGGTTTCTTAGATGCAAATTTTTATTTCCATGAAAAACACCCCACGGGGGATGGTTTCAAAGTTTAAATAACTTTCTGAATAACAGATATTTAATTGTACCTTCCTGAATTAACCAGGCATGCTCGTTAGGTGATCTACAGTGGGAATTTAATATTAAGGCTATTTTTTTTTGGCTGTTTTAGCTTACAGGGTTATGGGCAGATCTATGATGCCACCCGGCAGGATCCCTATCAAAAGATCTTTGTTGAAACCGATGACTTCGATGATTCTTATTTAGAGCAGCTATTGGAAACCCTGCCTTTGGTAAAGGAGGACAGTATTCATTTCGAAATACTGAATGATCTTGCATATTACTGGCACACCAGGAATCTGGTAAAGGCTCTGGAATATACTGAAATGGGGCTGGAACTCACAGCCCGTGACTCTAATATGCTTTGGAATGGGCACTTTCAAATTACCCGGGGAGCCATCCTCCTAAGACAGGAAAAGCTTGACGCAGCAGAGGGAGTACTTCTGGAAGCTGAACAAAAGGTGGATGAAAAAGATCTGCCGCTTCTTTACACCCAGCTGGGATATGTTTATGAGCGTCGCGGGCAGCTGGACCGCGCAGCCGATTTCGCCATGAAGACCCTCGAAATTGGAGAGATATATAATAATGATTGGGCAAAGGGTATGGCATACAGTGACCTTAGCAATTTGTTCTGGAAACAGGGCAAATATGAGGACGGTTTAAAGTATGGGCTGCAATCCCTTTCATATTTTGAGAAGAGAGAGGTAGTAGATCTTGACTACGATTTCACTCTCTACATTGTGGGAAATAATTACTTGAGTTTAGGCCAATTTGATAAAGCCCTGGAATATTACCTGCGTTCCATAGAAATAGGAGAGCGCTATGGTTTTTACAATAACCTTAGCGACGTCTACATCTCCCTGGTAGAACTTTATGCTGTTCTAAATAATTTCAGCAAGGCTGAAGAGGCAGGTATCAATGCCATAAAATATGCCTATCTCCTTGATAATGCCTTTATGTTGATGCGCTCCTATCTTTCAGTAGGAGAATTACAGACTAAAAATAAGAATTTTGATGCAGCCATAGAAAATATAAAAAGGTCTATTGAGGTCGCCACGCCCCGGTTTGGAGACGGATTTTTCCTGGGCAAAACCTACAAAAGCCTCGGCCTCGCCTATGCGGGAAATGAGCAATATAAGGAAGCTTATGCTGCATTTTCCAAATATGATTCTTTAAATGCAGTGGTTTTTACGGCAGAGGCAGATGAACGTATAGCACAACTGGAAACCCAGTTTAATGTTGCACAAAAAGAAAACACCATCCAATTACAACAAACCAGGCTTTCACAACAGCAATCCCGGCAAAATTTGATAAGCCTTGTTGCAGGCCTTCTCTTTCTTACGCTTACGATCCTCCTGGTAAGTTTTTTCAATAACCGAAAGAAAAATAAACTCCTCTCCAATCAAAACCGGGAAAAGGAGTTTCTTCTTAAAGAGATACATCACCGCGTTAAGAATAATCTTGAGATTGTTTCCAGCCTGCTCGCTTTACAAACAGCACAAACCAGTGATCCCACTGTGGCCCACGCGATGAAAGAGAGCCAGAACCGGGTGTTCTCTATGAGCATGATCCACCGGCGCCTGTATCAAAAAGAACATTTGTCATCTATAGAAATGAAGGAATATCTCAAAGACCTGGGGGATCATATCCTGGAATCTTTTGGGGAAAAGGACCGTATTAGGATAATGTATTCCATGGCGGATTTGCACCTGGATGTTGATACTGCGGTGCCTATAGGGCTTATTGTAAATGAATTGTTCACCAACAGCCTTAAATATGCCTTTCCCCATAGTAAGAACGGGGAGATCTATATTCGGCTTTCCCGGGAAACCACCGGGGTTTTAAACCTTTGGGTAAAGGATGATGGTATAGGGCTTAAACCGCAGGAAGTTGCGAAAGGAACGGGCTTTGGAAAAAAACTTATTAAACTGCTCACCCGGCAGTTGGATGGTTCAATGGAGATAACTACCAATGCTGGAACCCAGTATTTATTCAGGTTTAAAATGCATAATTCGGTTAAAGGAGAATCTCCCTGATAGGTTTTTATAGTTCAATCCTTTTTTCTCTAACCCGAACTTCTAAAAGTTGTGGATCTAAAATATGAGCCTGTTGCTGTTCCAGGCTTGCAGCACCAATGATCCCTTTATTGTCTTCCGGTACAGACATCAGAACCATATCAAATTGTTCTTTTTTAGGGTTCCAGCATTACTTATTGAGAATTTTGAAGTATTAAGTCATTGGTGTCCGATTAAGACTAATTTAAATTGACGTTTAGCCATGCTATATATACTCTGAGGTCATGTCAACCTCAACATGGGGGTGGTGGCGAATCTACCTTGATTTAGGAAAATCCAGGCTTTATAGAAGTGGGGAAGGAGCTATTTCCATGGACGTAGATTTTAGTCCAGGTTCTATATTCCAGTAGCGGAAGCGGTCTAGACTCTTTTACCGGATAACAATAGTTTTGAAGTAATCTGTTATCCCGGTATTACCAGGCGTTCAAGGTCTTTCTTACCGGCCTAAATTTTAATTTCAAATCTTTTTTGGCAAGGTTATTTTTATAGACTACCTGCGCCTTTTCCTTCGGTTCGCGGCGATTTAGCATTTCGTGAATGTCCAAAACTTTATAAGTTTCACTGCTAAGAAGATAATCTTTCCCATGCAGGCCTGTGGTGGTAACGGCATTATAAACAGCCTGCGCCACGTCCTCCACATCTACCATTGCAAATGGAATATTATTATCATAGAGGTTTTGAAAAAAGTCATCTGGCGCCAGTTTGTTCTTAATTAAGGATTGGATCCCCGTGGAGGTTGAATCTTCCCTTTTGGAAAGGGATTTTCCCATCACCATCACCGGGGAAACGGTAGTAATTTCAAAAGGAAGGGAGGGATTATCTAATATAAATTGTTCCACTACCCCGTTAGCCACATATTTTGCCCGGCAATATGGGTGGCTTTCCTTACTTGTAAAACGAACATCCTGTTCATCAAAGCTGTCCAGGAAGGTTTTTCCTCCTGCGGGTAAAGGAAAGTTTGTGTTCCAGGCGGCTACAGAGGCAATGAAGATCACTTTTTTAATTTGAGGTGCATCCAGCAGGGAATCCAGGAAATTCTGGGTGCCAATTATTGTTGGATCCAGCAGTTCTGCCTGCGGATCTTTAACCTCGAGTTGAAACGGGGTGCCACTATGGATCACAATGTCACAATCTTCAATGAAATTGCCTAATGCTTCCCTGTTTTCCAGTTTTAATGGCCTAATAACTATGTTTATTGAATTCTCCAGGTTAAAAAGGTGCTCATATTTTTCGCTTTTTTGAATGCTGGTGACAGAGACCTTTACCTTATAATTCTTTTCCAGGAACTTCCTGGTTATATGGCTGCCTATAAATCCTGCTCCCCCTATGATTCCAACTGTTTTCATAACCTTTCATTTTTACTGCTGCGTGACATTGTTTGGGATTTTTTGGGAGGATCATACTGCGAATCGAGCTTAGGGTTTTTGGGACATTACAGCCTCTCCTCCCGTGGCTTTTAATGCCTGGGCTTCTGCTGCTTCCATCGCATTTATATCTGTAACCAGCTTTGAGATATCCCAATATCCAAGTTCCTTGACAATCTTCCCATCCCTGAACTGGGCTGTGGAATGAGTGGGGATCACATATTTACGGTTGTTAGCCTTTAAGGTACCTTCCCAAACACCCCAATAGTTCACCCAGGTTTCCCCGTCATTGGTCACTACCATTTCAAAGGTCTCAGGGTCGTCCAAGAATCTCCAGCTGTTAAAAATGGCAGCATCTTCTTTGTGTGTCTTCAGGATCTCTGCAAGGTTTTGCCCCTCGCTTTCAGGCACATTATTAATAATTACCGCATCGGGATGGTAATAGGTGGCAAGGCTTCTCCAATCCTGGTTTTCATAAGCTTCCAGGGAAGCCCTGTAGGAATCAATTTCTGCCGACTCTTGCGTGTAGCGTTTATCTGGCTGGCTGCAGGATGTAATAAGTAGAACTACAAGTCCTGTTAAAATGATATTTTTCATAATGTATTTATTGATATTATTCTGAAAATTTGACGATTTTCCCTTTTTCAAAAACCCAGGAATGCCTGAATCTTTTAGAAAGGTGATCACACTCTGTTGCTTTGCGTCCCTTAACAATTCCACTTACATAGATCATGTTTTTTCCTTCAGGTTCAAATTGAAGGTTTTTGAATTCCAGGCTTTCCCATTCCTTTTTTAGAATGGAGGAAATGCTAAAGCCATTATTGTTATTAATTTCTTTTACCTGCTCCTGTTCAATACCGGCCGGTAAGGCTGCCATATATCGTGAAGAGGCATCTCCTTCCTCTAAGGCTGCGTAGATCCCTTTTACCATAAGGATCCTTTCATCGCTTTGCGCCGGTGTGAGTGTGGAAAGGAACAAGGCAGGTAAAAGAAAAAATAATTTTATAATTCTCATTGCTATTTCCTTTTAATTCGAGGTGTAAGCCAGGTCAGGGCGCATATGGCCTGTTCTGGTTTCGTACTTTTCAACAGATTTTAAAATGTCATCGAACATTCTTTCCCCTTCCGGCCCCAGCAGCGTATTATTTTCTGCTGAAGTCTGCGCGTAGGATTGGGCGTCTTTGGCTGAAATTACCACCAGGTAGTAATCTGAATTTCCGAAGCCATTTCTATATACTCTGAAGTGTTGTTTGGAACCCTTCTTTTCATACAGGTCCCTTAGCGCCATCATTTTTGTCCGAAGGGCTGGAGCATTCTCAGGGGTGACATGGAAGAAATGCCATTTCCTGTAATCCTCACCCGGGGTATTAGTTGATAAGCCGTTGGGCATATAGGACATGTCGGTTAAGAGATGCACCATATAATCCCTGTGGGTGTCATAGGTCTTATTGAAACGGGCAAAGAGCTGTCTAAAATTGTCCTCTCCCATTTTCTCAGCAAGCGGGGCGAGGGGGTTCTTATCAAGATCGGCCATATTGGTAACAGGGGAGATGCTTAAAAAAGTACCATCGTCCAATGTCGCGGTGGCAAAATTGGCCCCTTTAATATTGTGCTTTTTACAGGCGTCGATAAAATCTTTGGTTACGGCTTCATACTCTTTAACCATAGAAGGTCTTACATTGTCCTCGTGAACCCAGAATGCCTGGTTGGCACTTGCGGTCTGCGCGAGAAGGTCCCCGGTTTGGAAAAGAAGGGTAGCAAGGAAAAAGCTGAAGAAGAATTTAGTTTTCATAATTTCCGGTTTTAAGTTAATTATACCCCAAGATATATTTGGAATTAACTGAAAACAAGGTAGTTAGGATGAGCGGGTGTGTTTCTTGTCCAAACGGTTCCTTTTTCTTCCCGGTGAGAATTTAGATGGTATGCAACCTTTTAAGAAGTTCCCTGCGCATCCCTCTGGCCATAGGGATAGCTTTTTTGGCAATAACTACATAAGAAGCTGCAATCTCATCAATCCTGGCAAGGTTGATAATATAGGACCGGTGCAGCCGGAAGAAATGCTTTGGAGGCAAACTGCGTTCGATATCTTTAAGGGTACATACCAACAGGAATTCTTTAAGAGTGGAAAAGATCCGGCAGTAATTTCGGTCGGCTTCCACATACAGGATATTCTTAAGTTCGATCTTTATCATAGATTCATGGTGCCTTACAAAGAGGTAATCCTTTAAGACCGATGTAGAGGCAGGTTCCCGGGCGTCCTTAGTCTGGGAAGGTTCTTTTTGATTCAGTTGAGAAATAGTAAGCTCAATGCTTCGCTGCAGGTCAAGAGGTTTAAATGGTTTGGATAAAAAGGCGTATGGATGACTTTGTTTTGCCCTGTTGAAATTTGCATCATCGGCATTGGCGGTTAGGTAAATAACGGCCAGGTCCCTGCTGTACTCCTGCATTTTAATTGCTGTCTCAATCCCGTCAAGTGGCCCCTTAAGCTGTATGTCAATAAGGACAATATCGGGCAGGTTATTCTGGATATGACTTAAAGCATCTTCACCACTGGGGATTATTCCCAGGACCTCGTGGCCCATTTCAGTAAGTTGCAGAGAAATATTGGCAGCAATGATCATCTCATCCTCAACTACCAGTATTTTCACAGGTTGCTCCATGGCTATGCCTTTCATTAGTTTTACAGGGTAGGTTTTAAAAAGACGGGGCCGTAGGGTAAAAATCCTGACTAACTTATATTCTTTACTAAGAAAATAAATTTGGATTAACAGCCTGGGATTTAGTAAACTAATTTAGTGAAAAATGTAGAAAGGAATCAAGGGTTTTTTGTAAACAGTACAAAATAAAAATCTTTTAACTTAAAAACTTATTATTTTTTTATATTTTAATTAGGATTTGTTGATTGAAGAATTGTAACTCGAGAGGAGTTACTGTTCTCAAACACCAAACGACAAACAACAAACACCAAACAAATCCCAGGCACCAAATCATTGTTGTCCGGGAAAAGAGTCTAGATCGCTCTGCTTCTAGAATCTAGAGCCTAGACTAAAATCCTAATGACTGAAAAAGAGCCACTTAAACTCTACTGCAATTCTTGAATATATTCTAAACTTTTTTAGATTCAAAACCACCCCCATGTTGAGGTTGATATGACCTCAGACTATACATAGCAAAGCAAACGGAAATTCAGTTTATATTAATCGGACAACTATGATTCCAAGTTCCAAATTCCAATATCAGGAATTTAATTCCAGATTTCAAAAACGGAAAACCGGAAACGGAAAACAGAAAACGGTAAACTACTAACGACTAAAGACTAAACCGCAGCAACCTTCTTTCTCCCTCCCATTACATTCCTGCGATGTTTTATAAGTCCGGAATGGTTTAGGGTTGGTTTCAAATAGGAACTTGTTGGTTTAAGCCCAAATAAACCAGATTCTATGAATCTACTGTTGGTTTTCTGAAGTTTACGCAGGGCTTTGGATTCATCTTTAATGAGCTTTTCCTGCTGCCTCCTGACCTTCAGCTGGAAGAATAGCAGCACGGCTATAAAAAGAAGAATTATTAAAAGAATCAGGGCCAGCATATTATAGATCAAAGGACTGTAAATGTAAATCGATTTGTAATTCACAAATTCTAAAGAGGGGTTAATTATTTGTTGATGAAAAGTTAATTGGGAAAGGAGGTGAGCAGTAAATAAGTAGCTTATGCCGAGAGGTGAAACGCACCTTTGTTGGGTGCCGGGGCTCCAAAGCTTTTTTTGAAAAAACAATTTCATATAAAAATTCGAAACACAAATATGTTTTCACCGGTATTTCTTGAGAAAACTTTTGCGGCTGTTGAAGAGGAATTTAATATTTGGTTTCGTTGTTGTCCGGGTCAAGAGTCTAGATCCCTCTGCTTCTGGAATTTAGAACCTGAATGAAAGCTGTGATAATCGTTAAAGCATAGCAAACACAAACGCGTTTGGCCTGTACTTCTCGAGTATTTTTGTAGATAGTTCTCCAAATTCAGAAATCATTTGTACAGGTTTATAGTTGCTTATGGTCAATGATGTTTCTTTAGTTATAGATAACTTAGCCACCAGTATTTGCGGTTATTCTTTTTATAATTCCAGTACCATTTGCAAACAGGATATAAACTAACAACCACAAATATCCAGACCAGGTACACAATACCTAATGAAAAACCATAGCCTTGCAAGTCCGTAACAAGTCCAATCCACACATCAATAATCATTAGTTCTGGATCATAACCAGTCAGATAAACAGCCAGTAGTGCCAGCAGATGGATCCAGTAAATATGAATGATGTAAAAGAACATGGGAACTTTGCCAAACAGCACCATTACTTCAAATAATTTTCCTTTAAACTTTTCAGCAAGTGAAAGCACGATTAGTGAGGGGCCCAAGGTGATTAACAAATACAAAAGTGAAGGCGGGTATTTGGTGACGTTGAAAAACGAAAGCAATGTTTTGGTAAAATCATCATAAGAAGAACGGGGAACCAAATCACCATAAACATTTGCAAAACGTAAAACAAAAAACAGGAGGATGGCAAAAATACCGGTGCGAATCAAGATCTGCTGCCTTTTAAGGGCATCATATCCAGGTTTGTAAAGGATGCCTAAATAATAACCCAGGGGCATTACAAATATCCAGGGTAGAAGTGGGTATGCATTTAAAATGTAAATGCTATCAGTGAGCTGAATTGGCCCTCTTACATGTAGCAGTTTCCAGAAATCACCCAGCTGTCCACCTAAAAAACCGTCCAATAAATTATGTCCAAAAATCACGAGCAGGCATAAAACTATCATAGGTCTTTTGGGGATATGGATAAACAATGCCAGAAAAAGCATCGAGGCTCCTAACAGCCATATCACCTGGAAAATAATAGCATCAAAGTTTAACTGAAACCGCCACCCGAAGGTTATGATGATAATTTCGACAAAAATGAGCCACATCCCGCGTTTTAAAAGCCATTTGCTAACAGCGTTTTTACCAATTTTTTGCTCTACAAAAAAAGCAGAAGTGCCGGCCAGCAAAACAAATACCGGCGCACAAAAATGCGTGATGAACCTGGTAAAAAAGATCCAGAAGTTGGTTTGGTCTATATCTGTAGGTTCAAAATAGAAATATTCTCTATGAAAATAAACCCGTGTATGGTCGAGGGCCATGAGTACAATGACAAATCCTTTTAAAAAATCTACAGATTGAATACGGTTTTGATTAGTTAAATTCATACAGTATTTGTTTTTAGCCATTAAACCTATTCAATGCACAGACTTTGAAAAAAATATTCAGCCTCCTTTTATAGTAAATTCAGCAATAGCAATTCGCTGCTTTTTGAAATCAATGAGATTTATAAAAAGAATACTTATCAGCGGTGCCAGTGCTATACATATAAAAACGTATTCCCAGGTCATAGTTTCTTTTAATGTTCCAACAAGCCCGGAGCCAACGGCTCTTCCCATGTTGGATAAGGCCATAAAGAGGGTGAATTGAGTGGCCGCTATAACCGGCCAGCAAAGTTTCATAGAGGCTGCAAAAATTCCAATTGTATGGAAGACGTAGAACAAATAATAGAGCATGATGAATCCAAATATGATCATTTTGATTTGCCAGAAGTCTGAGATAAATGCCATTAAAACGATTATTAGTGTTGTAATGATGAGGTAAATGGTAATCATTCTTTTATCACCGAAAAAATCAACCAGGGCTCCACCTACGAACATCCCAAACACACCCCTACTATAGTTGTTGTAGAATATGCCTGGGAAAATTCGGTGTTGGTCCAGCCCAGTTCCTGTATGGTAAAAATGGGTAAAAGTGTGTCGATTAAACCATACATGAGCCCCAGTACAAATGCTGCAACTAACATCATAAGAGTTGATGGCAGCAGCACTACTTTTAAAAGGCTGTTGAAGATTTGTTTCCAATGTTTTAGTTGTGTGGTTTCAGCCAGGGGGGATGCAATGCCTTTGGTCCATGGCATAATTTTTTCTCCTTTTCGTTCCCTGAAACAAATGGGGACCAGTATAATAAAGGCTACGGAAATGGCTAACAGGGCGATGGCGGTTGAGAATCCAAGAAGATTAATAAGAAAAGTTCCTATAAGTAGGGACAGGGAAATACCAATGGTTTTTGAACCCCACATAAGCCCGTTGGCCCTTGCCTGTTCGGGGACTGGCACAATATCTACCGCCATACCATCTGTAGCCACGTCCTGGAACGCCCCAAAGAAGCTGAGAATGAAGCCGGCGACCATTAAACTGTTTAAATTATTTAAGGGATCGTTCACCAGGCCCATAGAGAGAAAACTTAAAATAAGCCCTAATTGCCCGAATATGATCCAGGGGCGTTTGCGTCCCATGGATAGTATGGTATAGCGGTCCATTATAGGGGCAATAAGTATTTTAAAGCTCCACGGAATCCCAATTACCGCCACAAATCCTGCAATTTCCAAAGGTGTTTTTCCATTCATGGCCAACCATGCCGGTATAGCAAAATAGGTGATGCCCTCTGGTATTCCCTGAGCCAGGTACAATGCTGAAAAGCTTAAGTAGCGTAGGGTCGCATTTTCAGAAAGCACTAAATTTCGTTTCTTATGGCCTTGTCTCTTCATATCAAATAAGCTTCGTTCTTTTATAGTTTTTTAGTATTCTTATTTTCAATGCTTATTTTTCTATTGATTATATAAATAATCGTCAATAGAATTGTTGCCGCAAGCGTTCCCATAGCCTGAGCATAGGTCATCTTTGATAGGAAATAAGCTATAATTCCCACAGATAGAAGGGGTACAATTAAACCTCCCGGAATCTTAAATTCTCCCGGCCGGGATTTTCTGGTATATCTTAGTTTGATCACTGCAAGAGCTACTCCCAGATACTGCAGCAAAAGGCCTCCTGTTGCTATTACAGCCAGTTTTTCAAAAGTGCCGAATGCAGCAATTACAAAACCTGCCACTGCATAAGTAAGAATAGCCAAATGGGGTGTTTTAAATCTTGAATGTACCTTACTGAAAGCCTTAACAGGGATCACCCGGTCCCTGGACAGGGCATACACAACACGGGGCATATTCAGTATCGATCCACTTAGGTAGCCAAACATGGAAACAGCAGCACCTGCGGTGAGGAGCATAAATCCTTGAGAGCCGAAAACCCGCGCTGCCGTTTCAGCAAGCGGTGCGTTCTGGTCTGCAAGTTCATCCCCTAATACCCCCTGGGCTACGAGTTGTATGAATACATACAGAACTACGACGGTTGTAATTCCTGCAAAGATGGCCCGTGGTATATTTTTGTTGGGTTTTTTTACTTCTCCGCTCACATTGAGACCGGTTTCTCCGCCCATAAAAGCAAAGAAAAGGACAAGGGAAGTAGTGCCCAATTGTCCGAATTCAGGCCAGGTTTCGATAGAAATACTGGCTATTTCAATTTTAAAAGAACCTATAATAACAAGCAGCAACAGTGGGAGAATCTTGGCAACTACAAGTAACTTTACCAATCCAATGCCTTGTTTGATTCCTAAAATATTGAAGCCGGCGAGCCCCAGGAAAATTATGAGCAGGAACAACAATCTGATGATTTGCGATTCAAATAGGGGGAAAGCTACAGCAAGTATGTTCACCAGAGCATTGGAGACAGCTGCATCTGCAGCCAGGACGGCCATCAGGTATAGGTTACCCGATAAAAATCCCGCGTATTTACCGAAAGCGGTTTCTATATAGGTGTAAAGGCCACCTGTGGTTGTGATCTTACTTCCCACTTCAGCAAAACAGAGCATGATCAGGCCAATCAGCAAACCACAAAATAAATAGGCAATAATGCCGCCGGCACCCATTCCTGCAGCAACTATTGCCGGCAGCACAAAAATACCCGAGCCCACTATAATGTTAATTATGTTTGTGGACAATCCAAATATCCCAATAGTACGAAGCAGGTTTTCCTGTTTGTCTTCTTTTTTTGTAATGTTATTAAAAGAAGAGGACGTATGTATGGGCGGCATTATCTGGTTCGTTGGTTTCATTTAAAAATTTCTTTTCCAGATGCTCATAAAGGATTACTTTCTGGCTGCATCGGCCAGTTTTTTGGTATCCACATACTGCTGAAAGCCTATTATTTTCCCTCCTTTGAGCGTCCAGATATGGGCTACCTGTGCATTAAAGGTTTTACCGGTTTCCTTCACTTTTGCATCATAACGCAGCGTAGCCAGCACTTTATTGCCGCTCATTTCGTGCAGCTCAATATCTTCCAGTTTAAAATATTCATGTTCTGCGCCAGCCCTGGCAAAAACACCATTCAGCACAGCGTCGTGACCTATATAAGGGTTGCCGTCTGCATAGGCATTTCCTTCGGCTTCCATCCAGACTACTTTTTCGTCAAGTAAGGCGAGAACTGCAGGGATATCCCCTGCGGAAAAGGATCTATAAAGGCTATCTATAACAACTGTATTTTCATTGGTATTCCCAGGTTTCATCTCCACCCGAATTAGCCGGATGGGTTTGGTCTTGCTAAGGTTAACAGGCGCATGAGGTGCCTCCGGACCTTTTTGCATGGTGAGCGGAAAGGTTAAGGGTTCGGGCAATTCCCGGGTGTCAAAAATCACCTCACCGTCTTTATCGTAATCCACGAAATCCCCGGCTTCCTGAATGTAAAGTACACTTGGCCATTTGTGATGGTGAAGCGGTTCTTTCTCCCCGGGTGCAAGGCTAACTTCAAGTACCCTTACCTGATCATTCTCCAGTAGAATTTTATGGTTTTTTGGCGCCGCGATCACCGCATCCAGTTCAGCCGGCCAGGTAGCAGGATCTCCGGTTTTATAATCTATCTTCTGATTTTCCTGACCATAAGTGGTTGCAGTTATTGCAAGTAATACGAGCAGGCATTTTTTAATTGTTTTCATTTGTCGGTATGTATTGGTGAATCTCTTTTGGGAGATTTTTGTATGGTCTTTGTTTTAAAATCGTTTACCCTGGCAGTTACTCATTAGATTTTTTCCTGTATTCTGCTTTTAGGAGAATGTAATAGGCATCAAAATAAATTTAGCTTTAAGGATAAACGATCTTTAATTGACAGAGCTTGTCCATTGTTTTTCAAAGCTCCTTTTTTCTTTAATTTAAAAAGACCGAACAGCACGAGCTCTGGTGCCGTTGTAGTACTTAGCATAGCTGTCATCCCAGCCATAGTTGTCGACATAAACCCAAGCATGGAATGCATTGATCTCCGAAGAACTCCAATAGTAGCCATTAGTTAAAATGCCTACCGCTCCTTTATTTTCAACAAGTTTGTTCAACTCATCTTTGCTGGGTAAATACCAATCGGTGTAACCATTTAAATCTAAATCATTAGCTAATCTAGCTGCGATTCCTGCTTCTGCACAACCACTCACTATAGCGTTGGTATTAGCTGCGCCTGTTCCTAATCCTGTACTTGTACCACCAATAAAAGTATCAGCACAACCCCAAAAAACATAATAGTCGTTACCTACACTTAGGTCACTTGGAGCAGCAATGATGCCGTGGGTTTCATTTTCCACATATCCCGGGTCACCAGGCTGTAAGATATAGGCAATGATACCGCCCTGGTATGCATCTCCTATTTTTAAACCTTCTTCTTCACAAACAGGGATTAAGGAATAGCTTTCGCTAAAGGTGATTGGATCCCCTAATGCCTCCTGCACAACGCTGAAAGAAATCTCATCACATCCGGCCCAGGCTTCAGCAAGAGCCACAGTATGGTTCACCGTGCTGCCAGAGCTTACATCTGAATATTCCACTTCATCGCCTTCAATATCAATGGTAATGGTGGCCTTTGCATTTGGAGGTCCGGCAGTGATGGCATAGGTCACTTCCACCACAAAATCTGTTTCCGTATTGTAAGCGGTGTAGCTTACCGATTTTGTATTTCGGCCCACGCTCAGCGTTGCCATGTCGGAAACAGGATAGTAAATTTCACTTCCCGGTTCAATACAATCATCTTCACACGATCCAGCCAGGGCTTTATTCATTGGTGTGAATTGCAAATCTTTTTCAAGTATCTGGTCTGATACAGATTCTGTACTGCAAGAAAACATTACTACGGCAGCCGCGAGCAACGTGAGGCTGGTTCTGAGTCTTCTAAATTGATCTTTTTTCATAATAAAATATTTAAAATTCCTACTCATATGGCTTTTTGGAATACGCCCCGTTTTTTTTTAGTGGGTCCTGGACTCCACTTTTTTATCGGAAAGAAACTTTTTTCTATGCCACTGTTTGTATGGACTTTGTTTGAAAATCGTTTACCCGGGCAGTTATTCATTAGATTTTTTCCTGTATTCTGCTTTTAGGAGAATGTAATAGGCATCAAAATAAATTTAGCTTTAAGGATAAACGATCTTTAATTGACAGAGCTTGTCCATTGTTTTTCAAAGCTCCTTTTTTCTTTAATTTAAAAAGACCGAACAGCACGAGCTCTGGTACCGTTGTAGTACTTAGCATAGCTGTCATCCCAGCCATAGTTGTCGACATAAACCCAAGCATGGAATGCATTGATCTCCGAAGAACTCCAATAGTAGCCATTAGTTAAAATGCCTACCGCTCCTTTATTTTCAACAAGTTTGTTCAACTCATCTTTGCTGGGTAAATACCAATCGGTGTAACCATTTAAATCTAAATCATTAGCTAATCTAGCTGCGATTCCTGCTTCTGCACAACCACTCACTATAGCGTTGGTATTAGCTGCGCCTGTTCCTAATCCTGTATTTGTACCACCAATAAAAGTATCAGCACAACCCCAAAAAACATAATAGTCGTTACCTACACTTAGGTCACTTGGAGCAGCAATGATGCCGTGGGTTTCAATTTCCACATATCCCGGGTCACCAGGCTGTAAGATATAGGCAATGATACCGCCCTGGTATGCATCTCCTATTTTTAAACCTTCTTCAGAACAAACAGGGATTAAGGCATAGCTTTCGCTAAAGGTGATTGGATCCCCTAATGCCTCCTGCACAACGCTGAAAGAAATCTCATCACATCCGGCCCAGGCTTCAGCAAGAGCCACAGTATGGTTCACCGTGCTGCCAGAGCTTACATCTGAATATTCCACTTCATCGCCCTTAATATCAATGGTAATGGTTGCCTTTGCATTTGGAGGTCCGGCAGTGATGGCATAGGTCACTTCCACCACAAAATCTGTTTCCGTATTGTAAGCGGTGTAGCTTACCGATTTTGTATTTCGGCCCACGCTCAGCGTTGCCATGTCGGAAACAGGATAGTAAATTTCACTTCCCGGTTCAATACAATCATCTTCACACGATCCAGCCAGAGCTTCATTCATTTGTGTGATTTGAAAATCTTTTTCAAGTATCTGGTCTGATACAGATTCTGTACTGCATGAATACATTACAACCGCAGCCGCAACCAACATCAGGCAGGATTTTAGTTTTCTCAAATGATCTTTTTTCATAATAAAATATTTAAAATTCCCTACTCATATGGCTTTTTGGAATACGCCCCGTTTTTTAAAGTGAGTCTGGACTTCACTGTATTTGGACTTTTAAATAGAATTGCCGAAACCTTTCTATAGTCTCTAACTTTAAAAGTTGGCTTAAAATGAATTAATTCAGGAAGCAATATGTACTTCCATTTCTATTTCAATGAGCAATCCGGGAAGGGCAAGTTCTTTGACGCCCAGCCAGGATCCGGTTGGGAAGTGGTTTTTATAGATTTCAGCTCTGTAACCTGCCGCTTCCAGAAACCCGGACATATTGGTGGTAAACACATCTTCCTTAACCACATCATCAAAAGTGCAGTTGAAGTGTTTCAGGATTTTTTCAAGATCGGAATAGCAATTTTTCATTTGCTGCTCAATGTCGCCTACAGCGGTAGGGTTGCCTTCATCGTCCATACTCACGGCACCGGAGATCTTTATGCTGTTGCCTATTTTTACGGCGTGCGAATAGCCGTAGGCTTTTTCAATTTCGGGCCGGAGTAAAAAATATTCGGGTTTTTCAGTTTGCATCTTATAAGCTTTAAATTTTTTATTGAAATATTAGGGAATACTGCGTAACCTATACTTTCCCTTAACCCATCGCTTTCCTGCCGCTTAAAAATTAACCTCTGCAGACATAGTTATGGGTTCCAGGACAGTATGACGATCTTTTATATGTTGAATTTTTGGATCATTGATTATTGCCCCCAATTTTTGGACATCATCGGTATCAACCACTATTAAAATGGAATTGGGATCATCTGTATCCTGAAATGTTCTAAATCCATGAGATGCAGGTGCGAATAATCTTACCCTATCTTCATGGCCTTTTAGCCAGGCATTGATATCCCCTACTTTGTGTCGAAATACATAAGTTGCCATTGTTTTTTCATTTAGTATTTTGCCTACTCTGTATGGTTTTCGGCATCCCCATATTTTTCAATGTTTTTCATAACTTTTTACGAGCTGAATCATTTCCTGATTTTATATAGTATTCTTAATCATTCAGCAAAGGTTTCTAAAGATGATGACCTTTATTAGCTGCCTAAAGATTTTTGCGCCTTTCTCGCATCCAGTCCAAACAGATCCTGAACAGATTTGTACCAGTCGGCATCTGTTGCAGCATTCCAGGTTATCCATTCTTCATCTGTCATGGATGCACGCCAGTTAAGGAAGGGAACTGCATCAGGCCCCACCGGATATCGCAGTTGCCAGGACTCACTTTTGGCTATCTCCAGGATCTTATCTGCAACTGATGATGCCTGAGTGGGAGTTTCAAGGGAAGCTGCAAAGAGCCCGCTAAACCGGTTCACCTGCATATAAATAGATCTTCCGGCACCGTCCTGAGCAACATCCCTGGCCATTTTAGTATCTATGATCCCGGGTTCCACGATCGCGACCCTTATATTGAATTGTTTAACTTCCTGTGCCAGTGCTTCACTTATAGCTTCTAAAGCGAATTTGCTGGCGCCATACGCCCCGAGCGGAGTATTTGCTATTTTACCGGCAATGGATGCGACGTTTATGATACAGCCACTTCGATTATTCCTCATGTGAGGCAGCAAGTGCTTAATGCATCTAAGAGGTCCAAAATAGTTGGTTTCCATCACCGACTTAAATTTTGAAAGATCTGTTTCCTCAATAGAACCATGACATTCGATCCCGGCATTGTTAATAAGAACATCTATCTGTCCATGCTCTTTTTGAATGGCATTGATACAGTTTTTCACCGAGTCATCAGAGTCCACATCCATCTGTGCAATGTGGACATTCAAAGACTCGTTTTCTACTTTTTCCCTTAAAGAAACAGCCTTCCCCGGGTTCCGCATAGTTGCGAAAACCCTGTAGCCTTCCCTCCCGAATGCTAATGCTGTTTCGAGGCCGATACCTTTGCTAGTGCCTGTAATAATTACAGTTTTCATAATAAGTAATATTTAGTTACTTAACTCACTGTTTAAGGTGTAGATGTATGACCAGCCATCATCAACCGCGGCATCCCATTTAGCTCCCATTTCATCAGCTTTTTTCTTCCCTACGGCATTTTCGTAGACTTTCGATGGACTGTCTCTTACTATGTCCAGTTGAGCAAAACCGTTGTAAGGAGTGGAGACCATATAATCTGCGGCATCAACAGCACCACCCATATAGTTATACCACATTCCCCTATAGTCGCCTTCCTTGGCCTTAATGGCACTTGATACAGCAGTAATTATTTCCCTAAAAGCGGTATCGTCTTTGACTCTGAAAAATGTGACCCAAACAAGTTTTGTGTCTTCTGGCATGACTCTGCTGAATTCAGGCATGGAACGGCTGATACCATATGCAACCTTGTCAACATGCGGCATGATAAAATTGAGTAATACATTCGCGCATCCTTCGCCTGCAGGGTCCTCTTTGTCCATTTCTGCCCAATTACTCATTGAGCCAGACATTACATAAACATTGCCTTCGCCCTGCATTCTGCGCCAAAAATTCCAATTCTCTTTTCCCTCATTATCCAAATAACATTCTTTCCATTTTTTTACCCCTTCTTCAAACTGGGCACGGTGTCCTTGTTTTACAGTAATTTCAGTCGTTGTCAACAGTACAGGATCTGGCGTTTGTGCCAACACCATTGCGGGAATAAGAGCGATTAAAAAAATTAATTTTTTCATAATATTTGATATTGTTTTCACCTTTGGTGAAACGGGTTAGTAATTAATTTCCTTTAGAATAACCGGCTTTAAGATTATCTGTCCACCCATTTTTAAACGACCGGGAATGTGAGATGCCTATAGAGAAAAACTCACATCCGGTCGCTTTACGGCCCTCTACGATGCCGGTTTTAATTTCTTTAATTCGAGGTGTAAGCCAGGTCCGGGCGCATACGGCCTGTTCTGGTTTCGTACTTTTCAACAGATTTTAAAATGTCATCGAACATTCTTTCCCCTTCCGGGCCGAGCAGCGTATTATTTTCTGCTGAAGTCTGCGCGTAGGATTGTGCGTCTTTGGCTGAAATTACCACCAGGTAGTAATCTGAATTTCCGAAGCCATTTCTATATACTCTGAAGTGTTGTTTGGAGCCCTTCTTTTCATACAGGTCCTTTAGCGCCATCATTTTAGTCCGCAGGGCTGAAGCATTCTCGGGGATGACATGGAAGAAATGCCATTTACGGTAATCCTCAGCCGGGGTATTTGTTGATAAGCCGTTGGGCATATATGACAGGTCGCTTAAGAGATGCACCATATAATCCCTGTGGGTGTCATAGGTCTTATTGAAACGGGCAAAGAGCTGTCTAAAATTGTCCTCTCCCATCTTTTCAGCAAGCGGGGCGAGGGGGTTCTTATCAAGATCGGCCATATTGGTAACAGGAGAGATGCTTAAAAAAGTACCATCGTCCAATGTCGCGGTGGCAAAATTGGCCCCTTTAATATTGTGCTTTTTACAGGCGTCGATAAAATCTTTGGTTACGGCTTCATACTCTTTAACCATAGAAGGTCTTACATTGTCCTCGTGAACCCAGAATGCCTGGTTGGCACTTGCGGTCTGCGCGAAAAGATCCCCGGTTTGGAAAAGAAGGGTAGCAAGGAAAAGGCTGAAGAAGAATTTAGTTTTCATAGCTTGTGGTTTTAAGATATATACCACAAGATATTGTTGGAAGTCGCTGAAAACAAGCGTGTTAGGACGAACAGGGCCGTAGCCTGTCCAAAACGTCAATTTTATTACCCGAAAAGGAAAGTTATATGGTTTGCAATCATTTTAGAAGTTCCCTGCGAACCTTTAAGCTGAATATTGATAAGTACAATATCCGGGAGGTTTTTCTGTATATGGCCTGGGGCATCTTTTCCAACGGGGATGATTCCCGGGACCTTGGTGGCCCATTTCACAGAGCTGCCTGGAAATATTAGCTGCAATGATCATTTCATCCTCAACAACTATTATTTTTACAGGTTGCTTCATTAAGCGTAGGCTTTTATTTTAAATTCAAACTCAACTGTTGTTCCCTGTTCCGTTTTTTCAAGCATGGTGCCATGAAGTTGCTGGGTCAATAATTGTATTAATTGAGAACCAAATCCGGTTCCTTTTGGTGCTAAGCCTTTTATTTTACCAACTCCGTTATCTGCGACTTTTAAAGTCAAAGTTTCAGGAGTAGATTGTGATAAGCTTATTTGGATGGTTCCGTTATTGTCTACAGGGAATGCATATTTAAGGGCGTTGGTAAGCAGTTCGTTTACAATTAAGCCAATAGGCACGGCTGTATCCACATCCAGTTCAAGGGTTTCCATAACACATTTGATCTTCACTTTATCTTCAGCATTAAAGGTATCTAGAACTCCTTCGCCCAAATTCAGAAAATAGTCTTTCATCTCAATACTGCCCAGGTTTGTACCCTGATATAACTTCTGGTGGATAATGCTCATCGACTGTATCCGGTTTTGACTGGCAACCATAGCCTCTTTAGTTGCAGGGTCTTCTATTTGAGCCGATTGTAATGAAATTAAGCTCTTGACCAGTTCCAGGTTATTTTTTACACGATGATGTATTTCCTTGAGGAGCAGTTCATTTTCAGCATTCCGCCTATCCAGTAATACATTTTTGTCGGCTAACTCTTCATTTAATGCTTTTAGTTTATGATTACTCCTTTGCTTAAGCCTGTAATTACGATAAAGTAAGCCGAGTAATAAAACACCAATGGTTAAGGCCACAATATAAATGCTTTGTCGTTGCTGATTGGCTGCAAGCTTTTTTTCCTGTTGTAGCACATCTACCTGCAATTCACTTTCACGAAGGCTTCTTTCGTTTCTTTCTACTTCGATAATATTGTTAGCCTCAGACCATTCCTTATAGTTTTCCAGTGCTTTTTTATAATCTCCCTGGAGCTCATGGACCTGGTATAATTTATTGATGAAGTAGGCTGTATTGGCTTTGGTGTTAATTTCAATGGAGGAATTCCTCGCTTTTTCATAATAGGCGATTGCTTCGGCATATCGATTTTCTGCCTTTGCAATGTCTCCTAAACGGGAATGTGCAAATTGATAAACATCAATAGTGCGCAAATTATTATCCTCCAGTAATTTGATGGTTTTATATAAGTAGGGTTTAGCCTCTTCGTATTTTTCTTTGTCGATAAGTTTGCTGCCCTGGGCATAATAATACCAGGTATGATGAAAAGGATTGGTTATTTTTGGCAATAGCATTGCTATTTGATCCATATAATAATAACCAGAATCAGAATTTGCATCTGCGTAATGGTAGTATAAAGTTTTGTAGGTAGTCATAAGGGCTTCATTCTTTTCAGGATAATCTGAATTCTGGAAACCAGCCACACTTTCTCTTAGATACTGGAAAGATTTTTCCTGCTCTTCCGGCAACCCATATTGATAAAGAAATCTTCCCTTATCCTTTAAAAGCTTTAGCTGAATTTCAGGTCGGGGATCATCCTTGAGCAAATTCACGGCTTTTTCAAAAAGTTCCAGTCCGGGTTTTGGCTCTCCTCTTACTATTTTTATCAAAGCCCAATTGACTAATAGGTCATAACCTAAAACTTTATCTTTCCTGCTTTCCGGTATTTTTTCGTAATAATCCCAGCCTATGGGTGCCAGCGAATCCACGACAATAAAGTTATGTGACCTGTTCGCCCTGTCGGTAATATCACGAAACAAATCGGCCAAACGTTCATATTGTAAAGGCTTGTTGTTTTGGAGAAGGAGTGCTGCCCTGTCAAAATAATAGACAGTGCTGTCCCGGTTAAAATGCGGCATTTCCCTGAACCACATGGCCTTGTCCTGGTAGGCTCTGCTTAAAGCAGTAACCTGAGCAGGGGAAAGGTCTTGGTCAGCAATCCTTTTACTTAATTGTAAACTTTTAGGTTCTGGTTGATGCAGGGGCTCCATGGCATCCTTTTCTTTGTAAAAAGAAGCGCTGTCCTTATAGAAAAGAGGCATATAAATAAATAGGGAAGCTTTATTAGCATAAGAATTGCCCGAACCAATTACAGTTTTTACGGATGTGGCTTTTGCAGGTGAATTTTTTGAAAATCCGCTCAGGTGAAGGAGTAAAGCACTGCACCACAAAAGGAAGATACTCAGGGTGTGCCTTTTGGATTTATCTGTTTTGAAGATCATGGGATGTGGGATGGGAATTATTTTGAAGTTGAGAAATGCTTAACTCAAAATTGCGTTGCAGATCCAGTTTTTTGTAGGGTTTGAAAATAAAAGCATAAGGGTGGGGGCCTTTTGCCCGGTTGAAATTGGCATCATCTCCATTGGCGGTAAGATTAAGGGAAACTTTGAACTGAATGTCGATTAGGGCTGTATCTGGGAGGTTGTTCTGTATATGGCTAAGGGTATCTTTCCCACCCGGGATAATCCCCGGGACCTCGTGGCTCATTTCACAAAGCTGCATGGAAATATTGGCTTCATTGATCATTTCTTCCCCGACAACTAATATTTTAACAGGTTGCTTCATTAGTGCCTAATTTTATTGGGACCCATTATACACAGTGGTCTTTTAAATGAATTTCAATATCAATTAAATCACCGGGCGAGAGGTGAAGGGGTTAAAAGCTGCTAAACTGAAAAAAAATCCTGTTGGATAACACAGAAAACTAAGGTAGTAAAAAATTGGGTTAAAAATATCTTGTTGGCTGATTTTGAGGTTTTTATTGAATTTTCTACAAGAATATACAATTATGAAGTACGGTATGGTTGGCAAATTTTTGCCATTCATAAAAGCGTGATTTCGCAATTTACTCAAACTCTATAGTATACATTATGCACTATACATTATACAATTTGCTATATACAGGTTTTCGGCTTCAGGATTTTTTTTACTCAATACCCAATTCTCACTACTCAATTCTCAACTCAATTCTCACTACTATAAAACGTCACCCTTTGGCGCTTTGACATTTTACTTTTACCATAAATAATTATAAACGATGATTTATAACACCGTTAATCAAACAGCTAATAATCAAAGAGCTAATTTGACCGAGCAACTTGCCGAAAACCTCCTGTGCCTGGGATTCTCCATCTCCTTTGAAGAAATGAATGGGATAGAATTTATTTCTGTTACTTCAGAAGCTTCGCCGGGAGGAAAGTTGTTCTTTCTCCCTTTCGATCCTGTTACAAACAGGGCTGCCGACTTTCTACTTTTACTATCCCTTATGAGCGGATTACCCGGAACCACCTCCATAGTAGTCGCGGGAGCAGGGGAGCGGGAGATGATGCGGAATATTCTAAGAATGCAGGAGATTTCCGGGATAGAGGTATGGTCCCTGGATAAACTGAAGGATTATCCGTTGCAGGTGATTTAGGAAGGTAGAATCTGTAGTCTGGACTTGTTATAGCAAGCGATTGAATGGCTGACAAAAATTAAATTCCAAATTCGAAATTCCAAAAAATAGGAAAAAAAGAAAAAGAGAGCAGAGGGAAGAGAGAAGAGATACCGGGAGTTTAAATACAATAGTCTGGACGGGTGGGTACTTATTGGTAAATCGTCTTAGGAAGAAACCTCACAGGTTTCGAAAACCTGTGAGGTTTGAGCGTGCTTCTTTGTTATACAAGTGATTAGGGAAATTTTAAGCAGGAGAATCAGCATCATGATTCTTTTTATGCAGTAAGAAATAATCGGGTAGAAAGATCCCTTTAATGTTGGGGTTCGAACGCGAGGGAGACCTGCCAGGTTTAAGTTCCTTAAAAAGACAAAAATTGTTATTTAATCCTCCTCTGGAAAGAAGAAACCTGGTAGGTCTAAACAAGGAAAAACGAGTCCGTTTGTACATCGCGAGGGAGACCTACCAGGATAAATAATCGAAAGAGCATGGATATCCTTTATCATTCCGGCTTTTGTTGACGAGAAACCTGGCAGGTCTGGTGCCGGGTGCATTTAGAAACAAGAAACAAGAATCATTACGCAAATCGAGGTGTAGATCTTTTATAAGACGCTTTTTTTTACCGCAAAGAGCGCAAAGTTTTACGCAAAGAGCACAAAGGATTTTTCTTTGCGACCCTGGCGTATTGTCTTAGCGTCCTTCGCGGTTATAATCAAATTCCAGGCACCAAATTCCAAATTCCAAATTCCAAACCAAATTATAAAAAGCCAAAGGAAAACGGCTAACCTCTTATGCCTGCAGGGCCTACTGTATAAAAGTAAAATTGAAGAACGGAAAATTAGTATAACACCAATTTACATATAAAATATCCCTTCTCGTCCTCTTCCACCAGGTGAAAGAAATCCCGGAGATTTTCTACTGCAGGAATAGGCTCATAGCGTTCCCAGTTGAGGTATTTGTCCTTTCCATACACCTTCCAGCAATTGGTATTCTTCACATACGTAGCCTTCCCTGCTTCAGTCTTTATTACTGAATTTGCCTTTTTAAGATCAGGCCGTAGTTCGTAAATAATGACCGACTGGCCTTTTATATAAAAATCCAGGTCCAGCAAGTGACGAATATCTCCAGGAGGTCGGTTATTATTTAGAAAAAGAGCTGCTTCAATCTTTATTTCAGTAAGCTGTGCCTGGTCAAATGCCATGAAAATTCAAATATTTAAAGGCTATCAATTGCCACTTTCAAATCATGAAATTTGCAGACGGTATGATCAATTCCTAAAAGCGCGCCTAAAGTAATATGAGATGAATTTCTATCTTTTTCGTCCAGAACCCGGGTAGGAACTACATAAAAATTCCATTGGTCCAGATCCAGAGGATTTACCTTTTCCGGGTCTTTAGTTGTCAAAAGGCAGAAAATGAAGACATCACTCCAGCGCCTTTGAAATCCTGTAAACCCGGGGGTATTCTTGTCCCCCATATGCCCTAATATGCTAAACTTAATCTGTGCATTTTTTTTGATCTTTCCATTTTCACAAAAAGCATCAGTTCGTACCGACAGTCTTTTTCCTGATTTGCTTTCCAGGTCCCAGGAAGGGAAATTCTCCTTTAACGGGGAAGCGTTATTTAAAGCACGGGCCACAATAAACCTGGCCAGTTCATTCAGGGTTTTCTTTTCCAGTAAGTTCGATTTGTTCCATTTCCAGAAATCCAGAATATCAATCCCGGTGGGTTCCCCATTGCTTGTGAAGATCTCTGTACCCGTTTTTGTGCCAGGTTCCTTAGTGAAAATTGCCATTGCGGAAGTTTTTATTAAGAAAGTATAATTAAAGAATAAAATTTGGAAAAGGAGGTAAAAATTTTGGTTTTCAATTCCAACAGACATCAAATTACAAATTCCAGGCACCAAATTCCAGGCATAAAATTCCAGGCACCAAATCCAAAATTCCAAATTCCAACGGAAAACGGTATACAGAAAACAGAAAACGGAAAACAGCAAGCGGTAGGGCATATTAAGCCGGGAATCCTTCTTCCGCTTTGTTCGCTTTCTACTTTGAGATTAATTAAGGTCACGCAGTGCCCACCCCGGCCTTCGGCCACCCCTCCGAAGGAGGGGAATCGTCATGAGATAACTCCGTGCAACTCCTTTTTAAACTCCTTTTAAACTCTGGGTTTAACCTACAATTAGACTCGAAGAAAGAAAAATTAACCTCACCAGAAAATCCCAACTGACAACCCACAACCGACAACCGACAACATTTTTTTTCAACCTACAACCTACAACCTACAACCCACAACATTTTTTTAAATTCCAAATTCCAAATTCCAAATTCCAAAAAAAAAACAAATGAAAACTGAAAACGGAAAACGGAAAACGGTAAACAGAAAACAGCAAACAACCGGATTCCTCACTTTTTTGTTTTAACTTTATTTTATGATAAAAGCAGTAATAATTGATGACGAATTAAATGCCCGGGAGTTGCTGGAGAAGACCCTGGTTAAGTATTTTCCGAACAGGTTTAATATCGTTGCGAAATGTGATTCAGTAGATGCAGGCGTGATGGCGATTAAGAACTATGAACCGCAGCTGGTTTTTCTGGATATTCAGATGCCGGAGAAGAACGGGTTTGAGCTGTTCAAAAGTTTTGAGGCCATAAATTTCGAGGTTATTTTCACTACGGCTCATAATCAATTTGCCATTAAGGCGATTAAACGCAGTGCACTGGATTATTTGCTGAAGCCTATTAACCATATGGACCTGGCAGAGGCGGTGAAGAAATTCGAGAAAAAGAATGCCGGCAATTTTGCACAGAAGAAACTGGCTCTACTGCTCGAGAATTTGAATGTGAATGACCAGAATGTTAGCAAGATCGCATTTCCTACTACTGATGGTTTTGAGCTGATACATACCAACCAGATCCTGTATTGCAAGGCAGAGAGTAATTATTGCTGTATAAAAAAGATTGAAGGCAGCACCAAATTGGCCGCGAAAACCCTGAAATTTGTGGAGGAGATCCTGCCGACCAATACGTTTAAGAGGATTCATAAAAGCTACGTCATCAACCTGAACTACGTGGTGAGGTACCACAAGGCAAACAAGGAAATTGAATTAACCAATGGAGAGAAACTTCCTGTTTCCTTTCGAAAAGAAGAAGAGTTCATCAATGCCATTCTACAGAACCAGTAAGCTTTTCCTCTTATTTTTCCTATGCTATAGTTTGGGGTTTTCCCAGAATTATCCCGGCAGGAATTATACTGCAGCCGTGGAACTGCCCAATAATTCGGTAAGGTCTTTATTGGTGGACAGCAATAATATCCTGTGGATTGGGACAGAGAACGGACTCGTAAAAAAGGAGAACGACATCTTTAAATATTTCTTCGAGGAGGATGGCCTGGCGCTCAACAGTTGCTGGGCCATTGCAGAAGACAGCAACGGCAGGCTCTGGTTCGGCAGCTATGGCGGGGGTTTGAGTATTTATGACGGAAATAAATTCCAGGTCATTTCAGAAGAGGAGGGGCTGGTTCATAACGAGATCACCAAACTATATGCTTCCGGAAACCTGATGTACGTGGGCACCAGTGACGGGGTTTCAGTCATAGATATCAATACCCTGGAGGTTCGTTCCTTTGATGATCCTTCAGCAGAACAGCTTTTTAGGGTCAGGGATTTTTTAGAGTACGACGAGCATGTCTACGTTATTACTTATAGCACCGGCATCTATAAACTTCAGCAGAAGGGGAGCCAATGGGATTTGCTCAAGGTGAATGATCATACTTTCATTTATTCTGTATTTGTGGATAATGACAGCGTCTTCAGCAGTAACAAAGAGTATTTCACCAAACACAGCCTTTCCGAATATCTGAAGGAGGAGGTGCCTGAGGAGGTAGAAAAATTTGGGTTCTCCATTATCTGGGATTATGTGAAGACCCGCAATAACAGATTGTTTGCTGCAGCCTGGGGAATATATGATGCTAACGGTGGGATCTATGAAATAGTGGATAACCGGCTTATCTCCATGACTTCTCAATTCAATGTCCCAAGCCGGGAAGTGGTCTCCCTGGCATATGACCCAAACTTTGAAAAATTGTATGTAGGCACGCAGGATATGGGACTGTTTGAGATCAGTCTGGATCCGCAGATAAAATTCAGCGGGATCATAGGGAACAAGGTGCTGGGATTTGCCGCTGCCAGCAGTACTTCCGCAGTGTTGTTAGATGATGGCATCCTGATTAAAGGAGCAGAAAATGAACAAAAGATCTCCTTGCTTCAGCTAAAGAAATGGCAGGAAGATTATGTGCTGAAGACCACCCTTCCCTTGCCCAAACACAGGGATGATTTCTATGAATTGGATTATGCTACACTGGCCGAAAATATTGAATTCTATGACATAAAAGTGTCAGAAGATAGCTATTGGGTAAACACCACTATTGGTGTATTTGTCGTGAAGGAATCCGGGGAACTTGCGCGTTATTTGCCTTTGCATACAGAGGAAGTCAACTTCACGCCGGCCGGGGCTCTTATCGAGACCAATCCTTATGGCGGGGTGAGGGTTTACAGCGATGTGGATGCTTTTAAATATCAGCATTTCGATCAGGAGGAGCCCCACACCCCCACAATGGTGGTCAACAGCCTGAGAAAAAAGGATAAGACCTATTTTCTCTCCATTTTTTCCGGACTTTATGTGTGGGAAAATGATCGTTTCCGGTCCTATTTAAAAGAGGATATCTGGAGTGAAAAAAAGTTGAAGCATATCACTGCCCTTGGAAGGGATCTTGCGATTTCAAATGAGTTTGGGGATGTGTTCCTCGTGAATGATGAGGCGGGATTTGAAGTTAAAAAGAAAATTCCGCGCGCCGAGATCCGCGGGAATTCCATTTCTTTTCTGAAGGATTATCAATGCACCCTGCTTATAGGTACAGAAAAGGGATTGACGCTTTATAAGGACGGGCGCTTTATATTTCTGGATAGGGAACAGGGCCTGGAGCAGCCTCTGCGAAGTGCCCGGGTAAACGGGAATATCCTGTCCATAGGCAGCGATAACGGCTATTATCTCATAGATCTTGATGAGGTGGGGGAGACGAAAGCTTTGGTAGATCAAATTAGGCTGAAGGAGCTCCTGGTCAATAATACTGAATTTTCTTCGGAAGGATTCAATGGTAAGCAGCCGCTGACTCTGCCGCACAATGAGAATTCGGTATTGCTGAAGTTTGGTACCAATGCACACCCTTATCCGAATAAATTGCAATATCGCTACCGCTTAAATGCCAATGAACCCTGGAGCCTGCCTGTGAACCAACCCGAAATCTTTCTACCTGCCCTGCCGCCCAATGATTACGCGATAGACGTAGAAGTACTGGATGCCAGCACGGGGCTCACTTTTTCCCAGTCATTGCTAAGTTTGTCTATACTTCCTCCATTCTGGCAAACCTGGTGGTTTTCGGCACTTCTTATAGGCACCCTGCTATTGGTGGTTTACAGTGTTTATGTATATCAAATAAGGCAACACAGGCAATATGAAGAACAAAAGGCACTGATCCAGAAGCGGTTTGAGGAAACCAAAATGGAGGCCCTCCTGGCGCAAATGAATCCGCATTTTATTTTTAATGCGATGAACTCCATCCAGTACTATATTATGGACAGTGATATAGATAAAGCCACCGTTTTCCTGGGGGATTTTTCGAAACTCATCAGGTTGAACCTGGACCACTGTATCAAACCCGGAATCTCGCTGAACGAAGAAATTGAATACCTGCAATCCTATATCAGGATCGAGAATACGCGGTTCAATAACAGGATAAAGGTGAACTTTGAAATTGATCCTGCCATCAATACCTATGAACTGAATATCCCCACGATGTTACTGCAAACTTTTGTGGAAAATGTCTTCGTTCACGCTTTTCCAAACCAGGTGAAAGATCCCAACTTAAAAATCTCTTTCAGGTTGCTTACAGAAGATGTCCTGCAATGCAAAATCGAAGACAACGGCATAGGCTTCACCGGCAGCCCCTCCAATAAACTCCACGACTCCAAAGGCGTTAAGCTGGTAAGGGAGCGATTGGCCTTGCTGGGGTATGATGTGGAAGAGGCGTTGCAAATAACTTCCTCAAAAGAGAGTGGCACCACTGTCATTCTTGGGTTAAAAGTCTAGCGATAGCTCTTGAATTAAGAATTGTGCTTAAACAGTTCGATATACTCTTTAAAGGCATAAAGCCTTCCACGTTGGGCACCGGTAATTTCTTTTACCACCTCCAGGTCTTCCAGTACCGAGAGTAGATTATACGCCGGCTTAAGGGATTTGCCAGTAATTTCACTTACTTTTTGGGCGTCGATAATGGGTTTGGAATATAGATATTCCACTACTTTAAAAGCATCACCACTTCGCGCCCCGATTCCTTTTAATTTATTTTCTAATTCTTTTTGTAGTTGCAAAATTCCGTCAAAGGTTTTCACCCCATTTTTAGAAGTTTCAATGATGCCTGCAAGAAAGAACTTAAACCATTGATTAAGGTCATCATGTGTGCGAACGCGCATCAGGTTGTCATAATATAATGTTCTGTGCTTTTCGAAAAAATCTGACAGGTACAAAATTGGTTGTTTCAAGATGCCTTTACTCACCAGGTATAAAGTGATCATTAACCGTCCCACCCGTCCGTTTCCATCCAGGAATGGATGTATGGTTTCAAATTGGTAATGTATAAGTGCAACTTTTAGCAAATCGGGCAAAGGATTTGCTTCATCGTTGGCAAACTTTTCTATATCTCCCATTAGTTCATCAATGGAAGTGTGTACTGGAGGTACAAAAACAGCATCGTTTATACTTGCACCTCCTATCCAGTTCTGACTTTTCCGGTATTCCCCTGGCATTTTATGTTCGCCTCTTACCCCCTGAAGCAGTATTTTATGGGTTTGTTTAATAAGTCTGGAGGAAAAGGGTAGGCGATGCAACATTTGCACGGCTTCCTTCATTGCCAAAATATAATTTTGTACCTCTTCCCAATCGTTCCTTTTTTCTGAATGAACTTCCTCCTTTGATAAAAACGCTTCTTCTATATTGGTTTGCGTACCTTCAATTTTAGAAGATTGAACCGCCTCCTTAGCAATGTGCATTTGAATAAACAATTCAATATGCACATATTCAGAATACATATCCAATCGACCCAAATGCCGGTCGGCCTGGCTAAGCAGCTGCAGGACCTGCATATCACTTACAGTCCAATCCCTGTTAATCATCCCGGGTTGAAAACTTTTATAATAACCTTGCTGAATATAATTCCCTGCTTTGAACGTTTTCATATAAAAGTAAAATTCTCTTGTTGCTTATTTTACTAAAATAGAAAAAGCTACAATAATAAGCGATGTTATTTTACTTTTTAATCAAAAAGTAAAATAAGGATTTTCTCATATCCTAGTCACACAAATTTATTAAACCTATGTATTGTGGAAAAATACGAGGTTCCGCATAGAGGTGAACCTTAATATAGACCCTTTCTATTGATGTGTATGATGTTGAAATCCCTAACATGACCTTTCGAATCTATACAGAAAATGTGTTTGTTCGATTTTCTGCCCGGAGTCACCAATCCCACATTAAAGGTTTATATCAAATCGGTTTCAGAAGATGTTTTGCAATGTGAAATCGAAGATAATGGGATTGGCTTCTCTAAGGGTTCAAACAATAAATTCCACGACTCCAAAGACGTTAAGCTGATAAGGGAGGGATTGGCCTTGCTGGGCTATGCTGTATAGGAAGCGCTGCAAATAATTTCCAGAAAAAATACTGGCACCACTGTCATTCTTAAGTTGAAGGTCTAACGATAACTTCCGGATTCCATACGTTTACTAATCCAGCATCCTGCGTCTTAACATAATATTTAGATTTGATGCAAACCAGAAATGGTTAACATTTAATCTATCAAAAAATGCTCCCGGTTTAATATTGTGAAGTAGGGTTTACGGTGTTTTTTCGGGGGCTTTTTATAACTGCTGATACAAATATTCTTAAAAACGCTGTTTTTCTCTTCAGCCAATTCATTTGATCAGGTGGTTAAAACGTCAGTGTAACATAAAAACTAAAATTTAATTTAAATAAATCTATGAATTTAAATGTCGAATGCCCTAACCCGGACTGTAGAAGTGAAAGTGCTTTTTTTAACGGCGTATGTTACGAATGCCCTGATTGCGAACGTGAATGGGGAGAATTTGGTATAGATGACTAAATTTAAAATAGATAAAAAATGACCCTAACAGTTATAACTTCAATAGCATCATTACTAATTGGATTTTTTGCCTCAAGATTTTTTTACTTGTATAAAAACTACCAGAATGGAAAAGTTGATGGTGCTTTTGAAAAGGAAAAGGAATTATTTTATAATTATAATAAAGAAAGTATTAAATCGAAACTTGAAAATCGTGAACTTGAATTACAATTTTTGAAAGGAAAAGAGGAAGGTCAAAAGGAAGAACGGAAAAAAATAGAAATTCAGATTATTCCCAGGATCTATGTGGAAGACGGTATATTCAGTAAAACACTTTTTACCGGCTATGATATTCAAGTTAAATACGATACATTGCCTATTGGTGGAACTCAGTATTATCCAGAAAATACCATAGAAAAATTCAAGGATGAGAATTTTAAATATGTAGCAGATTTACTTCAGAAAACAGTAATTGACGTTGCAGAAAAATTTATCAATAAAGGTTTTAGTGTTGATGCCTTAAAAGCTCCTAAAGTAGCAACAGCTTAGAAACAATACAGAGAAAACTCATTGTGTCTTTTTCTATCGCTATTTTTATTTCCGAAGGAGTTGGATTAAAGTTATTCTCTACTAAGTCAGCAGGTTTGGCGCCTAAAATACTCCCAAATCATCACCATCGCCAACGTATCCAATTCACAATACTTGAGCAGCGACTGCTTAATCGCCAGCCGCTCCTCCTCTGGCATATCGGTATATTGTAGTTTACCATAAGCGGTCAGCGCAGCCCCGCCATCGGCAATGTCTTGCATTCCCGATACTGTGGCGTCGAGTTGTTCCTCGTCCCAGTCGGCGAAGAGGGGCGGGAGCATTTTGTACGGACTCAATACTTTGTCATTTTCGATCTGTAGCCATACATGTCTGGGATCAAAATTCTTTGAGCTTAGGCCGATCACTGCAATAGGTCTGGAGTATTTTTCCTGCAGGTGTGCAGAGGAGTTGAGAACTGCCGGGAGAACGGCTTTAATGGAGTTGGAGCCGCCCATGTATGGGTCGTAGTAGTAATCCTTCACCACGTCCAGTAGATCTATCATATTCCTATCGCCGCACCATTTTTCTGCACTGTTTTTTGTAGATTGGCTAATGGTTTTAATGAATTCCTGGAGTTCCTCCTTATCTGGTTCATCGCTGTCATTTAACTGATAATATATGGCATTCAGGATGCTGTTCTCATGAGCAGCATATCTGAAAATGCTGCCTTTATTCTTCGAAAGAGCTTTCTTTAGCTCCCGCACGAATTCGAAGTTGGGAAAATTCCCAGGTTCAAAATTGATGTATTCGCTTTCGTGCTTCACGTTCCCGGCTTCGTCTACTGTATGGTGTGAAAACTGAAACGCCACCTGCTCATAAGGCCGCCGGCCTTTGTTGAAGGGCAGGGCAGTAGCACTGGTTTCAAAATCAATGAAGTTGAGCGGAAATTTCCATTTGCTCATTTCCTGCCGGAGTTCTTCTTTTAAAATGTGAGGAGTAGTGTCGCCGGTAACGCTTTTTTCAATCTGTATCCATTGGCGTTCTGTGCGGGAGATTTTCCCGGGTGCAGGATTTAGTCCAATATCATCTTCGGAAATACCATCAAGGAAAATTTTTCCTTCTTCAAATAACTTACTGCCTCTCCTGAAATCCCAGACGTCAAAAGTACTGGCTTTGGCAAAATCTTCTTCTTTCCAGCCCATTTGTTTGCTCCAGCATTCTTTGTAACCGGACTTCATTCCTTCCGCTTCTTCTTCCGGCGTGGCCTTAAATTCACAGCCTTTACAATTCCAGGAAACCGGCGCATTAAAATATTTATCTTCAACATAGTATTCAGAAAATACTTTGATGCTCTCCAAAAAATCCAGGCTCTCAAAACACATGTGCTTCCCTGATTCTATATCATCCAAGATCTCATCTACCGGAACTTTCCCCAACACACTACGCCCACCAATCTCCTCCAGGCTGTTGATCTTCCTGGTGATCCCGGTGCGGTTGTCGGCTTTTTTGCTAATGCGGAACAGCTGATTCAACCCTTCCACGGGAGATTCTTTGGATTTATCGGCCAGCATCAGGTAGGACTTAATCTTCCACTCCGGGTGGCATTGCTGGATCACATATCGCTGAAAAGCAACATCGAACAAATATGGTTTCCAGCCGGAAACTAAGCCACCCTTTTTGCCAACCAGCAGATTCTCATCCTCCGGTTCAAAAGATTTTGCCTTTACCTCGATTAGCTGAATATTATTCCCCCGCTTTACCAGGATATCTGTACGAATGAATAGGTTCTCAAACTTAAAAGCCGCTTCAAAGATCACCACATTCTCCTGTTGCAGCAGTTCGGCTGTCTGCGCCGCTAGTAGATCGTAATTCCAGTCGTTCCCTTCAATTAAAATCCCCTCCGGATATTCCAGCCGCGCCAATTCCTCCACCTGGAATCCGCCCTGCGCAAGTGCCTCCAGGAATGGATCTTCAAGTTGCTTGTTCGCGTACTCTTTCTTTTTTGTGTAGAAGAGTTTATTCGGGCAATCTAATGCCAGTTTGAATCGGGATTTCGTTAGAAGGCGTTGGGACATGTTCCTGGTTTTATTTCACTAAGGTAATTCGAGGTAGCGACAATTGGTGTCGGGTTTAATTGATCTTAGTGTATGTATAATGTATATTGTATAGTGTATATTGTTAAAATTTTGCTCGTTATTTGTTCTTACCATAAATAAAGAAATTTCCAAAAAACCTTTTAAAACCTCGGTGTTTCTGAACCTATTTTAGGTTCAGAAAGTAGGAGGTGTTTTTTCCGCTTCCGTTCTTTACAATGATGTCATTTTGCAATAAATCCTGAAGATCTCTTGTAGCTGTGGCTTTAGAGGTTTTTGTGATGCCTATATATTTGCGCACGTTCAAACCACCTTCAAAGCCTCCGGGTCCTTCTTTGAGTATTCTTCGTATTACTTTAATTTGACGCTCATTCAAATCATTTTTATACTTGTCAAAAAACCTTGCCTTATACAGGCTGAATTCTATAATTTTTTCTGCTGAAATCTGGGCCTGAAGGGTCGTGTTTACAAAATATTTAATCCAGGGAGTGATTTCATTGGACCTTTGTGCAAGCATAAGAGCATTGTAATAATCCTTCTTCCTGCGTTCCATAGCATCAGAAAGGCTTAAAAGAATGGGCCTTTTCACGGTTTGAGATAAGGCTTTTTCGGCTATTGCCCTTCCAATCCTTCCGTTTCCATCTTCAAAAGGATGAATGCTCTCAAAATAAAGATGTGCAATGGCCGCTCGTATAACAGGTTTTTTAATTTCCTTTTCAGCATTTTTGCCGGTAAGGTTAAACCAAGAAATAAACTGTTTCATCTCCCCCGGGACCCTTTTAGAAGGTGGTGCCTCGTAGTGAATGATTTCTCTCCCCAGTGCACCGGAAACTACCTGCATGGGTTCTTCGTGGGTGCGCCATTTTCCGGCTTCCAGGGAAGAATTCCCCTTCATTAACATCCGGTGCCAGTTCAATAAAGTTTCTTCGCTTAAAGCCTCATTGAAGCTCTTTTGTGCATCGGTCATAAGCTCTGCTATTCCTTCGGCCCTTTTATCATCGGTATTGTGATGGCCCGGCAATAAACCCAGATTTTTTTTAATAGATGACATAACATCCATTCTATCCAAATACTCCCCCTCAATCGCAGAAGTCTTTACGGCTTCTGCTACCAAAAGCTCAATCACAGTTTCCACGCGAATTTCTTCCGGTAAACTTTGCAGGAGCGCATTTATCTTCCCGGCTCTTTCAGAAAATTCAAAGAGCTGTACCTCCACTTCTTCAGTAGAATAAGTGAAATTAGGCCAGTCTTTTTGTTGCCAGTTATATTTCATGAGCCGAATAAAATAGGATTCGGCTCAAATATAAGTAAAATTTGAGCCGAATAGATTTTTTTGCGGCTCAATAAATTTTTTTCCCAAAGATTTTTCAGTCTACATTATGCATTATACAGTCTACATTATACAGTCTACAGTCTACAATATACAGCCTACATCATACATTTTACGTAATTTTCAAAAAAATCCCCCTTAAATGGCAAACAGGTTATATCTCCATAATTTCGGGAAATAGGTTTTTCTGGCACTGGTTTTTTCCTTTGTAACTTATGTAGTGTATGATAAGCCGAATGATTTAGAATCGCAGCCGGAATTTTCAAAAGAGGAAACAATTTTCACGGCAGAGCAAACCAATTATACTTTCAGGGACAGCATTGTGGAATATGGAATGAATTTGTTAGGAACGCCGTATGTAACGGCGGGTAACGGAAAAGAAGGTTTTGACTGTTCCGGTTATATCTATTTCGTTTTTCAACATTTTGATATTGAGGTGCCACGAAGTACGGCAGGATATGAAAATTTTGGAACTGAGATCCCAATTGAGAAGGTCCGGAAAGGAGATCTTTTATTGTTTTTAAGTCCCACCCGCGATGCGATTGGTCATATTGGAATTGTTTCCGCAGCAAATGGGAATGAAAGCGATTTTATTCACGCTACCTCAGGAAGTGAGATGAAAGTTGTTATTACCAGCCTTTCCAATGAAGGCTATACCCGCCGGTTTGTAAAGGCCATCCGGGTGTTATAAAAAATTACGTCTAATCATTTCTAGGAAATCCTCTATTCTAAGAAAATGCGTGTTAATTTTTTACCGCAAAGTCGCAAAGATTTACGCAAAGCTCGCAAAGTTTTTCTAATGATTGATATATAAGGTAGTGACCAAAACTCCTTTAAAACCGGGATGTTTCATTGTTAGAAGCTGTTTTTCTTCCTTGACCTTAAAGTTAAACGGTGCCGCGGTTATATTTACACCACTTTTCTTTTTCAGTCTTATTCCCTGCCCGGAGATGATATCTTTATTGGGTTCAAAATCATCTTCCGGTAAATGCTCGGTAAGAAGAACATATTTGTACCGGTATAATTTTTCTACCACGCTCTTTATTTCTGCATTAGAAAGGTGTTGTAACACCTGCCGTAGAATCGCACAATCCCCCGACGGTAATTCCTCCGCTGCAATATCCAGGACGTGAAATTCTAAATTCTCTGCCCTGAATTTTTTCTTGTTGCGCGCTATAAGGTCCGGAACAATATCTATTGCGATATACTTCTTAGAATGCTGCACCAATTCCTTTCCCACATTAAAATCCCCGCACCCCAGGTCACAAACTACCGGGGGAATTTTAAAAGCTTTTAAGACTGCGCAAACGGTCTCCACATAAGGAGCTACCAGCCCGGGATGATGTGAACCCAAACCGGAATAATAGTCAGCACTATCCCCACCCCACAGGTTGTTTTCATATATCTGCGTCATGGCATCCTTGGTAGGCCAGGGCTGCTTTAGTTTTTTCTTTTTTGTCATTTAAAAGATAGAAACTGGATCATCACTCAAAAGTAAAGGATTAAAATTTGAAAAAAACGACGGTAGAAGAATCAAATTTTAATTTTGAAAAGTGCCTCTTTAATATCCTGTTTTTAAAGTTAGATTTATAATTTAAAGTATTGATAGTTAGATTCTTAGTCTTTGGTCCTGGCTCTTGGCTCTTGGCTCTTGGCTCTTGGTTCTTGGCTCTTGGCTCTTGGCTCTTGGCTCTTGGCTCTTGGCTCTTGGCTCTTGGCTCTTGACTCTTGGTTCTTTTTTTACGCTACTTTTGTCGCTACTAAATATAGTATGAAAAGAACTTTAGTAAGATATAAAAAAAGTGCTTTTGGAAGGTATGTTAGTCGCAATCAAAAGTACGCCCCCATTCTTTTTTTTATGGGTGGTTTTATTTTTGATACCTTGACCTTAGGTCGAATAGATCGTGTTTATGATACTGTGGTACTTTGCTCGCATATGACCTTATTATCCATAACGCTTTATTTGTTTAATTTGGCAGATGATGGGAAATGGAAAAACACTTTTATCGATCGTTATTCCGAATATTTTCCGCTAGCCATACAATTTTTCTTTGGGGCACTTTCAAGTGCCTTTGTCATCTATTTTTTCAGAAGTGTGTCCCTGTCAAAAACCATGGTTTTTTTCATACTGCTGGTGCTGCTCTTATTTGCAAACGAGTTCCTTAAAAAGAAGATCTCCAATAAGTACCTGCAGTTCAGTGTTTATTTTTTTATAAGTTTTACCTTTTTCACCTTTATGGTCCCTACTCTCATAAAGGAAATGAATACCTTTATTTTTATTATTTCCGGACTTCTGAGTTTGGGGTGTACCCTGGCTCTTATCCTGTTTATTTACTCCTCCAGCCCAAGCACAAGAGCAGAGATAAGTCTTACAAAACTGATTAGCGGTATCCTTTCCATCTATTTAGTGATCAATGTTTTTTACTATTTCAATCTTATTCCGCCGGTACCACTGGCTATGGAAACCGGGCTGGTGGCTCATAATGTCAGGAAAACAAATAATGAATACATCGTTACTTACGAAAGGGATGAGTGGTATGTATTTTGGCGTACACATAACATCAATTTTCATCGTCATGCCGGGGAAAGGGTTTATGTGTTCACTTCTATTTTTGCACCTACAGCTATAAAAAAATCAATTTTTCATCGTTGGCAATGGTACAATCCCAAAACCGGGAGGTGGGAAATAACCGAGGACATTGGCTTTGAAGTTACCGGTGGGCGTGATCAGGGTTACCGTGGTTATACATATAAAAACAACCTTAAGGAAGGCAACTGGGAAGTTCATATAATTACCCAAGAGGAGCTGTTGCTTGGGGTTGTAGGTTTTGAGATTAAAAACACTTCTGAACCTCATAAAGAAAGTATGGTAACGAAAACATTTTGAAACTGTTGCATAATCCTATTCAATTCTCTAAAGGTCATTGATAAGGCACTTCAAAAGGGCTGCACTTGTAGGATTGTTAAAGCGGTGAGAGTGTTGTAAATGATTATTAAAATCTTAAACGATGCATAATTAAAGTTTTTTCTATATTTAGAAAAACAACTTGAAATGAATTCCTCCCAAAACCCCTGGCTCACTTTAGCAGCTAACTCACATAGGAAAAACTTTGTCTTAGAATCAGAACTTTCAATAATAGAAAAGTTCAATTCAAAAGTTACCGATGAATACAAAATTCATGACAACATTTTCCCTGCCCCTTTTATGGGTGATGTTCATAATGCTCCTGTAATAATCCTGATGTTAAATCCTGGATATGACAAACATGAAGATGCTGAGGGAACTAATTATTATAAAACTTATGAGAATTGGTGGATGCTGCAAATACAGCACCAGCTTCCTTACCCGAAACTGCCATTGTTTTGCCTGGAGGAAGAGTATATTCAAAAATCTGACTACTGGTTTAAAAAGTTAAAACCATTAATAGATGCGACTAGCGATGAAATAGTTGCTCATAAAATAGCTAAAGTTCAATTCTTTCCATATCATTCCACCAAATATAAACCGCTTTACAAAAGACTACTTAAAGAGGAAGGTTTCAGTTCTTATTTGCCTAGCCAGAATTATAATTTTGAACTTGTTAGGAAGGCAATTCAAAGAGATGCTATCCTTATAATACCCAGAAGCAAAAGCTATTGGGAAGAAGCTATTCCTGAATTGAAAGCATATTCAAATAAATATATTACAAAAAGTTATCGTAATCCCATTTTGTCTAAAAACAACTTGGGAAGTGCATCTTTTTATAAGATCCTAACAAAATTAAAATAATAAAAAAAGATTAGTCAATATAAGAAATTAGTTTTTTTTACCATACACGAGGGTGGAGCAAAATATTTAAAGTTCGGAAAAGGGTTTTTTCATAGGGTCATTTCAGTTTATCCATAACAATTTTTAATTGTCGGGGTGGGCATTAGTGGGCGAATCATCAAGGTTTTGTCATTGAATTTAAACCGTATATTAATTAACGCTTCCATTTTTAAACCTAGATCTCTTTTGTAAATCTCTTTATTGGAAACAAAGAAAAGTTTTACATCATTATAATTAATTAAGAGTGGGTCAGCAAATTTATCGCTAATAAAGTCAGAAAGGGTAGTTTCAAATTTCTGCTCAATATTTTTCATGTCAAAATCCTTGGAGGAGTTGGCTTTCTTTAATTCGACTAGGGTTAAACCATGACCACGATTTATACATTCCCGAACTATTAAGCAGTCCACTGAGGGAGGTCTGAATTCAATATTTAAAGAATTATAAAATTTATCCACCTTTATTATTACATATGAGTCTTCAGAAATAGAATCATCAAAAGAAACACAAACTCCATTTTCAGAACAAGTCTCTTCAATAAATGATGAAAGCACCTCATGTTTTTCTATTTTATTTATCATTTAATCCTTCTAAAAAGTTTAATCTTTCAAAATATAATCTCTCTGAAACGTCTTGAAAATTTTCATCGTTTATTCCCTCCTGGGTCACCTGCATATCTTTCTTATCCCTGGTCCCTCTTTAGTGTGCACCAAATGATAAACTTTTACCTTATTTTCCTTTATATCTTTTTTAATAAGAAGATTGTTCAACTTATTAAACATATAATTACTGTGAGAGGTAATAAATATTTTAAGCTTCTGATTTGTAAGTTGCACGAACAGATCAATAAGTTTAACCTGTATCTCTGGATGCAAATGTGCTTCTGGTTCTTCTACAAAAAGAATATCATAACCGCGGGGAGCTGATCTTCTTTGGTAATATCCATCAAAGAAAAAACGATCCTGAGGATTTAAAGATGAATATTTATAGTTTAGAATGTGCTTAAAATAAAGAACTAACGGAGATAGTTCTGCTACCATAGAAGAAGCTTCAGATAAGTTCAATTCAAGATTGACATTTTGGGGTAAATAAAGAATCCTTTTTGTCTTTTCATCATACTTTACAGCCCCTTTTAATATTTCTTTTTCAAGAAAATTAATTACTTCGGTAAACTCTTTGTTGCTATTCTTTTTATCCACTGTAGAAAGATCAATGAAATAGTCAGATAAGGGTTCAGATAAAGATGGAAGTTCGATCGATTTATTTTGCATGAAAAATCGATTTTGGGTTAATTCCGCAATCATTGGAGTAAAGGCGCTTAAGGCTTGGTATAGACCAGATCTGCTAGCAGGTAAATAATATATATCTCTAATGTCATGATCTAATCGCTTTAGAATATTCTCTACATTTCCAATTGAAAATCTCACAAATTCTATTAAAAAATCATCTTCTTTTCCCTTTCCAAATTGCTTTTTATCATCACTGTAAAGAGAAAATTTTGTGGTTTTAGTATCCTTTAGTATGAATTCTAACTTATTTTTTTTAGATAAATATTCTAAATCTAAAGTTCCCTCGTCATCTGCAAAAATTCTTATTTTTTCAGAGTCTGATAAATAAATAATAAATTCAAAGTTTTTATTTGTAAATCTATTTTTAAGATTATGCAAGGATGAAAAAGTGTTCCGAAGTGAATTTTGTAAACCACTTAAAATAATTAACCTTAATTCATTTTCTATTAAGGTTTTGTATTTTAATGATAGATCTATCCTTTGTTGCTTCTTTCTATTTTTTAATGTGTTTTTAATAAATTTGTGAAAATCATTGGTATCCAAATCTCTGTAGTAGAAATATCTATTCCTAAAAGATTTATTTTTAATGTTTTTAATCAAACAATATATACCATAAGTTGCATATGATTTTCCGATAGCATTTTGACCAAATATAAGATGCAAATCTTTGTTTAGATCAAATTGTAATCTATCTATAGGTCCAAAGTTTCTCAATTCAATTTTCATCAATTTTTTTTTTAGTAAATAAATGTACTGAAATAGTTTTGGAATTTTTTATATTTACTTGTGAGTGTCCTATTTCTCACTAGGCCCCAACCCCCTCACAAACACCTCCACAAACACCTTCATCTTATTAATAATCCTTTCCCCAATCTCCCGTGCTTTTAGCACGCTGGGGCGGTTATCCAGACACTTGAAAATTTCATCCCGCAGGGGTTCGTGTTCGTTATAGATGTAGGCGTCTATTAATGATTTGAATTGTGCCTTGTCCAGGTTTTCCTCTTCACATAAATTCCCAAGGGCGAGCACTCGCTGGTCGCTCCAGTATTGTTCAAATTCATCGGGGATGGAATCTATGTCGGTGATCTTTGGCAGGTGCTCTTCTATGAATTTTTCTATCAATTCCCGTTTGCTACGCAGTTCTACATCTCCGGCGAGCATATCCAGGATTTGCTTTTTCTGCTGGGCGGCATTTTTGCCTTTGGCTTGTTTCAGCCCCGCGAGTAGTTTTAGAATGTAAGCCACATTCACCTCGTCCCGGTGGATCAATTCCAGTTCAAAATCCACATCGTCAAGGATGGAGGTTTTGTTCTTCTGGTGATCGCCTTTGGCTTTCTCGTAAAGATCCAGGTATTTGCTTTTGTAATCTTCAAAGGTCTGCTCATCCATTGGCACATCATCCCAGCTGAAATCGGCAAAGGAGGTTAAAACATTCTTTGCTCTTATCAGGGCGCGAAAAGCCTGCACGAATTCCAGTTCCTCTTCTTCCGAGGGTAAATTGTCCACGCTTTTTACTGTGGGTGCGATCTTGAGCAGGTCAATAAAAGCTTCAGAAAATTTCTCTGTGATCACTTCGTAATCGGGGAGGAGGATGTCTTCTTTGGCGTCTTTGTTTGAAAATAGCGCTATGGCTTCATCAGTGGCTTTTTTCAGGTTTCTAAAGGAAAGGATCTCTCCCTGGGATTTCTTCTCGTCCAGGATCCTGTTGGTCCTTGAAAAGGCCTGGATAAGTCCGTGGTGGCGCAGGTTTTTGTCTACGTACAACGTGTTCACTTTCTTGGCATCAAATCCCGTAAGCAACATATTGACCACCAGGATAATATCCAGGCGATCTTCGTCTTTAAAACCGACTTTCTCCCGCTCTTTCAGGCGTTTGCTGATGTCTTTAAAATATCCCTCAAATTGTTTGCTGTCCCGGGTGGAGAAAGCGGTGTTATACATCGCGTTGTAATCTTCAATAAACTCATCCAGCTTTTCCCGGGTGTGGCTGGTTTTATATACCGGAAGTGCATCGGCTGCCATTAGCTGGTTATCGGGCAGCAAGCCCTGCGCTTCCTCATCTTCTTCGTTGGCTCCATAAGTGAAAATGGTGGCCACTCTTAGATCGTGCTCCCCGGCAGCTTTCTTCCGTTGAAAATGCTCGTAATAGGTGATAAGGTTTGGAATGCTGCTCACTGCGAAAATGGAGGAGTATTCCCTGTTCTTGGTCTTGGTGTCGTGATATTTGATGATATAATCAGTGATCTTTTCCAGCCTTTTAGAGCTGTCAAGAACTTCCCGGGTATCTATGTCTTCTACTTCAATATCTATAAACGTATTGCTCTTTTGCTTATACCTGCCAATATATTCTATGCTGAACTTTAAAACATTCTGATCCCTGATAGCATCTGTGATCACATATTTGTGCAGGCACTCTCCAAAAAGGTCTTTTGTAGTTCGTTTTCCCAGGTCATTCTTCGCTGCATTATCTGCAAAGATTGGTGTTCCGGTAAAGCCGAACAGCTGAGAATTATTAAAGAAACTGGTGATCTTTTTATGCGTATCCCCAAACTGACTGCGGTGGCATTCATCAAAAATGAAGACAATACGCTTGTCCTGCAAATGGTCCATTTTAGACTGATAACGGCCGGGGGAGATGGCATTGTTCAGCTTCTGAATGGTTGTTAGGATGAGTTTGGTGTCATCGCTAAATTGCTTTACCAGGGAAAAGGTATTATCTGTAACATCAACAGAGTCTTTCTTGAAGCTGTTGAATTCCTTCATCGTTTGGTAATCCAGATCCTTCCTGTCCACCACAAAAACCACTTTATGCACCTCCGGCAGGTCCATCAGCAACTGACTCGCTTTAAAGGATGTCAATGTTTTTCCGGAACCGGTGGTGTGCCAGATGTAGGCATTGTCCCCGGAGGTCTTCACCTGATTGATTATCGCCTCTGCCGCATAGAACTGATAGGGGCGAAGCACCATCAAAATTTTATGGGTCTCGTTAAAAACAATATACTTAGCAAGTATTTTCCCCAGGTGATCCGGGTTTAGAAATGCAGTGGTAAAATCTGTAAGTTCTTTTATGTTTCTGTTCTGCCTGTCGGCCCAGAAAAAGGTCTGCTTAAAAGTGAGGGTTTGCAGCGGATTGTTGGAAAAGTATTTCGTGTCCACTCCGTTACTTATTACAAACAGCTGCACAAAATTGAACAGCCCGTAATTATTCCAGTAGGAGTGGCGCTTATAGCGGTTTATTTGTTTAAAAGCTTCTTTGAGTTCGAGTCCGCGTCTCTTTAATTCGATTTGCACCAGCGGCAAACCATTTACCAGCAGCGTGACATCATACCGGTTTTTGTAAGTTCCTTCCTGGGCGATCTGGTTGGTGACCTGGAACAAATTCTTTGTCCAATCCTCATTATTAAAAATCGAACATAAAAAGAATCTTCATTGTCCCGGGTGAGCTGGTACCGTCCGCGCAGGGTTTTTCCTTTTTCAAAGACATTGCCTTTGGCGAGATGATTTAAAATACTGCCGAATTCCTTTTCAGAAAAAGAAGTGTTGTTAAAAGCCTCCAGCTGACTTTTAAGATTCGCCAATACCGAAGCCTCAGAATTCACCTGCACTCTTTCGTAGCCCTGGGTCTCCAGCTGTTTGACCAGGTTGTTTTCTAATACTGCTTCAGATTGGTAGCTCAAATCCTTTTTATTTAGTTTAAAGAAACTTGAGTGCCATTTACATTATTCGTTAGATGCACTTTTTTCAAAGGCTCTTCACAGGCTTTTGCCAATTCCAGAAATTTTTCAGAGAGATCTAAAACAAGTTCTTTTCTTTTATTCTCAATAAATAAAACAGCACGTGCCTCATCATTGCTGAAATGAAGGACAGTTTTATAAAACGGCCACACCTTATTCGACTTAAAGCCTTCCTGTAGAAATTCTACATTAGACAGTTCATCATTTAGTTGTTTACGATTACAAACCTTTTCATTTCCAATAATTCCATAAATACTATCACTCCAGGGAACCTTTGACTGTCCTTCAAGTTTTACATATACATTTTCCGGCCAATCCTTATGACTAATATAAAGGCCTGTCCAGGCTTCTTCCAAATCATCATAGACCTCTACTGACCATCCATCCTGTAATTCTTTTTCGAGCTCACCTTTTATTTCATTTAAAAAGAGTTTAGTATATTCTAATTCAACTGTTTTTAAGTTTGCTGCAAGGGTTTTAGTCGTGGTGTAATTTTCAGCAATAAGCTTTTGGATTTCCGCTGCCATTTTATTATCGGTAAGTTGGTTAGTTAATTTTTTGATGAGTATGATATACTGCTGGATACTCTCTCGAATAATTGGAAGATTACAGGCTTCTTTAGCACATGCCGTTAACCAATCTACTATATCATCGGCATAACTCAAAAGATGAAAATTTTCTCCAGGTTTCAAATCTCCCCGGCTCTCTTTTCCTGGCTCTTCTCCTTCAAGAGTAAGATAAAACACTTGGTTCTTATCTTTATTATGATTGCAATATCGTTCAATTTGTACATTCTGATCAGGGGCATAAATT